>CAZENB010000015.1:0-18792 GCA_964513555.1 uncultured Rhizobium sp. | reverse complement strand
ACTTGTAACAGGAGAACTTTGAGTTAATGACTGAGCAGTTTGCAACTTGAACTTATTCACCAATTTTGATCCCTGAGTAACACCAGCAATCAAAATACCATAATTAACAAAACAATTGAAATTTCAATCATTGAA
Source organism: uncultured Rhizobium sp. (assembly GCA_964513555.1). Taxonomy (GTDB): domain Bacteria; phylum Pseudomonadota; class Alphaproteobacteria; order Rickettsiales; family UBA1997; genus UBA2645. Next base: position 18,657 of record CAZENB010000015.1, on the reverse strand, counting down.
AAAGCAGAATTATAATACTTCGATTTTTTCATAATTGTTATTTTAAATTTTGACTATGATTAATAAATACGAATTAAGCTCCGCAGCAATATTTATATTTCTTTCCACTACCACAAGGACAAGACTCGTTTCTACCAACATTTCCCCAAGTTGAAGGATCTTTTGGATTTCTATTTTGCGAATTAAAATTTGTTTTAATTGGCGTAGTGGATGAAGTATTTTGAGAAATTTCAAAAGCTGGATCATTTCTGCTTTCAAAAGTTTTTTGTTTAGGGACTCTGGCCAATAAATTAATTTCCTCTTCTGATGTAATGTTTAATTGTACGTGAGCAATTCTACTAATAATTTGCTCTTCCATACGTAACATCATATCTTCAAATAAACCAAAAGCTTCTTTTTTATATTCAATCAAGGGGTCTTTTTGAGCATAAGCACGTAAATTTATGCCATTTCTTAATTTATCAAGTGACAATAAGTGATCTTTCCACTCAGAATCAATTGTTAGCAAAAAAATCTGTTTTTCAACTTGTCTTAACAAATCTTTGCCATAAATATTTTCTTTTGTTGAAAAAATTTCTGCAGTTTTTGATTCAATAAAAGACAAAATTTCTTTTTCTGTAACTCCATCTTTTTCCGCCTCCAACTTTAAATCAATTTTAATACCATAAACTCTAAATATTTCTTTTTCTAAAGCGTCAATCTCCCATTGTTCTACATAAGAATTTTTTTGTATACAATCCAGAACCATATCACTATTAATTTCAGATCTGAATTTAATAAGCTTTTCAGAAATATCTTTTGAAGAAATCACTTCAGAACGCAAAGCAAATATACTTTTTCTCTGTTGGTTTACAATATCATCATATTTGAGCAAATTTTTTCTAATTTCGTAGTTTCTCATCTCAACTTTATATTGTGCTTTAGCCAAAGTTTTGGTTATCCATGGATGGAAAATTGCTTCATCATCTTTTAGGCCTAATTTTGATAGCATTCCTTGTAGTTTTTCTGAACCGAAAATTCTCATTAAATCATCTTGCAAAGATAAAAAGAATTTTGATCTTCCAGGGTCACCCTGACGACCAGAACGACCACGTAATTGATTATCAATTCTTCTACTTTCATGCCTTTCAGTTCCAAGTACATAGAGTCCTCCAGCATCAATAGCAATTTTCTTGTCTAATTCAACTTTCGCTTTAATTGATACAATTTTATCAGGATTGGTTTCTGAACCAATTAACATTTCAGGATTACCACCAAGCATAATATCAGTTCCGCGTCCCGCCATATTAGTTGCAATTGTAATTGCACCAGGAATACCAGCTTGAGCAATAATTTCAGCTTCTTGCTCGTGATATTTAGCATTTAGAACATTATGAGGTAACTTATGACTTTTTAGTAATTTGGATAAATATTCTGATTTTTCAATACTAGTTGTTCCAACCAAAACTGGCTGTTTTTTATTATAAGATTCAGAAATTGATTTTATTATTGCATCATATTTTGCTGACTCAGTTTTATAAATTTCATCATCTTCATCAATTCTTGATACAGCTTTATTAGTTGGAATTTCAACAACTTTCAGTCCATAAATCTCTTCAAACTCAGTTGCTTCTGTTAAAGCAGTTCCAGTCATACCTCCAAGTTTTTTATAAAGACGGAAGTAGTTTTGAAAAGTAATTGAAGCTAAAGTTTGATTTTCATTTCTAACCCTAACTCCTTCTTTTGCCTCAAGAGCTTGATGTAAACCATCAGAAAACCTTCTTCCTTCTTGCATACGGCCTGTAAATTCATCAATAATTACAACAGAATTGTCTTTAACAATGTAATCAATTTCATTCTTGAAAATTTTGTGAGCTTTTAAAGCCTGATTAGTATGATGAACTAATGAAACATGATTGACATCAAACAAAGAAGAATTGTCTTCGATCATTCCCCTTTCTTTCAAAAGTTTTTCCATTATCTCAACCCCAGTATCAGTCAAGAAAACTCCTCGATCTTTTTCTTCAAGCTGATAACAATTCTCAGTCAACTTTGGAATTAATCTGTTAATTTCTTCATAAAGTTTAGAATTATCGTTAGTAGGACCAGAAATAATCAATGGAGTTCTAGCTTCATCAATTAATATTGAATCAACTTCATCAACAATTGCAAAGAACTTACCATTCTCACCTTGGCGTTGCACCATTTTTTCAACATCGTATTTCATGTTGTCACGTAAATAATCAAAACCAAGCTCGTTATTTGTAGCATAAGTAATATCACAAGCATAAGCAGCTTTACGTTCTTCATCTTCTAAATCATTAGTCAAACAACCAACTGTTAAGCCAAGAAATTGATGAATTCTACCCATCCAAGCTGAATCTCTTTTCGACAAATAATCATTTGGAGTAACAACATGAACTCCGTGACCTGCCAAAGCATTTAAATAGCAAGGTAAAGTTGAAACCAAAGTTTTACCCTCACCTGTTCTCATTTCAGGAATTTTTCCTTGATGTAAAACTATACCACCAATTAACTGAACGTCAAAATGACGCATATTTAAAACACGTTTTGAAGCTTCACGAACAACTGAAAAAGCTTCATGCAAAATTGAATCAAGAGTCTCTCCATTTTTCAAACGATTTTTAAACTCATCAGTTTTAGCTTTCAATTCTACATCTGAAAGCACGACCATTTTTGGTTCGAGGGCATTTATTTTAGCAACTTCCAAAAACAGAGACTTGATAATACGATCATTAACTGACCCAAAAAATTTTTTAGCTACGTAAGAAAACATTTAAAAATTCCAATAATAATTTGTTACAAAAAACAGTAAAAATTTCTAGTATAAAATTCTAATATCAGCACCACATTTAATCAGCTTCTCAGCTAATCTTTCATATCCTCTTTCAAGATGGTAGAGCCTATTGATCTTAGTTTCTCCTTCAGCAACTAGAGCACACAATACCATTGAAACTGAAGCCCTTAAATCGGTTGCCATAACTTCAGCTCCAGTCAACCTTTTAACACCTTTAACAATTGCAATATTGCTATGAGATTCAATGTTTGCACCCATTCTTACAAGCTCCATAATATGCATAAAACGGTTTTCAAATATATTTTCTTCTATAGTTGAAACACCATCTGCTACAGTCATCAGAGACATAAACTGAGCTTGCATATCAGTTGGAAAACCAGGAAAAGGATGAGTTGATATACTAACAGAATTAATAACATCGGACGATCTTCTAACTTCAATTTCGTTTTCAGAAACCTGACTTAACTGCAAACCAGATTTTTCCAATTCTTCTTTGAAACCTCCAAAGAGTGATAATTCGACTCCTTTTAACTTTAAACAACCATTAGTTATTCCTGCTGCAATAGCATAAGTTCCAGCTTCAATTCTATCGGCAATTATGTTATGTCTTGCGGCATGAAGTTTTTCTACTCCTTTAACTATAATTCTTGAAGTTCCGGCACCTTCAATTTTAGCACCCATAGCATTTAAGCACTTTGCTAAATCAATAATCTCAGGTTCGCAAGCAGCATTGTTTATAATTGTTTCTCCTTCAGCAAGAGAAGCCGCCATTAAAGTGCTTTGAGTTGCACCAACCGAAACTTTTTCAAAATTAATTTCAGAACCTTTGAGTTTTCCATCAACTGTTGCTTCAACATAACCACTTACTAACTCAATTTTAGCACCTAGTTTTTCCATTGCTTTCAAATGCAAATCTACTGGACGAGTTCCAATTGCACAACCTCCAGGAAGCGATACTTTAGCTTTTCCAAAACGAGCTAAAAGCGGACCTAAAATTAAAATTGAAGCACGCATTTTGCAGACTAAGTCATAAGGAGCAACCGGATTTGAAATTTCGTTTGCATTTAAAATCATCACTCTTCCTTGATGACCATCATTTTTTGGTGTTCCATCAAGATGAATTGTTATACCTAGATTTGCCAATAAATTTGCCATCGTAGAAATATCAGCAACATGTGGAACATTAGTTAGAGTAAGCTTTTCTTCAGTTAGAATTGATGCAACCATCAATGGTAAAGCGGCATTTTTTGCACCAGCAATACAAACTTCGCCTTGCAGTTTATTACCGCCTTTAATCAAAAGTTTTTTCATGATAAATTTATTTAGAAATCTGGCCTTTCACAATCAAACAAGATTTGGCTTTTATCAACATAAAATTATGATAAGTACGTTCAATTGAGTGAATTTTCTTAATTTTAGTTTTTGCTTTAATTGCATTTAATCCAGAATTACCCAATGAAAAAAATCCACCATAATTATTACTACATATTACAGATTCAGAAAGTGGATTAACATATGGATCATAATATACTAATTCTTTTACATCCGTATAAAAAACTCCAGGACCTGAAGGAGGATTAGTAATAGCACAAGAAGAAGCTAAAATTAATGCCAAAACAACAATTATTTTTTTCATAATTATTTTTCGTAGTTGTTAATAATAAACTGATTTAATAAACGCACACCATAACCAGTTGCGCCTTTTACTGCCATTGGATCTCCTTTCCCTTTCCAAGCAACGCCTGCAATATCCAGATGAGCCCATTTAGTTTTACCAACAAAACGTTGTAAAAACTGTGCTGCAGTACCACTTCCAGCTCCTCTTCCACTGCCAACATTTTTCATATCTGCTATATCAGAGTTAATCATTTCATCATAAGCATCACCAAGTGGCATTCTCCATAAAGTTTCTGCTGTTTCTTTTCCAGCTTGTTCAAGTTGTTTTGCTAAATTATCATCATTTGAAAACATTCCAGCGTGAACATCAGCTAATGCTACAATAATTGCACCTGTCAAAGTTGCCAAATCAACAATTAGTTTTGGTTTAAATTTTGTATTAGTATAATGAAGAGCATCAGCTAAAACCAATCTACCTTCGGCATCAGTGTTTACAATCTCAATTGTTTGACCAGACATTGACTTTACAACATCTCCTGGTCTTTGAGCCGAACCAGAAGGCATATTTTCAACCAAACCAATAACACCAACAACATTTACCTTGGCTTTTCTTTGAGCAAGTAAACGTAGCAAACCAACTACTACTGCAGAACCAGCCATGTCAGTTTTCATATCTTCCATGTTTTGAGCAGGTTTAATTGAAATTCCACCAGTATCAAAAGTTACACCTTTTCCAACGAATGCTACAGGCTGTTCCTTAGAATTTTTTGCGCCATTCCATTTTAATACAACTAATTGTGATTCTTTAACACTTCCTTGTCCGACACCAAGCAAAGAGTTCATTCCCAATTTTTTCATCTCAGATTCACCTAAAACTTGGACTTCTAATCCTTCTTTTTTCAAAGTTTTACAAATTTCAGCATAAGTTTCAGGATTTAAAACATTACAAGGTTCAGAAACTAAATCTCTGACAAAGAAAACATTTTCAGCAATAATTTTTAAACCATCAAAAATCTTCTCAGATTTTGCAATATCAGAAACAGCAAAGCTCAATGATTTAACTTTTAGTTCCTTGTTTTTCTTCTTGTCTTCAAAATATTTGTTGAAACGATATGATTGCAAAAGAGAGCCAAATGCCACTTCTCCAACATTTTCAGCTTTATAATTATGATTTTTAACATTACCTTTATCATCTAATTCATATCCAAAAAACACTGTTGCATCTTTAATTTTAGAAGAGTTTAGAAATGCTATTATTCTTGAGCCAAGTCTTTGTAAAGCAAGATTATCAACTTTTTTTTCCTCACCCAAACCTGCAACCAATAAAGCTTTGTCAAGAAAAGCTACAAGGTTAATTTGACCAGACTTTCCTTCAAAATCAAAAGTTTCTTTAGCATATTTAACCAATTTTGACTTTGATTTTTTAACTTGTTCTTCACTTAACACAATTACTGCTACTGAGTTTTTTAAGGCAGAAATTGAAGAGATTTTTGAAAAATTTATTTTCATTTGATTGCTACGTAATAATTAATAAACTTGGGAAGTTTTTTACTAAAAAAGTTTTTTAGTAAATTATTGCTGACAACAGAATTTGCAATTTAAAAATCTGTTTTATTTATATATAATCAAAATATATGAAGAACGAACAACTAAAAAATTTTCTTCTATTACTTTCTCTTGGACTTTGTTGGGGTCCGTCTTTTTTATTTATAAAGGTTGCGATTGAACATATACCACCAATAACTCTTACTTTTTTGAGAATAACAATTGGTGCTATAATTCTTTATACAATATTAAAAATTCGTCAAACTAAATTACCAAAACTTGGAAAATGCTGGAAACACTTCACAATAATGGCACTTTTTAGCAGTGCTGTACCTTTCAGCTTATTTGGTTTTGGCGAAAAATATGTTGATAGCTCTCTAGCCGCTGTTATAAATGGCTCAACTCCTTTATTCACAATAATAATTGCTCATTTAACAACTGAAAATGATCGACTAAACAATAATAAAATTGTTGGTTCAATAATTGGTTTCTTTGGATTAATTCTATTAATTTTTCCTTCTTTAACAAATTCAAATTCAAGTTTTTTAGGAGTTTTGTGTGTAACAACTGCATCAATTTGTTATAGTATTGCTTTTATTTACTCAAAAAAATACATACAAGGATTTAAACCACTAGTAGTTCCAACTGCACAACTTATAATGTCAGCAATAATTTTACTACCAACTTCATTGATTTTCGAGAATCCACTGACAATTAATTACGTTTCATTACAAACAGTGCTTTGTGTCTTTGCACTTGGTATTTTAGGAAGTGCAATTGCTTTCATAATTTACTATAAACTACTAAATGATACCAGCGCTTCTTACACTTCTATGGTTAACTACATAACACCAATATTTGGTGCTTTTTTGGGATATCTTGTTTTAGATGAGAAATTAGGTTGGAATGGAATTATTGGAGCAATTTTTATCATTCTTGGAGTTATGATAAGTAACAACATTATTAAGAAAAAATATATTACAAAATGGATATAACACCTCTTATACCAAAGGGTCGTAATCTTATAAATTCTTATAACGAAAATAATTTTACAATATCTGAGAAAGAATTTATTGGATCAATTATTTTACAACCAACAGTTGTAGAAGAAGTTTCCTTCAAAGACCATGATTTAGAAAATGAAAAAAAAATTTTTGACTTATTTGCAAAAATTAATATTTCAGAAACAGAAATTATATTAATTGGAACAGGAAATTTTCATAAAATAATTAATCACACTTTAAAACAAAAACTAACAAGTAAATTTCCCAATATCTCAATTAGTGAAATGACAACATCTGCAGCATGTAGAACTTTTAATATTTTAACTTTAGAAGATCGAAAAGTTGCAGCAATTTTGATAAAATAAATTTAAAAAAAATTGAACTCAGATATAGCAATTATATTTTCTCTAATAACTCTTGGCTTCTTTGGAGGATTTAGCCACTGCGTTGGAATGTGCTCGCCATTTGTTTTAAGTCAAGTCAGCTCAAGGCTTGAGTCTATATCAATTTCAAAATTCTCAAATTTTGAAAAACTAAAAAATCTCGCATTAATTCCTTATCATTTAGGAAGAATTTCAACTTATAGTTTAATTGGAATTATTTGCTCTTTATTTTCAAAAAACATAAAAAAATCTCAAGAATTTCAAGTTATTTCAGCTCTATTATTAATAACCGCTTCCTTTGCATTTCTAAGTCTTTTATTTGAGAAAAAATTTTTTAATTTCTCTCTTTCAAAACTAAAAAACAAATTGCCATTTAAATCAAAAACCTTAGAAATTTTAGGACATAAAATTCACCTTAAAAAAATTTTACAGTTTTTATTTAAAAACCCTAAAGGTTTGAAAGGTTATTTACTCGGATTAATTCTTGGTTTTATTCCTTGTGGACTTTTATATAGCGCTTTTTTACTAGCAGCTTCAATATCATCGCCTTTAATGGCTGGTTTAGGCATGCTTTTGTTTGGAATTTCAACTTTTCCAGCACTTTTTTTAAGCGCGTCAGGTGGATATTTTTTCTTAAAAAATTTAAAAAAAGAATTTAAAATTTTTTCTAAAATTGTGCTTATAGTTAATTTTATAACACTTTTTATAATGGCAATTTCGTTAATCCTTTAAAAAATGTCTGTCACAGAATCTTCAAATAATACAAATTACAATTACGATATTGTGAAGCTTTTCACAATTGCTGCCACATTTTGGGGAATTGTTGGCTTTTCTGCTGGTGTTTTTATAGCTTTCCAGCTTGCGTTTCCTACACTTAACTTAGACATTGAATACTTGAGTTTTGGAAGGCTGAGACCTCTTCATACTTCAGCTGTAATTTTTGCTTTTGGTGGTAATGCTCTTTTTGCAACCAGTTTTTTCGTTGTTCAAAGAACCTCACAAATAAGACTTTGGGGATCAGATAAACTACTTAAATTCATTTTTTGGGGCTACCAAGCTTTCCTAATTATGGCAGCTTATGGGTACGTTAATGGAATCACACAAGCAAAAGAATATGCTGAACCAGAATGGTATGCTGATCTTTTCCTTGTAATTGTTTGGGTATGTTACTTCTTAGTTTATGTTATGACCATAAAAAACCGTAAAGAACCTCACATTTATGTAGCAAACTGGTTCTATTTGGGTTTTATAGTTACAGTTGCAGTTCTCCATATTGTTAATAACCTTTCAATTCCTTTATCACTTGACGGCTCTGAAAGCTATCCAATTTTCGGTGGAGTTCAAAGTGCAATGATACAATGGTGGTATGGTCATAATGCAGTTGGATTTTTCCTAACAGCTGGGTTTATTGGAATTATGTATTACTTTGTTCCAAAAAGAGCAAACCGTCCCGTTTATTCTTATCGCCTCTCAATTCTTCACTTTTGGTCACTAATTTTTATCTATATTTGGGCAGGACCACACCACCTACACTATACTTCTCTTCCTGATTGGGTTCAAACTTTAGGAATGACTTTCTCAATCATGCTTTGGATGCCTTCTTGGGGAGGTATGATTAACGGTATAATGACTCTCTCTGGAGCTTGGGATAAACTCAGAACTGATCCTGTTCTACGCTTCTTAATAACAGCAGTTGCTTTTTATGGTATGAGTACTTTTGAAGGACCGCTAATGGCTATCAGAACAGTCAATGCTTTATCTCATTATACAGATTGGACAATTGGTCACGTTCACTCTGGTGCTTTGGGTTGGGTTGCATTTATAAGCTTTGGTGCATTATATCATTTAGTACCAGTTTTATGGGATAAAAAAGAACTTTACTCAACTAAATTAGTTAGTGTTCATTTTTGGATTGCTTCAACTGGTATTGTACTATATATCACTGCAATGTGGATTTCAGGAATTATGCAAGGCTTAATGTGGCGCTCTTACGATGAGATGGGCTTTTTACAATACTCTTTTGTTGAAACAGTAAAAGCTTTACATCCTTTATATTTTACAAGAGCAGTTGGTGGATTATTGTTCCTTACAGGAGCATGTATAATGGCTTATAACTTTTATAAAACCATTAGGTCAAAACAATAAATTCATAAAAACGATTAGTAAATAATTAAATAGAAAATTAAAAAATGCTTAAACATCATGGAAAAATAGAACGCAGTTCATTTTTACTTTTAATCTTCACAGTTATCTTGATTTCAATTGGTGGACTTGTAGAAATAGCACCTCTATTTCGCATTGAAACAACAATTGAAAAAGTAGAAGGAATGCGTCCTCTAACCCCACTTGAACTAGTAGGATCAAAAATTTATAAACGTGAAGGCTGCTATGGATGTCACTCTCAACAAGTAAGAGTTTTACGTGATGAAGTTGAACGTTATGGTCATTACTCTTTGGCTGCAGAAAGTATGTATGATTTTCCTTTTCAATGGGGATCTAAAAGAACTGGCCCAGATTTAGCAAGAATTGGAGGAAAATATTCTGATGAATGGCACTATCGTCACTTAGTCAACCCAAGAGATGTAGTTCCCGAGTCAATCATGCCTGGATATAGATTTCTAACAGAACGCGAAGCTGCAATTTCATCTGTTGCAAACGATATGGAAGTTTTGCGCAAAGTTGGAGTTCCTTATACTGATGAAATGATACAAAATGCAGTCTCTGATGCCGTAGTTCAGGCTTCAAATGATCGTGAATCAGAGAGCTTCCTAAAACGTTATGGAAATAAAGTAAATATCCGAGACTTTGATGGCCATATAAATAAGGTTTCTGAGATGGATGCTCTAATTTCTTATTTACAATCCTTAGGAACTTTTGTTGATTTTGCTAAATATGATGAGTTAAAAATCTCAAAACAATCAACAAAAGAGGCTAAATAATATGCTAGATTTTTTTGTTTCTTACGCTCCAACAATTGCAACCATGTTCTTCTTTCTAACATTTTGCTATATTGTTTTTTCTGTTTTTAAAAAAGGAGCTAAACAAAAATTTGATAGATATTCTGAAATTCCTTTAAAAGACAAAGAGTAATTTATAGATTTCAATAATTAGAACATTTTTAAAATGAACCAAGACAATCACGAAAACAAAGATAATAAAAATAAAAAGATTGAAACAACCGGACATGAATGGGACGGAATTTCAGAATATAATATTCCTGCTCCACGTTGGTGGCTAATTGTTTGGATAATATGTATTATTTGGTCAATAATTTATTGGTTTTTCTATCCAACGTGGCCAATTCCAGGTGGAAATACAAAAGGCTCTCTTAAATGGTCTCAAGCATCTCAACTAAAAGAATCACAAAAAGAAATTGATGCTCGTAAAGAAACTTACTTGCATGAATTTTCTAAAAAACCTCTTCAAGAAATCAACGAGGATAACAATCTAAGGGAGTTTGCAATTAACGGCGGACGAGCTGCTTTTAAAGAAAACTGCGCTGCTTGCCACGGAACTGGTGCTCAAGGTAGAAAAGGCTATCCTAACCTTAACGATGATGACTGGTTATGGGGTGGTAAATTAGAAGATATTTATACAACTTTAAAGTATGGTATAAGATCAGGCCATGAAAAAGCACGCTTTAATCAGATGCCTTCATTTGGATTAGATAAAGTACTAAATAAGCAAGAAATTGAAGAAGTGACAGATTACGTTCTTTCTCTTTCCGGAAAATCACAGTATAATGCAAAAGGAGAGGAGATTTTTAAAGCCAACTGTGTTGCTTGTCATGGATCTGATGGTAAAGGAAATAAAGCTCTTGGTGCACCTAACTTATCAGATGCAATTTGGCTTTACGGTGGCGAAAAAGAAGACGTTTTATATACTATTACTTACGCTCGAGCTGGTGTTATGCCTTACTGGAGTGATCGCTTAAGTGACGAAACTATAAAACAATTAGCAATATATGTTTACTCACTTGGTGGTGGAGAATAAGTGCAAATAGATAATTGCAAATACCAATCTAATGGTAATTGCGATTAACTTTTTCAATATCACAAGCGTAATAACATTTCATTATTAAAGTTTCAAAATCGTGACAAAACGACATTTTTAGAAAAATTAAATTATGCTTATCGGTTTTGATGCTTTAAAAACTAATCTTCTTAATTCTCATAAAAACCAAAAGTTACATCATGCTACTCTAATTCACGGAAAAAAAGGAATTGGAAAATCAACTTTCATAAAGGAATTTATTCAAGATTTACTAGAAACAAAAAGCCAAAAACACCCTGACTTTTTGCTAATTGAGAAAGAGGAAGGAAAAAAAGAAATTTCAGTAGAAAAAATAAGAAAAATTGCCGATTTTTTGAACCAAACATCCGCTATTTCTAAGTATAAATTTATTGTAGTAGATTCTGCAGATGAGCTTAATAAATCATCTTCTAATGCTCTTCTAAAAATTCTTGAAGAACCACATAATAACAACTTTTTGATTTTAATTTCCCATAATCCAAATAAAGTTCTTGCAACAATTAGGTCACGTTGTCAGGAATTAAAAGTATCAGATTTAAAATTCGAAGAATTCAAAAAAATCTTAGAAACAAATTACCCTGATATTTCAGAAGATGAGTTAATGTTTTTATCAGAAATTTGTGACAACTCTCCAGCAAAAGCAATTTCAAACCAAGAAGAACTGATAGAAATATATCAAAAATTTTTAAAATCTCTAGAAAACAAAAAAATTGACAACAATCTATATAAAAAAGTCTCTGATAAAAATTTCTCTTTTGAAATTATAGAAGAAATTACTTTATTCTTCTTAAATCGTTTACTGAAATTTTTCAGTGGTTTTAAAATTGATTTTTACTTTAATGAAAAAGAAGTTTTTCTTCACTTAAAGAACAATATAAGTTTTACGAATCTCTTAGATTTAGAAGAAAAAGTAAAAATTTTATTACAAAAGAATAATTCCTTAAACTTAGATAAGAAAGTTACTTTGATCAATGTTTTCAACCTAATTTCTTTCTCTCATGACTAAATTATATCGTGCAATAGGTTTAATGAGTGGAACTTCAATGGATGGCATTGATCTTGCTTTAATTGAAAGTAATGGAAAAGATCAAATTATTAGAAAACATTTTGCCTATAGTTCTTACACAAAAAATTTTAAACAAAAGTTACACGAAATAATTTATAAGTCGCCTAATCTTCAACAAATAAAACTAGTTGAAAATGAACTAACATTACTACACGCAGACCTAATTAATAAATTTCTAGAAGAAAACAAAATTGATCACACAACTATAGATTTAATTGCTTTTCATGGCCATACAATTCTTCACATTCCTAATCAAGAAATAACCTGGCAAATTGGTAATAGTCACTTACTTGCAAATAAAACAAAAATTGATGTTGTATCTGATTTTAGAAGTAAAGATGTAATTCTTGGAGGGCAAGGAGCTCCTCTTGTTCCAATTTACCACTTTTACCTTTTATCAAAACAAAAAAAACCAGCGGCAGTCCTAAACATTGGTGGAATTTCAAATATAACTTATTTTGGATCTGAGAATGAGAATGAAATTGAAGCTTTTGATATATGCTTTGGCAATGCTCCATTTGATGATTTAATGAAAGAAAGATTTAATAAGGAATTTGATGAGAATGGTACTTTAAGTCAAAAAGGAAAAGTTGATTTTATTTTAGCAGATAGAATTCTGCAAAATGATATTTTTCATAAAAAACCTCCTAAATCTTTTGATCGCAATGATTTTGCAACACTGCTCGCCCCAATAAAAAACTTAAGAAATACTGAAGATACACTAGCGACATTTGCTTATATGCACGCAAAATCAATTCAGTTTAGTATCGATTTCCTGAGCCAAAAACCAAAAGAAATTTTTATATGCGGTGGTGGTAGAAAAAATATTGCTCTGATGGATGAAATGCGTAAATGGCTTTCTGGAATTTCAGTTAAAACTATCGAAGAAATTAATTTAAATGGCGATGCAATTGAAGCTGAGGCTTTTGCCTTCTTAGGAATAAGAAGTATTTTAGAACTACCAATAGGTTTTAATAAAACCACCGGAGTAAAATTACCTTCTTGTGGCGGAGTAATTTACAAAAAATAATAATTTTTTGTAATCAAAAAATGGTATTAATTATCAATATTAATATTGATAATTAATATTAAATATATAAAAATGATAATCGTTATTAATTAAATGATTGTCACCTATGATTTCAAATCACAAACTTCTGATTACAACTGCGATTTCCCTTATTTTATCAGCAGGAGCTCAAGCAAAAGAAGAAAAAAATAAAAATGTAACTTTACCAGATGTAATAGTTGAAGCAACTTCTGAAAATTCTGAAAATAAAGGTTATAAAGCTGAAACAAGCAGTTCTTCAAACAGAACTAACACACCACTTCTTGATACTGCACAATCAATTTCAATAGTAACTCAAGAACAAATTCGTGACCAAAATATTACAAGTATGGAAGAGGCTGTAAGATATGTTCCCGGAGTCAATATTCAACAAGGTGAAAGCAACCGTGATGCTATAACTTTTCGAGGCAATGGCTCTTCGGCAGATTTTTACCTTGATGGCGCACGCGATGACGTACAATATTATCGCGATTTTTATAATACAGAAAACATAGAATTTCTAAAAGGTCCAAACGCAATGGCTTTTGGACGTGGTGGAAGCGGTGGTCTGGTAAACAGAGTTTCAAAATATGCAGATGGCAAACAAAAAAGACGCGTTATTCTAAGCGGCGGCTCTTTTGATAATAGACGTGCGGAAGCTGATATAGGAGATAAAATTAACAATAAACTAGCAATAAGATTTAATACAATGTATGAAAAATCTGGTACTTTCCGTCAATATGGAGATTTAGAAAGATATGGTTTTAATCCCACTGCTACAGTTGTCCTTTCAAAAAATACTGAAATAAGATTTGGATATGAACATTTCCGTGATAAAAGATTCAATGATCGTGGTATACCTTATTATAATGGTAGAGCTTATAAAGTTGATCCAAAAACATTCTTTGGAAATCCAAATGAAAACTTTTCAGATGCAGAAGTAAATTCTGCTTATACAACTTTAAGTCATGCCTTTTCAAAAAATTTACAAATCAAAAACTTTACCAGAATTGCAAAATACAATAAGTTTTATCAGAACGTTTACATAAACGGATCAGTACAGTCAAATGGCGATATTTCTCTTGGAGCATATAATAATGAAACAGATCGTAACAACTTTACCAATCAGACTGACTTAACTTACAAATTTTCAACAGGTAAAATTAAACATACAGCTTTATTTGGAACTGAATTTGCTAAACAAGATTCTATAAATATTCGCAACACAAGTACCGACACTATATCTGTAAATGTTAATGATCCTTTAGATTTTTCAACAATAACCTATACTAACAACACTATTAACAATAGCTCGGAAGTTAATATTGCTGCTGGATATATACAAGATCAAATTGATATCAATAAATATCTTCAATTAAACCTTGGGGTTCGTTATGAAAAATTTCGAATTGATCTTAAAGATAAGTTAACTAGCAACCATTATAATCGGGATGATAATTTAATATCGCCAAAATTTGGAGTTATTGTAAAACCTTTGGAGAATATTTCTCTTTACTCAAGTTATAGCGTAAGCTACTTACCAAGCGCTGGTGATCAACTTAATAGTTTAAGTTCTTCAACAAAATCTCTGAAACCTGAAGAATTACAAAACTATGAAATTGGGATTAAATGGGATGTAAATCCTAAACTTAACTTAAGCTTAGCATTTTTTGAATTAAATCGTAATAATACAAGCTCAGTTGATCCAAATGATGCAAGCCACAGAATTGCCTCTGGAGCATCTCAAACTCGTGGTATTGAGTTAGAAGGTAGAGGAAAAATTAATGATAACTGGCAAATCATAGGAGGATATGCACTTCAAGATTCAGAAGTAACAACTTCTTATAGAACAAGCACAACTTCGATTATCAAAGCTGGAAACTCTTTGCAACTGACTCCTCGTAATAAATTTAGTTTATGGAATAAATATGATTTCACTTCAAAATTTGCCGCTGGAATTGGATTTATTAGCCAATCCAGTCAATTTGCCTCTGCTGACAATACTGTTAAATTAAAAGGATTTAATCGTTTTGACGCTGCTGCTTACTACAAAATAAATAGTTCTTATCGTTTGCAAATTAATGCTGAGAATATATTTAATCGCGAGTATATTTTGACTGCTCATAATAATAATAACTTACAACCAGGTTCAACTAGAGCATTCAAAGCTTCTGTAGTAATGGATTTCTAGAATTATTAATCCTAAAATTATTTTTTAGGGTATTTTTTTGTTGATTAATTTAAATGAATAAAACTCTAAAAAACGATAGAAAATCGCACTATATTGCCTTATTTTTAGCAGTTTTTTTGCATATTTCAATAATTTTTTGGTTATTATTCAGAAAATCAGAACCTGTGGTTTTACAACAAGCAATAATGGTTGAAATAGTTTCACCTTCGTCTCAAAGAAAAGTTAAAAAAGAAACAGAATCAAATAAAAAAGAAAACTTTATTATATCTAAAAATAATCAGATACAAAACTTAGAAATAAAAAGTCATAAAAATAAACCACAGAAATTAGAAGAAGAGAATTCTAAAACTTCTTCAGAAGTCAACACTTCTGGAAAAGTAGATAAAAATGCTACTGCTAAAAATTCTGCTATTATTGATCCAGTATTTAATGCATCTTATTTACACAATCCAGTTCCAACCTACCCTAGTTATGCAAAAGCGAAGGGTTTTGAAGGTAGAGTGATTCTGGAAGTATTGGTAACTAAAAATGGAACTGCAAAAATGGTTACTATTTCAAAATCAAGTGGCTACACTACTCTTGATAATGCAGCAAAAGATTCAGTGGAAAAATGGCGTTTTATTCCTGCACAGAAAGGACTTGAAACAGTTGAGGCAAAAGTTTTTGTACCAATAGAATTTAAACTAAATCAATTAAATTAAACTTACTTAAATTATGTTATATCAGACAAACCCTGTTTTATTAATAACATTTATCATTTTAATGATGATGTCAGTTTGCAGTTGGTACATAGTTTTCTGGAAAGCTATTAACTTACGTAAAGAAAGAAATTATTTAAAAAATTTCCGCAACCAATATATTAAAACTCCCGATTGGCCAATTCATGCTAACTTTGTTAATGTAAAAGGTAATTTAGAACTTTTAGTAACTGAATCTCAAAATTTAAAAAGTGTAATTAAAAATTATCAACATGAAGAAAAAAGAGAGGTCTTATCAATGCACTTAATTCAATCTCTTGATATGATAAAAGTTAACCTTGATAAAGGTTTAACTGTTTTAGCTTCTATTGGCAGCTCTGCTCCTTTCGTTGGTTTATTTGGAACAGTAATTGGAATATACTCAGCTTTAACAGAAATAGCAAATAAAGGAAATGCCGGACTTGATGTTGTTGCAGGACCAATGGGAGAAGCATTAGTTGCAACCGCAATTGGTCTTTTTGCTGCAATTCCTGCAGTTCTTGCTTATAACGCTTATGTTCGCTTTAACCGTCTTTTAGTTCAGGACTTAAGACATATTGCCGAACAACTTACTATTTACTTATCACTTTCACCTAAAGAAAAATAAATAATGTCTGGTTCTTTTGATCGCGAAGATTTACATGCTCCTTTAGCAGAAATTAATACAACACCACTTGTTGACGTCTTGCTAGTTTTATTAGTAATTTTCTTAGTTACTGCACCAGTTATACAAGGCACAATAAAGCTAAAACTACCTTCTGATAAATCTTCTTCAAAAAGTGATAATATAAAAACTATCAACTTATCAATTGATGCATCCGGAAATTACTATTTAAACGAAAAACTTTTTAAGAAAGAAGAAGTAGAAGATCACTTATTTAGAATTGGACAAGAAGATAAAAATCAGGCAATCTCAATCAGAGCCGATGTTAACGTTCCTTATGGTGCGGTAAGCTACATTTTATCAAAAACTGCAGAATCTGGATTAGCTGATGTGAGATTTATAACTCAACCAGAATAAAATTAGAAATAAGAAAACACTTTACTTAAATATATAAGACAAAGTGTTTTTTATAGAAAATTGATGAAACTTTATATTTCAAAAGAAGATAGTGGTTTTACTGGAAAATGATTTCTCTCAGGTTTTACTTCAACAACGTTCTTTTTCTTACGACGACGACGTCTATCACGCTTAACTTTACGAATTTTAGTTGCATCAACTACAAGACGACTTTTTATATATTGATCGATGATCAATTCAAATTCTTCCATGTTATCTTTGAAGAAGTGATCACCACCATGAACAACTTGATAAGAAACTTCTGCACCTTCTCTTGCAGATAACTTTTCAGCTAACTTAGCCGAATCAGACTCTTTAGTTATTTCATCCTTATCACCTTGAACAATCAAACCAGCTGAAGTGCAAGGAACAATAAAGTTAAAATCATATTTAGTTGCAGGAGGAGCAATCAAAATATAATTTTCTAATTCTGGTCTTCTCATAACTGCTTGAAGAGAAATCCAAGCTCCAAAAGAAAATCCAGCAATCCAAAAGTCAGATGATTCCATATTTTGATCGTGCAGCCAGTTCATAACTGCTGTAGCATCCAATAATTCACCAACACCATTATCAAACTTACCTTGAGATTTTCCAACGCCACGAAAATTAATACGCAGCACAGAAAAGCCGTTATTAACAAAGGCTTTATATAAGTTATAAGCAATTTTGTTATTCATTGTTCCGCCATGAAGTGGATGAGGATGCAAAACTAATGCAACTGGCGCTTTTGGCGAAGAACTTTGATGATAACGTCCTTCAATTCTTCCTACAGGACCGTTAATAATGACTTCAGGCATCGTTTGCTTTTTTAGTTAACTTGATCCCATGGCAATGGTTTTTGAGCAGCATCAGCAACTAATTGAGTACTACCAGAGTATTTAGCAGCCATGTATTTTCCATGACCTGCGTGAACTCCGTAGTAGTAAATAGGTTCAACTTCTTTACCATTATGTTTTTTCTTTTCAACGGCTTTTACCCTGTTTTTCGGGTTATTCTTAGTACCCATAATTGAATGAACTTAGAGATTTTTATATGTTATTTTAAATTCCTTAAAGAAAAGGAAAGTTAGAGAGTTAAAACTAAAGTCTGTTTTGACTAAAATCAAGTATTTTTTAGAGTTTGTTTGGTAATTATCCCTTGAAGTATTAGTTTTATCACTTCTGTCATTGCGAGGAGC
>CAZENB010000014.1:0-31515 GCA_964513555.1 uncultured Rhizobium sp. | reverse complement strand
AATTGGTTTTACAATTTACCCTGGTTCCGATGCTGCTTTTGATATGTTTGAAGAAATCAGAGAAATGGCAGAAGAAGCAAAAGCTCATGGTTTGGCAGTTGTTATTTGGTCTTATCCAAGAGGTGGAGATTTATCAAAAATTGGTGAAACTGCCATGGATATTTGTGCTTATGCAGCTCATATCGCTGCTTTGCTTGGAGCTCACATTATAAAAGTTAAACCCCCAACTCAAGCTTTGGAAAACTTGGAAGCAGTAAAAGTTTATGAAAAAGTTAAAATTCCGGTAGCAACTTTAGAACAAAGAATTGCTCACGTTATGAAGGCAACTTTTAATAATAGAAGAATAGTTGTTTTCTCTGGTGGAAATGCCAAAAGCGAACAAGATATCTATAACGAAATTCGTGATCTTTACAAAGGTGGAGCACATGGTTCAATTATTGGTCGTAATACTTTCCAAAGACCAAGAGAAGAAGCTTTAGCTATGCTTGATAATATCATTAAAATTTATCAAGGAAAATTCTAAGTCTTTGATTTTTTGGATTGCCACATCGCTTTCTAAAAGTTCATCGCAATGATGGTTTTTTAGTTTTGTTATTGTGAAAATTTTAAGCGAAGTGGCAATCTATTTTTCTTTCCTAATATGACCGTTCTCTCGGTAAAAAATTTTTCGATTTCATTTCAAAACCAAGCTGTTGTCGAGAAGGCATTTTTTTCTTTAGAGTCTGGTAAAATAACTGCACTTCTGGGTCAAAGTGGATCTGGAAAATCAGTTACTGCTCTTGCTATAGTTGGTTTATTAAGTGGCGCTAAATTATCAGGAGAAGTTTTCTTATCACTGAATGATAAAGCTGTGAATTTAGTTAAATTAAGTCAAAATGAACTTTGTAAAATTCGAGGAAATAATATTGGTTTTGTTTTTCAAGATCCAAATTCAGCTTTAAATCCACTTCATAAAATTAGAAATCAAATTGTTGAAAGTATAAAAATTCACAATCCAGACATTTCCAAAGAAAATTTACAAAAACGTATTTTAGAATTGTTAAAACTTGTTGAGTTAGAATCAATAATTTCAAGACTTGACAGCTATCCTCATCAATTTTCTGGAGGACAAAAGCAAAGAATTATGATTGCAATTGCTTTGGCAAACAATCCACAAATTTTGATTGCTGATGAACCAACAACAGCTCTTGATTCTGTTGTGCAAAATGAAATTCTTAACTTATTTTTAAGGCTTAAAAAAGAGTTAAAAATTGCTGTATTATTTATTACTCATAATTTGAAAGCAGTTAATAAGATTGCTGATGAAATTTTGGAAATTAGAAATAGAAAAATTAACAAAAGAACTGAAATTATAAAAAAAGAAGTTTTTTTATTGGAAGAATCAGAAAAATCAAAATCACAAGAAAAAATAATTTTAGATGTAAATAATCTTTCAGTTATACACAAATTTAGAAAATCTTTTTTTAAAAAAGATAATTTCTTTGCTAACAAAAACATTAATTTTTCTCTGTGTTTGGGTGAAAATATAGGAATTGTTGGAGAAAGTGGATCTGGAAAATCAACTCTTGCTTTAGCTTTGTGCGGACTCATTGATTTTCAAGGAAAAATCGTATTATTTTCCGATAAAAATTGGAAACAAAATGAATTTTATTTACGAAAAAATGTTCAAATTATTTTCCAAGATCCTTTTTCTAGCTTAAATCCTCGTATGACGGTAAAAGAAACGATAGAAGAAGGATTGATTATTCATAATTTATTTGAAACAGAAGATAAAATACAAAATTTGATTCACAATTTATTAAAAAAACTTAATTTATCTTTTGACTTGCTTGATCGTTATCCACACCAGCTTTCTGGTGGTCAGCGTCAGCGTGTTGCAATTGCAAGATCACTAATTTTAAATCCAAAAATATTAATTCTTGATGAACCAACTTCTGCTCTTGATTATGTAACGCAGAATGAAATTTTGAAATTGCTTTTAGATATTCAAAAAGAAAGAGAAATTTCTTATATTTTAATTTCTCATGATTTGGATTTAGTAAGGCAATTTTCAGATAAGATTGCTGTTTTAAGAAGTGGTGAGATTCTTGAGCTTGACGAAAAGAGAAAGATATTTTCTAATCCTCAGCATAGTTATACAAAACAACTTTTTAATTCATGAAAAAACCTGAACTTTTACTTCCGGCTGGAACTTTAGACAGACTTAAAACAGCAATTCTTTATGGAGCTGATGCTGTATATTGTGGAACTCCAGATATGTCTTTACGTGTTAAATCTGCTTTTAGTTTGGAAGATTTAGTTGAGGGTATTGAATATGCTCATTCAAAAGGTAAAAAAGTTTATTTAACTTTGAATCTCTTTTCTCATAATAAAGATATTGAAAAACTTCCGCAATTTATTGAAACAGTACAAAAAGTTAAGCCAGATGGTTTAATTGTATCTGATCCAGGAGTTTTCCAATTTGTCCGTGAGCGTGCTCCAGAACTTGAGTTACATATTTCAACGCAAGCGAATGTTTGTTCTTGGTTAACAGTTGATTTTTGGGAGAAACAGGGAGCAAAGTTAGTTGTTATGGCTCGTGAGGTAAGTTTTGAAGAGCTTGTAGAAGTTCGTCAGAAATGCCCAAATATAAAAATTGAAACATTTGTTCATGGCTCAATGTGCATGACTTACTCTGGCAGATGTTTGCTTTCTAACTTTATGGCTGAGCGTGGTGCAAACCAAGGAAGTTGTGCTCATTCTTGTCGTTGGGGTTACAAGCTCAAAATAAAGTTGAAGGACAATACGGAGCATGAAATTGAAATAAATGAAAATAACAAAGATTTATTTGATTTTTTCTTAGAAGAAGAAATTAGACCGGGTGCTTTGATGCCATTTGAAGAAGATGTGAATGGTTCTTATATTTTGAATTCAAAAGATTTGTGTTTATTGCCAAAACTTGATGAATATATAAAACTTGGTCTTGATTCTTTTAAAGTTGAGGGCCGTAATAAAACTGAGTTTTATGCAGGAAGTGTTGCAAGAGTTTATCGTGCTGCAATTGATGATTATGTAAAAGATCCACAAAATTGGAATGCTGATGATTATATGGAAGAAATAAATTCTGTAGCAAATAGAGGATATACTTTGGCTTTTCACGAAGGAAGGTTGACTAATTTAGCTCATGATTATGATTCAACTGGTTCAACTTCTTTTTATGAATATGCAGCAAGAGTTGTTGACTGGCAAGAAGATCATATAATTTTAGAAGGCAAAAATAGACTTGATGCTGGTGATGTATTAGAATTTTTATCTCCCAACATAAGAGAGCCAATTTTGCTTAGAATTTATCAATTTAAGAAAGTTCGTCAAAATCTAGAAGGAAATTATGTTGATCATGAAATATCTGATAAACTTCATGCTGGACAAAGACCACTTTTTAAAATTCCTGCTGCTGACTTTCATCTGTTTGACAAAGAAAAGTTGAAAGAACTTTTAGTGCCAATGACTTTGGTGCGCAAAGAAAAAATGAATATTGAAGCTGAAAAATTAAAAGTTGAATCGCGTCAACTTAGTCACCAGCTTGAAGCTGGTGAAGTACGTGAAGAAAAATACGAAACAAAACGTCAAAAATATTTTGCAGCCCTTGATGTTGCAGATCAACAAATTTCTCCTAGAACTCCTAGAGTTGGAACTGATGGTTGCTGCGGTAAAGGTTGTAATGGTTGTCTAATTTTTTGGCATGATAACAAATATGCGCGTGCCCGTGAAATTTTGAAAACTAAAAAAATTGGAGAGATGTTGTAGAGATTTTTGATAATACACTTAAAAACACCAAAAAAATACGAGAAAAACACCACATAATGCTAATATTACCAGTTTTTACAATAAGGGGAACACAACCCCGTCAGGCTGTGTCTGACAACCCTCTAGAAGATGGCTGGGAGTAGATTCACATTCTTTGACGGGGTATAGTTTTCGAAGTAACTGATTTGATATAAATAAATTAAGTTTAAATTATATGCTGTTAGACAAACAATCAGAAGTAATTAGAAGTTTTTATGAACAATCTTTTAATCAGCTTTCTAAGTTTCACGAAATTTCTGTTTCACAAATATCACAGCTTTATCAAAATTCTTATTATAATTTTTTGGAAATAGTTGGAATTGTTGGCGCTATAGTTGTTTTAGTAGTAACTCTTGGTTTTAGGTACTTAAAGAAAGACACAAAAAAGAGATTGATAAAAATTGAAGAAAAATATCAAAAAAAATTAGATGAAGATCTTAAAAAATTTCAAGAAGAGTTTGATAAAAAAACAAAGACCCTAGAAGATCAGATTTATGCTTCAGAGGCAAAATCAATTTCTATTCAAGCAATTTCTTCTGAAAATGATATCTCGCGGTTAAAATTACATAGATTATCTTTGAATTCTGCACTAAAAAGTGGAAAAGAAAGCGTTATATCTATTGTTCTTGGTATTATTATTGATTCTTTAAAAGAAGCTAAAAAAGATTCATGTGATAATGTTTTATTTGAAGATGAATTGAAAAAACTAATTCTTTTTAAGGAAGGTAAAGAAGGTGCTATTGTTCTTCTTATAAACCAATTTGAAGAAGAATTGAAAAAAGCAAAAGAAAGAGAATAATTTATGAAAAAACCAATCGTAATCGCAATTGATGGACCTTCAGCTTCCGGCAAAGGAACTTTAGCTAAAAGAATGGCGGATCATTTTTCTTTTCCTTATTTAAATACAGGAGCTCTTTATCGTCTTGTAGCATTTCGTGTTGTTGTAGCGAAAATTGATATCAAAGAGTTAGAAAAATTTATTCCTGTGTTGGTAAAAAATATTTCAGAAGAAGATTTGGAAAATGATGTTTTATTTACTGAAGAAGTTGGTGCTATTGCTTCATTAATTGCTAAAAATGTCAAATTACGTTCTGCTTTATTTAATTTTCAAAGAAAATTTATATCTGAAGGTAAGAAAAACAACGGTGGTGCTGTTTTGGATGGTCGTGATACAACAACAGTAATTTGTCCAAATGCTGATTTTAAATTTTACATTAAAGCTGATGTTGAAATTAGAGCTAGAAGACGTTATGATCAATTATTGAAAAAAGGTGAAAAAGTCGAATATCAAGAAATTTTGAATCAGCTTAAAAACCGCGACAATAACGATTTAAATCGTCGTGATGCTCCTTTGAAAATTGCTGCAGGAGCACATGTTATTGACAATGGTAACCTTACAATTGATGAAGGTTTGTTTAAAATGTTAAGTATTATTGGCAATTCTAATTCATCACTTTTCTCCACTTTATTTTCAAAGATAAAATTTTGGAAATAGCTTATAAATTTAAGTTTTATTAAAAATGCAAAAGTTACAAAAAATTAATCGTTGTTTAATCTCAGTTTCTGATAAAAGTGGAATTGTTGATCTTTCTAGATACTTAATTTCACAGGGTATTGAAATAATTTCTACTGGTGGAACTTCAAAGTTACTTACACAAAATGGTATTGAGAATAAAGATATTTCTGAATTCACAGGCTTTCCTGAAATGATGGATGGTAGAGTTAAAACTTTGCACCCAAAAGTTCATGGAGCACTTTTAGCTGTTTTAGATAACAAAGAACATGTTGAAGCAGCAAAAAATCACCAAATTGAATCAATTGATTTGCTGGTTATAAACTTATATCCGTTTGTTGAAACTGTTACTAAAACTTCGGATGAAGAAGAAATAATTGAACAAATTGATATCGGTGGACCTGCAATGGTGCGCTCTGCTTCCAAAAATTTTGCTTACAAAACTGTTATTACTTCATCAGATCAATATGATAAATTGATTGCGGAAATGAATAATAATTCTGGTTCAACTTCTTTTGAGTTTCGCCATAAAATGGCTGCTCAAGCGTTTAGAAACATTGCAAGTTATGATATTGCAATTTCTGAATGGTTTAATAAATCAGACTTTTCTGTCTTTGGAAGTTTAAAGCAAGAGTTACGCTACGGTGAAAATTCTCATCAAAAAGCTGCTGTTTATTCTAACTCTAAATCTGGAATAGTTAATGCTTTTCAAATTCAAGGAAAAGAACTTAGCTATAATAATCTAAATGATTCTGATGCTGCCTATAATTTAGTTATGGAATTTGAGAAACCATCATGTGCAATTATAAAGCATGCAAATCCTTGTGGAGTTGCAATTGGCAGAAACTTAATTGAAGCATATAAAAGTGCTCTATCTTCTGATCCAAAATCTGCATTTGGTGGAATTGTTGCACTAAATGGTAAGATTGATGAAATTTTAGCAGTAGAACTTTCTAAAATGTTTTTTGAAGTAATTATTGCAAAAGAAATTGATGAAAAAGCTAAAGAAATTTTATCAAGTAAGAAAAACTTAAGAGTTCTTATAGCTGACTTCAAAAAAGAATTTCAAACACAAGTAAAATCAATCTCTGGTGGTTTTTTAGTTCAAGATTTAGATCAAAAAATAATTACAAAAAGTGATCTGGAATTGGCAACAAAAATTTCAGTTTCTGAAAGTGAAGTTGAGCAATTGATTTTTGCTATGTCAGTTTGTAAGCATGTAAAATCTAATGCAATTGTTGTAACCCAAAATTTTCAAACAGTTGGTGTTGGAGCAGGACAGATGAGTAGAGTAGATGCTTGTGAAATTGCATGTACTCGTGCCTCACAATTTTTAGATGGAGAATTACTAGTAAATAAAGCTATCGGCGGTTTCTTAGCATCAGATGCATTTTTTCCTTTTGCTGATAATATTGACATTGCTGCAAAATATGGTATAAAGGCAATAATTGCACCAAAAGGTTCAATTCGTGATGAAGAAGTGATCGCAAAAGCAAATGAAAAAGGGATTGCGCTTTATTTCATTCCAACACGTCATTTTAAGCATTAATTTTGTAAATCATGGCTATTAATGAACTCTTTCAAAAATATTCTAAAGCTGTTGCAAGTGCTGATAAAGTTTTAAATTCTGACTTTAAAAGTAGTCAATCTTTAGAAACGCAAGATGATTTGGGAGATGCAAATGGGTCGGTAAACCAAAATTTTAAAAATTCTGTTACAAGCAAGTTAAACAAGGAACAATCAAATCAAGTTGATGAAATTGTTGAAAGACTAAAAAAAGATTTGAAAGCAGGAAGTTCTCAAAATCAGTTTTTTCAAGAAAGATTATCTTCTAATGAGGAAACAAAAACTTTTCAAAATGTTCCTGAAGTTTTACTGGATGAGGTTTCAAAATATAAGCAAGAAACATCAAAACAAAAAATCAATAGCGAAAAACCAGAACAACAAAATTCTGCAAAAGAAACTCAACTTTCTCAAAGTGTTTTATTTTCTTATAATGGGAATCATGAAGATCAAAAATTTCAAAAAGCTGAGAGCTCAGCTCTTCAGCTCGATGAAAAACAAACTCGTCTAGAAATTGAGAAAGAATTAAGAAGTTTTAATATTTCAGATTTTTGTGTTAGTGAAAATGGTTCTTTTATTGATCCATCAAAATATTATAAATTTCTTGCACTAAGAGAACGCGCTGGTGGTCTAGGAATGGCTTCAGAGTTCAATAAAATGGAAGCTACAATTGAGTTTATAAAATATCAAGAACTAGAAAAAGCAATAAGAAGACCTTCTTATGAAGTTTCTCAAGAAGATCAAAAATTTTATGATGATAGAAATAAATCTACAAATTCTGTTATCAAAGAAGATTTAAGAGAATTATTAGAGAGTTTTACAAAATTACGTGACTCATTAGCTGTAGCTATTAGTTCAGGTGCTGTTAAAATTATTAAAAGTGCTATTGAAGATATTAATGAGATGGTATTGCAAAAAGATGGTGATGAAAAAGGGTCTAAAAAAGAAATTACAAGTTATATGATAGAAGATTCAACTAAACCTGAAGCACAAGAATTCGTAAAAAACTTAGAAAATGTGGTAACTAAATTAGGAGAATTTGGTTTTCAAACAAAAACAGAAACTAAAGGAGATTCAATATATTACGAAGCTCAACTTCCTTCTAATTATAAAGGAGACGTTTCTTTGAATGAAATAAATCTTAAAGAAATAGAGAATTTAATTTCTAATCCCAATAAAGAAAAAGAAAATTTGGTTTCTAATTCTAATATCAAAGAAGAATTATCTAAAAAAGAACCTCCTAAATTACGAATTATTATTGGAAGGAATATAGATAAAATTAAGGAACTTGCAGAAGAAGTAAAAAAAAATAATGATGTAAATAATCAAAATTTACCAAAATCTAATTCTGAAGAAAATTCTAGTGAGGTTAATAAGAAAGTAGAAAAAATAAAAATGGCTGATGTCGTTTTAGAAGCAATTAAGAAAAAGAAAAGTGAACAGCAAGATGAAAATTACGCTAAAGTAAATAATCAAAATTTACCAAAATCTAATTCTGAAGATGAAAGTAAAACTGAAAAATCTAAAGAATCAGTCTCAAGAATTTCTGAAGAAATAGCTGGAAGATTTACTCAGATGATTTTAAAACAAAGACAAGCTAAACAAAATGATCAACAGATGGGAGGCTAAGTTGCAGTGAAGAAGTTATTATTTTTATCTTTTATCCATTTGAAATACAGAAGCGTAAGACGAATGGCATCACAATTTGTAGAAAAAATAGTATCGTACTTTGAATTTATATACGGATTATTTTTTATTATAATCTTTTCCTTTGATGTTTTTGCTAAAAATTCTGACTTTTTCTCTAAAGAAAATCTCTATATTGGTATTGATGCTACTAAAAATGATAAAACAGTAGGTAAAATTGATAATTCAGTTGCTATAGATAAAGTTGAGGAAGGTAGATATTACGGTTATAAAGTTGGTAGCGATGGTTTTTTTGTGTCACCAGAAGTTTCAATTTCAAAATCTTCTAATCAAGTTTTACAAAATTCATCCGTAACAAATCAAACAAAAATTGCCGATCTTATGTTAAATTACAACTTAAGAGCAAATATTGGTTATGATTTTAACAAGTATTTTTCTGGTTTTGTGACTTATGATGTAGCTAAGTTTTCTCTTGATTCTTCTGGACAAAATAGTTTTGGAGTCAACTCTAATTCCAGTATTAATTCAGGAAATATTCCAATTATAGGAGTTGGATCACAAATAAATTTGTCCAACGATTTTGGTGTAAAATTCTCTTACGTTCAGCAGCAATTTCAAAATAGTTCAAATGGAAATGCTAAAATTAGCTCAGATGTTATAAAAATTGGAACTGTTTACAGTTTTTAAGTGACAAAAAATTTCGTTATTTTTTATTTAAAATCTCCAAAACTTCTTGATGTAATTTTTTGTTAGCAGAAGCAACTAACTTAACATTCGATTTTAACTCTAGATTGTTTCCTTGCCAGTCAGTTACAACTCCACCAGCATTTTCAATAATTGGAATTAGTGCAGCATAATCATAAACTTTCAAACCTGGATCAATTACAATATCTACAAATCCTGAAGCGAGAGAAGCATAAGAATAGCAGTCTCCGCCATAAATTATACCACCAATTTTTTGATATTTTGTGAGTGCTGCAAGATTTTTTAAAATTTTTTCATCACCACTTTGAAAATAGAACGGTGAAGAAGAACATAAAACTGCATCAGAAATTTTGTTGCAAGTGCGAGTGTTAATTTTTTTATTATTAAACCAAGAGCCTTGATCCCAAACGCCAAACCAACGTTCTGAAGTAATTCCTTGATTCATAATTCCAAGAATTGCTTTATTTTTATAAGTTAGGGCAATTAAAGTTCCAAAAATTGGACGACCAATTATAAAAGAAGAAGTACCATCAATTGGATCTAGAATCCATTTATAATCACTATTTTCATTGTGATTGCTAAATTCTTCGCCAACAATACCGTGATCTGGAAATTTGCTAATTATTTCTTTGCGTAAAACTTCTTCAATTTCTCGGTCAGCTTTTGTAACTGGAGAGTCATCTTCTTTTGCCATTTCTTCGTTTGGAAGACGAAAATATTTCTTGGTAATTTCTGCAGATAGATCAGCTAAATAATTGGCAAAATCTTTTATTTCTTGAGTAATCATTTTTAAAAAAACTTGTGAATGAAAAAGAAAGGCATTAACACTATTGAAAACCTAAAAAGCTGACTCTAAATAAGAAGTTAAATTTTTGTAAATAAAAAAACTACTTAACTTAGTTAATTATCCCTTGAAGGATTAGTTTTATCACTTCTGTCATTGCCAAGTCGCTAACTCTCCTCGCAATGACTGGGTTGGTTTTTATGTAAAATTTAATCCTTCAAGGGATAATTACCTTAATTTATTCTTATCAAGAGTTATTTTTTAAATATCAACAATGTTATTGTCATGAAATCATATTTAGGACAGTTTAACAATAATAATAATTATGAAAGAAAGAATTGCAATAATTGCAGGTTATAGATCTCCGATGGGCAAAGCTGGTGGTGTTTTTAAAAACCTAAGTGCTCATGATCTTGGAGCAAGAACTGCCAAAGAAGTTTTAATTAGATCTAAAATTAATCCTGAAGAAATTGATGAAGTAATAATAGGGAATGTAGCACAGCCAGCTGAGGCTGCAAATGTTGCTCGTGTTATTGCTCTTAAAGCTGGAATTCCCCAATTTGTTCCTGCTTTTACAGTTCATAGAAACTGTGCTTCTGGAATGGAAGCCATGACAAGTGCTGCATCAAAAATTAATAATGGTGAAGCAGAAATAATTTTTGCTGGAGGGGTGGAATCAATGAGTAATATTTTTGCAAGATTAAGTAGATCCAAAACTATTTCTCAAAAAATTAGTGCAATTTTATCTTTTAGACCTTCTTTTTTAAATCCAATTGTTGGAATTACTCAGGGTTTAACAGATCCAATTTCTGGTTTAATTATGGGTTGCACAGCAGAAAATGTTGCAAAAGATTTTAAAATTAATCGTGAGAAACAAGATTACTTTTCTTTGCGTTCACATCAAAAAGCTGAAAATGCAATAAATAAAGGAATTTTTAGAGAAGAAATAATTTCTATATTTAATAATGATGAAAAAAATTCACTCATGATTGAAGAAGATGAAGGTGTAAGAAAGGGACAAACAACTGAAGCTTTAGCAAAGTTAAAACCTTATTTTGAAAAAGTTACTGGAACTGTAACCGTTGGTAATGCATCGCAAATTACTGATGGTGCGGCTTTTGCAGTTTTGATGTCTGAGTCAAAAGCAAAAGAAATATCAAAAGAAAAAGATATTGAAATTTTGGGATATATTCGTGATTTTGCTTATGCTGGTCTTGATCCTTCAAGAATGGGGTTGGGTCCTGTTTTTGCTTCTAAAAAAGTTTTCGACAAAACAGGTTTATCTTTAAAAGATATAGAATTAGTAGAAATAAACGAAGCTTTTGCAGCTCAAGTTTTGGGATGTGTTGAAGCTTTTGCATCAAAAGATTTTTGTCACAAGCATTTTAATATGAATGAATCTTTAGGAGAAATTGATCTTGAAATTCTCAATGTTAATGGTGGCGGAATAGCACTTGGTCACCCAGTTGGAATGTCTGGTGCAAGAATTATAATTCATTTACTACGCGAATTAAAAAGACGTGGTAAAAATCGTGGTCTTGCAACTATTTGTATTGGTGGTGGTCAAGGTGGTGCAGTTATTGTTGAAGTGAATTAGAATAGATTTATTTTTTTATTTAACTACTTAACTTTAATAACATTTTTTATAATTTTTTAATCAAATTTAAATTTTCTAACTTATGGACGTTTCAAAAATATCAATTGGTAAAGATGCCCCAAATTATGTTAATGTAATTATTGAAGTTCCCATGAATGCTGATCCTGTAAAGTATGAAATGGATAAAGATTCAGGAGCTATTTTTGTAGATCGTTTTGTTGCAACTCCAATGTTTTATCCTTGTAATTATGGTTTTGTACCAAATACTTTGTCAGATGATGGTGATCCTTGCGATGTATTGGTTGTTTCAGATTATCCAGTCGTTCCAGGGGCTGTTATTTCAGCAAAGCCAGTTGGTGTTTTAATTATGGAAGATGAGAAAGGTATGGATGAGAAAATTATTGCTGTTCCTGGAAAAAAACTCAATTCTCAATATGAAAATGTGGAATCTTATGAACAGCTTCCAGAAACATTAGTTAACAAGATAAGACACTTTTTTGAAAACTATAAAGGTCTTGAAAAAGGTAAATGGGTTAAAGTAAAAGGATTTGAAGGTGCACAAAAAGCAAAAGATTTGATTTCTGAGGGAATTGAACGTGCAAAGAAATAAATAATCTTTTTAATTAAGATTATAATTCACATAAAAAATGCTGGTAATTCTTTTAAAGAGTTACCGCATTTTTTTTTGCTGGTATGTTCTAACCCCCAAAATCACCGCACTTCAGTAGAGACTTTTTAAATTTTTAATCAGTAATTTTTCAGAACAATATTTTGGTTTTTAATTTTATGAGTGGTGCGCCATCATTCATAAAAACACTTTGATTTTCTGAAATTTTGACGATGCACCATTTGTCAAAAGCATTTCCATTGCCTGAAATTAAAAACAGTGGCTTACCAAGTCCTGCTTCGGTGCGCATTAATGTAACCTGACGAAGTCCGCCTTTAAAGTGAGAATAAATCACGCCATCAAGATCAATTTTTCCACGCCAAATCCTGTGAATTGCAAAGCTGGATCAGCGCCGATTCTATTAATTTCTTGCCAACGATACTCGTTTTGTATTTTGAGATTTTGAAAAGCAGCAGAGCTAATCGCAAAACGATAAGCACCAAGAATCATCATCATATTGATTCCAAGCTTATTCCCTTAGGCGCTGTTTAAATTCAGCTTGCCGCCTAGGTTTTTTGAATGAATCGAGGATCATTAAATTTTCTGTCGTAAATCAATTTTACCAATTCACTAAAATCAATATTAACGAGAATATTGATTTACAATAAGTGGCATTTTCAATAGTCCCAATTAGAAACTCTTGAGTGAAGCATTTCTACTTTATATTTTGGCAAATGCATTGGAATTGAAAATTGTAAGCAAAACTATCTGTATAATTGCTAGGAAAAACCCAGCTGATTTTGATTCAGCTGGGTTTAATTTATGAAAGCAAACTCCAAAATTATTCATAAACATTTAGAATTTGTTTTTGATAAATTCATTACTTTTTAAGATCAAAACGATCGTTATTCATAACTTTTGTCCAAGCTTTGACAAAATCTTGAACAAATTTTACTTTTGCATCATCGCTTGCATAAACTTCTGCAACCGCTCTAAGCTCGGAACTTGAACCAAACATCAAGTCAACAGAAGTTGCTTGCCACTTAACTTTACCAGTTTTTCTGCAAACACCCTCATATACTCCTTCTTTATTTGATGATTTCTGCCATTTAGTTGACATATCAAGCAAATTAACAAAGAAATCATTACTTAATTTACCAGGATTCTTGGTTAAAATACCATAGTCTGACCCATCAAAATTGGTATTTAAAGATCTTAAACCACCAACTAAAACAGTCATTTCTGGAACTGTTAAATCAAGTAAATAAGCACGATCTATCATTGCATTAACTGGTGAAATTTCATTTTCTTTACTGAAGTAATTTCTAAAACCATCAGCTCTAGGTTTAAGAACTGAGAAAGAATTTACATCAGTTTGTTCTTGAAATGCATCACCTCTTCCCAAAGAAAATGGAACTTTAACTTTTACACCAGCTTCTTTGGCTGATTTCTCAATTGCTGCAGATCCACCCAAAATAATTATATCAGCTAGAGAAACTTGCTTGCCAGAAGTTAAGGTTTTATTAAAATCTTTTTGGATTTTTTCTAAAACACTCAATGTTTTGGCTAGTTCCTTAGGATTATTAACTTCCCAATTTTTCTGAGGTTCAAGACGAATTCTTGCGCCATTTGCACCACCTCTCATATCTGTGATACGGAAAGATGACGCTGAAGCCCAAGAAGCCTTTACTAATTCAGAATTAGTTAGTCCAGAGTTAAGAATTTTTAACTTCAAGATTTCAACTTCAGAAGAACTAATTAATTTATACTTAACTTCAGGAATTGGATCTTGCCAAGCTAAATTTTCTTTGGGAGCTTCTTTACCAACATATCTGGCTTTTGGACCCATATCGCGATGAGTTAGTTTAAACCATGCTTTTGCAAAAGCTTTCTCAAATTCTTTAGGATTTTCTAAAAAACGTTTAGAAATTTCACGATATTTTGAATCTTCTTTCAAAGACAAGTCTGTTGTAAGCATAACTGGCGCATGTCTTTTTGAAGAGTCATGAGCGTCAGGTACTAAACTGGATGTATTTTTATCAGATGGAATCCACTGAATTGCACCAGATGGACTTTTTGTTTTGACCCAATCAAATGCAAACAAGTTAGTTAAATAATCCATTGTCCATTTAGTTGGATTTACTGTCCATGCACCTTCCAATCCACTTGTTATAGTATCAACACCTTTTCCAGTTCCACATTTATTTTTCCAACCGAAACCTTGTTGTTCGATAGCACTTGCCGCAGGATCTGCACCAACACATTTTTCAACTTTATGCGCTCCGTGAGTTTTACCAAAAGTGTGACCACCAGCAATTAAAGCAACTGTTTCTTCATCATTCATCGCCATTCTTCCAAAAGTTTCACGAATCTGATGCGCTGCAGAAATTGGATCCCCACTTCCATTAGGACCTTCTGGATTAACATAAATTAAACCCATGGTTGTCGCACCCAAATTTTTACCTAACTTGCCGTCTTTATCGAAACGTTTACTTGCCATGAACTTATTTTCCGGACCCCAATAAACTAAATCAGGTTCAAAATCATCAGTTCTTCCGCCAGCAAAACCCATGGTTTTAAATCCCATTGACTCAAGAGCAACATTTCCAGACAAAACCATTAAATCTGCCCAAGAAAGTTTGCTGCCATATTTTTTCTTAACTGGCCATAGTAAACGTCTTGCTTTGTCTAAATTTGCATTGTCTGGCCAACTATTAAGTGGTTCAAATCTTTGTTGTCCACCACCTGTTCCACCTCTTCCATCATCAACTCTATAAGTTCCTGCTGAATGCCACGCCATGCGAATAAAGAAAGGTGCATATGTACCATAGTCTGCTGGCCACCAGTCTTGCGATGTTATCATAACTTTTTTAATGTCAGATTTTAGAGCGACAATATCAATTTTTTTAAATTCGTTAGAATAGTTATAGTTCTCACCATAAGGATTTGACTCTGCTGATTGTTGACGCAGTGGAGAAAGATTAATTTTGTTTGGCCACCAAAATTCGTTTGATTTAGCCTGCATTTTATCAAGATTATGGTGATGCTTATGATGATCATTAGAACATCCAACTACAGCTAAAGATGCTACAAGTAAAATTTTATTTAAATTCATAGGAATTATTAGTTTTTTGGTAAAGATTATTAATTTACTTTGGTACAAAAACGATCTTTTTTAAAATTATCAATAACTCCAATATAAATTTCTTATGATCTTAATAAGTTTTATCTATTAGAAATTTGATATAAACTTAGTTTTTAGTGTCGAGAAAAATTATATCTAATAACTCTTTCTTTTTCTCTTTATCTTTTTTGGATAAAGTATCAATGGTGTCTAACTTTATATCACTAATAACGAAACCTTTATTTTTAATTTCATTTAAAATTTGTTCTTCCAACTTTCCACTAATTGCAACTAAGTTTGATATTGGAGTTTGTGCAACTTTTTCCAGAACAATTTTTGTAGGATTTGAATTTGATTGTTTAAAAGATAAAAATGATAAACCAAGAAAAATAAGCGAGATTATAATTAAAGAAGCCGGCAAAGGTTTTCTAAAATATTTAGTAAATGATGCGTAATGCACAATAACATGAATAATTGCTCCAATTATAAATAGTAATCCAAACCATTCGTGAGCCAATTTATTTAGTCCAACGCTCTTATGAAAAAACATCAATAAACCAGTAACAGACATCAAAATAAAAACTCCAATTACAAGAGGAGTTGCCCAAGGACGAAAATAAGAAGAAATAAAGTTTTTCATAAAAATAATTAAAAATTATAAATCCGTAATAATTCTTACAATCTGAAAGTAAAATATCTTCTAAAAAAATTATTACATTTATACGGGATTATTTTTACTTAAAAATGAATCTTTTTAGTAAAACCGGATTTAAAATAAGAGTTGAAAATGTTGAGCTTATAATACCACCTATAACTGCAATTGCTATTGGTTGTTGAACTTCAGAGCCAATACCATTTCCAAATGCCATTGGTATAAAACCTAAACTGGCAACAGTTGCCGTCATCAATATTGGTCTTAACCTTGAAATACATGCTTCATATAAATTTTCAGAATTCTCTACAGTATCCAAAAGTATAATTGAGTTTAAAATACTAATTCCAATCAATGCTATAAATCCAATATATACTGAAATTGTAATGGGAATTTGGAATATAAATAACATTAAGATTGCTCCACTAATAGCAAAAGGAACAGCGGAGAAAATTACCAAAACTTTACCTATATTATTAAACATTTTGAATAAAATTAAAAAAATCATTAAAATAATTACTGGAATAACAATCAAAATTTGCTTTTTAGCACTATTAAAATTCTCAAATCTTCCACCCCACTCAATTTTATAACCATTTGGTAAAATATTTTTCTTTATGATCTCATTTTCAGATTTCTTTATAAATTGACCATAATTTGTATCATTCAAATAAATTGAGATACTGGAATATCTTTTGCCAAAAAGACGAGGAATTGAAGTTACATCTTCGTTTTCCGTTATATTTGCAACTCTACTTAAAGGAAAACTACCACCATCAGAAACAGCAACTGGAATATTAGAAATTGATTTCAAATCATTACGATGATTTTCATTCAAATGCAAAACTATAGAAATTGGAAACTCTGTTGCGTAGAAATTTCCAACTTTAATACCAGCCATTGCGTTTTGAACTTCACTATTAACATCAGCTATAGAAATTTGCTGATGAGCAATTTCAAAATAATTTGGCTCTACATTTATAAATTTTCCTCTGCGAATTGAATTCACAAAATCTTGTTCAATTCCCTTAATTTGAGTATCTTTTCCTAGAAGATTTGTTATTTTATGAGTTACTTCCATTAAAATATTTAAATCTTCACCAAAAATTCTTAAAGAAAGATCTGCTCTACTTCCTTCCAGCATTTCATTAAACCTCATTTTAATTGGTTGAGATTCAGATATTTCGCAACTATTACATAAGGTATCTAATTCTTTCTTTATTTTATTATAAATATAGCCACCAACTTTAGATGCTTCTTCCTTATGCTTATTCTTAAGAACAACAAAAAGATCTGCAGAATTTTGTGGCATTAAATCAAGACCGGATTGTGAAATTCCAACTCTTGAAAATGTTTTCTCTATTTCTTTTTCAAGGCTTAACTTTTTTTCTAGTTCTTGAATTATATCTTTAGTTTTGTTCAAACTTGTATTATCATCAGCTACTATAGTATAGACTAGATCTCCTTCATTTAATTCTGGTAAAAAGTCAGAAGACATTGATAAAAATAAAATCACAGAGAAAACAAAAAAAGTAGAACATAAAATCATTACCATCTTATTCTTTTTAATAGCATTAGTCAGAATTCTTTTATATATTTCTTTCAATTTAGTGAAAACAAAGTTTTCATGATCAGAGCTATCTTTGATAAAGAAAAAAGTCAAAACAGGCATCAAAAGAAAAGCAATTAACAAACTCCCAAACATCCCAATAATAACGTTAATAGCCATTGGCTTAAAAGTTTTTCCTTCAATTCCACTAAACATCAATATTGGAACATAAACCAAAATTATTATTGTTATTCCAAAAAAAATAGGCTTTGAAACTTTTGCACATAATTTAGCAAGATTCAGAATTCTGTTCTCTGAACTTTTAATAAGAATTATATTTGCAATTAGAAACTCTATTAACACCACTGAAGAATCAACAATCAAACCAAAATCAATAGCACCAAGACTCATCAAATTTGCAGAAATACCAAAAATATTCATGCAAGATGCAAGTATTAAAATAGCAAAAGGTAGCGACAAAGCAACGATAAAGCCAACTTTAAAACTTCCTAAAAGTAAGAATAAAACTCCAACAACCAATAAAACCCCTTCTGTCAAATTTTTGACCACTGTTTTAATAGTAGAATCAATCAAAAACTGACGATCATATAAAATATCTACCTTCACATTATTATTTTTATTCCACTTATTAACAGCTTTTTTAACTTCAATTAAAACATCTTTAGCATTTTCTCCTGATTGTAACATCACAGTTCCAATAACAGTTTCTTGTCCTTTATAACTTGCAGCACCAAGTCTTTGAGAAAAATCCTGTCTAACTTCTACAACATGATTTAGGGATAAGTTTTTACCAGAATAGTCAATTTTTACTGGTAAATTCATTATATCATCAAAAGTTTTTACACCCGAAAAAGTTCTAACAATTTTTTGTTGATTTTCTTGTTCAATATAACCACCACCAACATTCTCACCAACAGTCTTTATTTTTTCAACCAAGCTTTTCAGACTTAAACCATAATTAACTATTTTTTCTGGATTGACATTCAAATGTAATTCTCTTTCAAAACCACCTATTGTATCAACTTCCGCAACTCCCTTAATTTTTTTTATTTCACGAGCAATCTCAAATTGCTGAACAGTTCTTAATTTCATTAAATCATCACTAACACCTTCTTCATAAACTCTATACATCAAAATCTCACCAATTCCAGTAGTAAGAGGTCCAATTTGTGGCTTCAAATTGGAAGGTATTTGATCACCAATTGATGAAATTCTTTGTAGAACTTGGTTTCTGGCAAAATAAATATCAATATCATCACTAAAAATTAGAATAACTTGAGAAAGACCAAATTTTGATATTGAACGAATTTCTTTAATACCAGGAATTCCAAACAACTCAGCTTCAATTGGATAAGTAACCGACTTTTCAATACGAGTTGGTTCCATACCAAAAGTTCTGGTATTAATAACAACTTGTTTATTAGTGATGTCGGGTATTGCATCAATTTTTACTTGTCTGAGTGAGTAAAGTCCGAATAATAATATTATTGCAAAAAATATTAAAACATACCATCGCAGCTCAAGAATTTTGGTAAAAAACTTTTCCATCAAAGCAGTCATTTTAGGGAAGAATAAAGTTACTTGTTTTACTCATTAAATCAGAATAAGAATTTGCAATTTCATATTGAACATCTAAGGAAGTTTCAATCATTTGATATTCTTGAGAATCAAGTTCAATATATGTAATAAAATCAAGAACTCCTTTCTTAAAATCATTGTTTGCAGAGTTCAGATTAACCAAACTTTTTTCTATATTTTCTATTGGAAAATTTTCAGCAATTTTCATCAAAGTTTCCAAATGATTTAGATTAGAAGTTATAAAACTTCTTAACTGAGATTGTAAAAAATCAATTTCATATTTCTGAGCACTAATTTTTGACTGCACAGAAATTACTTTTTCTTGATTTCTGTTTATCAAAGGTATTGATAAAGCAATTCCAACTCCATTTGAATTATTACTATTCATAGAAGCAGAAGAAATTTGCTCATTTTTAACTGAAAAATTTAAATCAGGCATTTTTTCAATTTCTGAATATTTCAATTCTGATTTATATTTTTGCAGTAAAAGATCTTGTTCTTTCAATGATAAGTTATTTTCAAACATTAACTTAACATAGTAATCCCTTCCTTTGTAAAATGATTTATTAAACCAATTAACCTTGGCTATTTTTGGTTCTTCATTCAACCCCAAATAAACATTTAGTTTATTCCAAATTAAAATAACTTCATTTTGATAGTTCATTAAATCACGCTCAATTAATTTAATTCTGTCTTTAGTTATAATTCCTTGAGCGCGTTTGGTTGGAGAATTAAGTGCAATATGAAGCAAGTACTGATTGACCGATGAAAGTCTTTTTAAACGCTTTTGAGCTAATTCAATTTTTTGCTTTGTAATTTGATATTGATAAAGAAGTCTAAAAACCTCTGCTTGAACTAGAATTTCTATATTTTGTTTTCCGAATTGCAAAGCCATTGCTTGCGCAATTTCAATTTCATATTTACTTTGTAATTTACCTAAAAATGGTATGCTCTGACTAACACTATAGTTTTTTTGACCAGAAATTTTATCAAAACTTACAACGGGATTTTCCCAATATTTTTGCTGATTCGCTAGATGCTTCTGTGATAAAGCTTGGTATTCTGCAGCTTTGATATTAAAACTATTTTGCTTTGCCAGATTAACTAATTCTTCAATCGAATATTCTTGCGCAAAAACTACATTAGAAAATATTAAAAGTGATAAAAAATAACATGAGAAAAAATTTAAGTTCAGCTTTCTAATAAACTTCGACAACATATAAAAATTAAGAGAAAATTATTAAATAGATTTGATTAGAAAAAACCTGAAAAAATTATTTTATTTTATCCGAAACTTTTTTGCATTCTTTTAATATGTAGCTCATTGATATGATGATATTTCCTTCTTTTTTCTAAGCAGACTCTTTGATACATTCTTTAGTTAAAATTTCTTTGCGCTGTTCTTTAGTTTTTTCTAGTAAAGTTTTGAGTTTTACTGTAAACAAAACATAAAGTAACAATTATTGTAATGAATAGAAGACTTTTTATAACTTAAAAAGTATATTTTAGTATTCTTATACTCATTAGTATAAGAAATAACTATTCCATCAATATAAAATCATTATAAACAAACTGATTATTACAAATAATTTTTGTCATAAGTTTGTAACTTTATTTTCTCACTTTTTCTAAACAAAATTTTTACAAAAAAAAAGGCTTTAACCTCTATCCTATTTAGGTATCAGAGGTGAAAGCCTTTTTTTTGAACGTCTGTAAAATTACATATTTTCAGAAATATATTTTACAGCACTTTCAACTGTAGTAATTTTTTCAGCAGCTTCATCAGGAATTTCAATTCCGAATTCTTCTTCAAAAGCCATAACCAATTCAACTTGATCTAAGCTATCAGCACCCAAATCATCAATAAAGCTAGCGTTCTCAGAAACTTTAGCTTCTTCAGCGCCAAGGTGGTTAATGATAATTTTTTTAACTCTTTCAAAGATTTCGTTGTTGTTAGTCATAAAAATTGATATTTATTAATAAAAATTTAAAAAGCCTTTGCTCCAAAAAAGCAAAAGGCTTCTTAAGAATTCCAAAAAGAAGAGAATCTGAATTCTCTAAAACTCAGTCCCATTTGGTTTGATAGGTTATACAGTATAATTTAAATAGCAACTAAAAAGCTATCTTAATAGATAAAATACATTAGTTTGTTCAAATTAATACGGCATAATTGCCATAATTTGGCGCTTCTGAGTCAATGCATCAACCTTGTCAAAAAAAGGTAACATGGTTTTGAATTTATCAAAAAAACTTTTATCTTCTTGAACAATAACAATCTCTTTTATTGGTAAATGTTTTACATCAATTTTGTGGAGCTTCTCAAAGTATGAAAGAGCTTGTGCCTCACCACCAATTTCATCAATCAAACCAACTTTTAGTGCTTGTCTACCAGTAAAAACTCTTCCATCTAGAATAAATCTTGTATCTTTAGCTAGTTTCCCCCCTCTTCTTTGACGAACTAAATCAGAAAAGAAAACATAACTATCATTTATTGATTCTTGAACAACAGCGTCAACTAAAAAGTTTGATTTTTCAAATGGTGAAGGGCTGCCTTTCAAAGGGGATGATTTGTAGCTGTTAAATTTAACACCAACTTTGCGTGCTAATTCTGTAAATTCAGGACTTTCCATCAAAACACCAATTGAACCAGTTAAAGTTCCATTATGAGCGACGATATAGTCTGAAGCAATTGCGGCCATATAACCACCAGATGCAGCAACCGATCCCATAACTACAGCTGTTGGCTTTTTTTCAGCAATTTTTCTAAGATCTTCAAATAAAATTTCACTTCCAACAATTCCACCGCCAGGACTGTCAATATTAACTATTACAGCTTTTATTGATTTTTCTAAAGCAATTTTTTCCAAAACCTCACTACGAAAATCATTTTCAAGTATTACACCTTCGATTTTAATTTCCGCTATGTAATCAGAACCTTCAGGAACGCCATCTGATAATTTATCACCAGCTAAAATTCTTAAGAATAAAACTATAACAACAAAGATACATAAGATAGACAAGTTTTTCCACTTATGCACTTTGTTCTTAAGATAAATTAGTGCTGCTAAATTATCAGATGAATTCATAAATATTATCTGAATTACTTTTTAGACTCAGAAACTCCAAGAGCAGCAAGAGATTCTTTCAAAGCGTCACCCGCAATTGAACCGATCGTAGTTCCACTATCAGAGTCTGAATAGATATGAGCTTCTTGTTCATCGGCTTCCATATCTTTAATTGAAAGAAGAAGTTTTCCAGTAATTTTATTGAATAATACTACTTTGGCTTCAATACGATCACCAACTTCATATTTTTCAGTTTTTTGATCTTGTTTGTTTTTAGAAATATCAAGTCTCTTAATTACGGCTTTTAAACCATTATCAAGCTCAACTTCTAGGAAGTCTTTCTTTACATTTACAACAACACAAGAAGTTACTAATCCAGATTCAATTTTAGCGATTTCATCTTTAAAGTTTGGATTATTAATTTGTTTAATACCAAGAGAAATTCTTTCTTTTTCATAATTTCCACCGAGTACAACAACTTTGATTCTTTCATCTTTTTTGAATTTTTTCAAAATTTCTTCTGGGGTACCTTCAGATGAAATATCTGAAACATGCACTAAACCATCAACTCCACTTTCAAATCCAACAAAAAGGCCGAATTCAGTAAAGTTTTTAACAACACCTTCAACAACATCACCAACTTGATGACTTTCTGAGAAAGACTGCCAAGGATTTTTTTCACATTGTTTCATACCTAAAGAAATTCTGTGATTTTGTGGATTAATATCCAATACCATAACTTCTACTTCTTGACTTACAGACAAGAATTTTCCTGGAGTTGAATTATTTTTTAACCAACTCATTTCAGAAACGTGCACTAAGCCTTCAATTCCATTTTCAATTTCAACAAATGCACCATAAGTTGTAATATTAGTTACATGACCTTTAACAACTGAACCAACTGGATATCTCTGAGAAATCGTATCCCAAGGATTTTGTTGCAATTGTTTCATACCTAAAGAAATACGTTTGCTGTCTTCATCAAATTTGATTACTTGAACTTTAACTTCTTGACCAACTTTCAAAACTTCTGATGGATGGCGAACGCGGCACCAAGAAATGTCAGTTAAGTGTAATAAACCATCAAATGAACCAAAATCAATAAATGCACCGTAGTCTGTGATATTTTTTATAACACCATCCAAAGCATCACCAACTTTAATTTTAGCAAGAACTTTGTCTTTCTCAACATTTCTTTGGCTTTCAAGAATAGCTCTTCTAGAAACAACAACGTTTCCTCTAACTTCATCAATTTTTAGAACTTGTAATTTTTCAATTTTATTGATCAAAAAAGAATCATCAGATAAAAGCATAGTATCAACTTGACTTCTAGGTAAAAAACAAGTGATGCCATTAACATCAACCGCATAACCGCCTTTTACTTTACCAAGAATAAGTCCTTCAATAACTGTTTTATCTTCCAAACAGTTTTTAAGGAAATGCCAGTTGTTATATCTTCTAGCATTATCACGACTGATAACTAATTCACCTTTTTTGTTTTCAAGTCTTTCAAGAAATACGTCTACAACGTCACCTTCATTAATTTCACCATCTCTTTTA
Source organism: uncultured Rhizobium sp. (assembly GCA_964513555.1). GTDB lineage: Bacteria > Pseudomonadota > Alphaproteobacteria > Rickettsiales > UBA1997 > UBA2645. Next base: position 7,725 of record CAZENB010000014.1, on the reverse strand, counting down.
AATTCAGAAATATCAACGAAACCAACTGATTTTGCACCAATGTCAACTGCAACTCCTTTATCAGAAATACCAACAATAACCCCTTTAACAACTGTTCCTTCAACTAGTCTTTGACTGTCTTTTTCATATTCTTCAAAAAGTTCCGCAAAATTTTCTGCAAAAAATAATTTTTCTTGTTCAGCTAATATATTAGCTGTATTGCTAGCTGGTTTATTCATAAATTAAATAGTTGATAAAGAGTTAATATTGAGAATTTTAAATGACTTAAAAATTCTTATTTGAGCCCTAAGTTTTATTAAGGGCCTTAAACTATAGTCATAAAACTCTAAAAATCAAGCTCTAAAATTGATTTTAGATCGTCTAAAAAATCTTAAATAATCTAGTTAAAGAGTTTTTTGATATTTTATTTTATAAGACCGAAGTTATTATTCTCTATAAATTAAAATTTCTTACTTTTATGAATTAATTTTTTATTTAATTTTAGGTGGAAATTATTTTTAATTTAAATAACTGATTGTGTTTAATTTTAATATATCATGATTTAATCAATCTATATTTTGATAATAAAATAAAAATCATAAATTATGCTGAATTTCTCTAGCCGATTAATCAGAGGTCTTTCAAGAAACAATAGCGGAGTTATTAGAAGGTCATTTAGTGGAAATGAAAATGGAGAAATAACAAAATATTCACAAGTTTTAGCGATTAGAACATGTTCAATCGATAACACATCATCACTAAATGGAATTGCTCGAATATTTATTCCAGGTCATAAAACACCGCCTTTTTCTGATGGAAAAGAAGGCTCAATATCAGTTTTACCATCTAAAACGAGAGACTTCTTCTTATCTAACCTATATTCAAAATCTGATATTTATTCATCAGATAGAAATGAAATAAATACTCGAAACTTTCCTGTTTCAGGAGAAGCCATAGTTCATCAATTAAACAAAGGAAACCCAATTCCAGAAACAGAAATTAGCCATAATGGTAAAGTAATAGGTATTTTTGAAAAAAAATATGATACTGAAACAGAAAAAAAAGCTAAAAAAAAGAATTTGAGATATTTTATTCTAGTAGATAAAGATGAAAAATATTATCTAAATGAAATAATTGATGGAAAAGAAGTTCCTGCAGTTTTTTCCTCTTCAGTAATTAATTTTGATGAAAGAACAAAAAATAAAAATGAAATACTAGAACAAAAATCAGCTGTAGAGAAAAATTATAAAAAATTCATACAAAAAATAGGGACAAATTTGCCAACATATAAAACTTTAAGGGAAGATTGTCCGATGTTATCCTCAATTATTTTTGACGTAAATTCAATTGCTTTAAAAACAAATCTAAAGTTTCGTGAAACTTTCAGAAAGAAACTTGAAGAATTAGAAGAAAATGAAAAATCTAGACCAAAAACTACAGTACAAATCAGCTTATTTGGAGAAAATGAAAAATTAAATAAATCTTACAACCAAAGATATAGCGGCTCAGGATATAATAATAGCGCTGGCGGTGATTAATTAAGTAAATGCTTACTATTAATCTATGAATGTTCCAATTTAAATTAATAAATAGTTGACTATTTTAGTTGGTTTTTGATAATTTTTGAACTTAAAATTTTTGAATCAAATTATGATACTCACAACTAAAGGTAGATACGCTGTGTTAGCAATGATTGATATTGCTGACTCTGCAAACTCAAAAAAAGCAACACCACTATTTGCAATTTCACAAAGACAAAACATATCGCTTTCTTACCTTGAACAAATTTTTACAAAACTCAGAAAAGCACAAGTTATAAAATCAAGCAAAGGACCTGGTGGAGGATACTTTCTTAACAAAGATCCGAAAGAAATAACTATTGCAGAAATTATAAATGCAATTGGAGAACCAATTAAAATAACAAGCTGTAGTAATAAAAAAGAAGGTTGTATTTCAAACAAAGAAATTTCAAAGAAGTGTAAAACTCACGATCTTTGGTATGGTCTTGAAAAAAGAATTTATGACTATCTTTATTCAATATCTTTATATGATGTATGCAGTAGCAGTTTTCCAAAACTTTGCAAAACTGCTGATAATAATTTTCTTAATTAAATTATGAAATCTACTTATCTTGATCACAATGCAACAACTAAAATAAGCGAAGAAGTTTTAAGCAAAATGAACGAGGTCTACAAGCTTCCTCTTAATAACTCTTCAAACCACTTACTTGGAAGAAAAGCAAATTCAATTGTAGAAGAGGCCAGACAAGAAGTTAAAAATCTAATTAATGCCAATAACTACGAAGTCATTTTTACCGCAAGTGCTACAGAAGCAAGTAACATGGTTATTCGTGGTACTGAAGTAAAAAAAGTATTATTTTGTGGAATTGAGCACGCGTCTGTTTTCAACTGTCGACCAAGCAACAAAGAAATTATTGAAATTAGAGCATTAGAAAACGGACTCATTGATATTGAAGATTTAAAATCAAAGCTTTCATCTATAAATGATGGAAATTTTCTAGTATCTTTGATGCTTGCAAACAACGAAACAGGAGCAATTCAACCGACTAAAGAAGTTGCAAAATTGACTCATCAAAAAGGCGGCTTATTCCATTGTGATATGGTTCAAGGAGTGGGGAAGATTGCAGTTGATATTGAAGATATTAATGCTGACTTTGCATCAATTTCGGCTCACAAAATTCATGGTCCACAAGGTGTTGGAGCATTGTTGATGAGAAAAAGCTTAGATATAACGCCAATAATTTATGGTGGAAAACAAGAAAAATCAAAAAGAGCTGGAACTGTAAATACAGCTGGCGTTGCTGGATTTGGTGAAGCTTGTAAAATTGCCGCAAAGAACTTAGGAATTTATGAAGAAGTAAGAAAACTACGTGAATATTTGGAAAATGAACTAAAAAAATATGCTGGTGATGATGTTATAATTTTCTCACAATCTGTAGAAAGACTTCCTAACACCTGCTATTTTGCAACAAAAAATGCTAGTAATCAAACACAGCTAATTCATTTTGATTTAAATAGAATTTGCATAAGTGCTGGGTCTGCTTGTTCTTCTGGGAGCACCTCACCCGCGAGAGTCTTAAGTGCAATGAGAGTAGATCCAAGTTTTTTAGGAAGTGCAATTAGAGTTAGCCTTGGATCTGATACAACGAAAACTGAAATTGATAAATTTATTAAAATTTGGTTAGAACTTTATAAAAGAACTAAAAATAGTAATTAAAATGACCTTAAAATTACCAATTTATCTTGACTATCAATCTACAACTCCCATTGATCCACGTGTTATTGAAGTTATGATGAGATCTATGTCTGAAGATTTTGGAAATCCTCATTCAAGAACTCATGCTTTCGGTTGGAAATCGGAAGAACTAATTGAAATTGCGCGAAAACAAGTCGCGGAATTAATTGGAGCAGATGCAAAAGAAATTATTTTTACATCTGGCGCAACTGAATCAAATAACTTAGCAATTAAAGGTGTTGCTAAATTTTATGGTGAATCAAAAAACCACATAATTACAATTGCAACTGAACATAAATGCGTTATCAACTCGGCACGTGATTTAGAACAAGAAGGTTATGAAGTAACTTTTTTACAAGTTCAGAAAAATGGTCTTATTGACTTAAATCAACTTGAAAATGCAATTACTGATAAAACGTGCTTAGTTTCAATAATGTCTGTCAACAATGAGATTGGAGTAATTCAACCTCTAAAAGAAATCGGTACTTTATGCCGCAAAAAAGGTGTTTTCTTTCATACTGACGCAGCACAAGCATTTGGTAAAATTCCTCTTAATGTTGATGAAATGAACATAGATTTGATGAGTATTTCAGCTCATAAAATTTATGGTCCGAAAGGAATTGGAGCAATCTATATTAGAAGAAAACCAAGAGTTCGTATAAAACCAATTATTAGTGGTGGTGGGCAAGAACGTGGCCTTAGATCTGGTACTTTAGCAACTTTTTTGGCGGTTGGTTTTGGCAAAGCTGCTGAAATTGCAAAAAATGAAATGGAAAAAGACTATGTTCATATAAAGAAATTGAGCGATAAGCTTTACAACGCTGTTATGAAGAATGAGTTTGTCTATTTAAATGGCGACAAAGAAAATCGTTATCCTGGAAATTTAAATTTTAGTTTTGCAGGAATTGAAGGTGAATCAATGATTATGGCTATAAAAGATTTAGCAGTTTCTTCTGGTTCTGCTTGTACTTCTGCTTCGCTTGAACCATCTTATGTTTTGCATTCCTTGGGTGTTGAGGATGAACTTGCACATACTTCTATTAGATTTGGAATTGGTCGCTTTACAACTGAAGAAGAAATTGATTATGCAATAAACTTGCTTCAGACAAAAATCAATAAATTACGCGAACTAAGTCCTCTATGGGAAATGATGATTGAGGGAATTGATTTAAAATCGATAGAATGGAAGGGACATTAAAAAACTATTATGAATACACTAATTTATTTCGTGTGAAGCAATTATAATAAAAAAATAAAAATTTTTTAATCCAATTAATATAAATTTATGGCTTACTCGCAAAAACTTATAAATCACTATGAAAATCCTCAAAATGTGGGATCTTTTTCTAAAGAAGAAAAAAATGTAGGAACTGGTTTAGTTGGCGCTCCTGCTTGCGGTGATGTTATGAAGTTACAAATCAAAGTTTCTGATGAAGGCGTTATTACTGATGCAAAATTTAAAACTTTTGGTTGTGGATCAGCAATTGCTTCAAGCTCACTTGCTACCGAATGGATTAAAGGAAAAAACATTTCAGATGCAGCTACAATAACAAACCATCAAATTGCTGAAGAATTATCACTTCCTCCAGTAAAAATTCACTGCTCAGTTTTAGCAGAAGAAGCTATTAAAGCAGCAATTGAAGATTACAAAAAAAATAAAAGTAAATAAGGAATGTTTGAGATTTCAAATACTGGCAATCCAATTGTAGATTACTTAACAATTTCAGATGAAGCTTTGTTGCAAATTAAAGAATTGTTAAAAGAAAGAAATGAGCCTTGCGAAGGAATTAGAGTTGGAGTAAGAACTCGTGGTTGTTCAGGTCTTTCTTACACTATTGAATATGCTGTCAAAGAAAAAAATATTTCTAAGTTTGATGACGTTGTTATAAAAGATGGAATCAGCGTCTTTATTGATCCAAAAGTTTCAATGTTTTTAATTGGAAGTAAAATGGTTTTCAAAAGTGATGATCTGAATTCTGGTTTTGATTTTGTTAATCCTAATGAAAAGGGACGCTGCGGATGCGGTGAAAGTTTTAAAGCATAATGAAAAACTATTTCGAAATTTTATCATTACCAGTCTCAACAAACATTAACTTAGAAGATCTTGAGAAAAAATACCTTAATTTTCAAAAAGAATTTCACCCAGACAACTCAAGTTCTTCTGATATTGAAAAATCAATTGCTGTCAATGAAGCTTTTGAAGTTTTAAAAAATAACTTATCTCGCATTTCTCATATATTACAACTTAATGGAATTGACCTAGAAGACGACTCAAAATCACCAAAAGTTGATTCTACAACGCTGACTGAAGTTCTAGAAATTCGTGAAACTATCTCAGAAAGTAATTACGAACAAATAGGGATTATTAAAAAAGATTTAAGCAGTAAAATAAAGTATTTTATCAATCAGGCAATTTTAAAAATTGACGAAAAACACTTTCTAGAAGCTGCACAAATTTTAATCAAAGCAAAATATTTTGACAAAACTTTACAAGATTTGAAGAAGAGAAAATAAAATGGCACTTATAAAAATTTCAGAACCAATTTTAGAAAATAAAGCAGAAAATAAAAAAGATATTATAATTGGAATTGACCTAGGAACAACTAACTCTCTTGTTTCAATTATTGAAGATAAAAAAGTTAGGTTTTTGTCTGATAAAAATCATAATCAAATAATTCCATCTGTTGTAAATTATGATAGTGCAGGAAACTTTGTTGATGTTGGTTACCAAGATAGTTCCAAAATTTCCATTTCTTCAATAAAAAGATTAATGGGCAAAAGTTTTAACGATATTAGAAATGAAAACTTATCTTTTAAAATAGAAAATAACGTTAATGAAAAAGAAGCTATCAAAATTGTTATTGGTAATAAAAGAATTACACCAGCAGAAATTTCAGCAGAAATTCTAAAATACTTAAAAAATATAGCAGAATTAGAACTAGAAGCAGAAATTAAAAAAGCTGTAATAACTGTTCCAGCATATTTTGATGAAGCCGCAAAAAATGCTACCAAATTGGCAGCTAATTTATCAGGTCTTGAAGTTTTAAGACTTGTAAATGAACCTACGGCTGCTGCACTTGCTTATGGTCTTGATAACGATTCTGAAGGAACTTATTGCGTTTTTGATTTAGGTGGTGGTACTTTTGACGTATCAATTTTAAAAATGCAAAAAGGTGTTTTTAAAGTTTTAGGAGTTGCAGGTGACAATAATTTGGGTGGAGATGATTTTGATGAATTAATTTCAAAGCACTTAAATGTAAGTATGTTGGAAGCTAGAAAAATTAAAGAAGATTTATCAAAATCAGATAAAGAACTACCTTTGCGCAAAGAATTTGAAAACCTAATCTCTGATAAAATAAATAAAACAATTTCTCTAACAATAAATTTAGTTGAAGATTTAGAACTGGAAACTGAAAAAGTAAAGGGCATAATTTTAGTTGGAGGTTCAACTCGTATTCCAATAATTAAAGAAAAGTTAACAAAAATTTTTGGTGCTGAAAAAATCTTAGATAAACTGGATCCTGATAGAATTGTTGCAGCTGGAGCCGCATGGCAAGCTTATAATTTGAGCGGTAATTCGGATAACTTGTTACTTGATGTCATTCCTCTTTCACTTGGAATTGAAATGATGGGAGGCATTGTTGATAAAATAATTCATCGTAATTCAACAATACCTATATCTCTAACAAAAGAATTCACAACCTACGCAGATAATCAAACTGGAATGAAACTTCATATCGTACAAGGCGAAAGAGAATTTGCAAAAGATTGCAGAAGCCTAGCTGAGTTTGAAATCAAAAAAATTCCGGCAATGGCTGCAGGAATTGCAAGAGTTGCTATCACTTTCAAAGTTGATGCTGATGGACTCTTAACTGTCAATGCCGTTGAAAAATATACCAATGAAAAACAAGAAATTATTGTGAAACCAAGTTATGGTTTAGATGAAAATGAAATAAAGAAAATGCTTTTTGATTCATTACAAAACTCAAAAAAAGACATTTCTGAAAGACTTCTTTCCCAAGCAATTACAGAAGCAAATCGAGATATTACAATTATAGAAAAAGATTTGAAAAAAAATAACATTAATTTAAGCCTAGAACAACGTAATAAAATAGAACAAAAAATAGAAAATCTAAGAAACGAAATTGCCAACAATAAATCAAAAGATAAGATAACAGAATTACACCAAGGTCTTATTGATTTATCAGAAAATCTCATTTTAGACAAAGTAAACACAGTCTTAAAAACAAAAATAGTAGGTGAAAAAATTTCATAATGCGCAAAAAAAATTTAACTGCTTATCTAGTGAACCTTTTTAAAAAAAGATAAAAGGATTTTCTTTAGTTGAGTTGTTAATAATTTTACTTGTTATTACCATATAAATATTAGCAGTAATTTCTGGTTCAGTTTTATACGAAAAATTCAAATTAATGAGATTATACCAAAACATAAATCTATACTCTTAATTAATTCCAACTAAACTTTCCCACA
>CAZENB010000013.1:33978-34217 GCA_964513555.1 uncultured Rhizobium sp. | reverse complement strand
CAGCAATTGCTGATAGTGTTTCTTTAGCTCGCAGTTTGTGTCCTGAAGTTGACTGGTCACCAGAAGATGCAACGCGTTCCAAAAGAGATTTCTTATTTAAGGCAATTGAAACAGCAATCAAAGCTGGTGCTAATACAATAAATATTCCAGATACCGTTGGCTACACAACGCCTGAAGAATATTATAATTTAATTTCTCAAATTAGAAATAATGTTTCTAACATTGATAAGGCAATAATT
>CAZENB010000013.1:32010-33968 GCA_964513555.1 uncultured Rhizobium sp. | reverse complement strand
TTGAAGAAGATACAAGAAGATTTTTAGTAAGCTATCTTATCTCGAAAGTCATCGGACTTGGAATTGTAGAGATAATAAAGGCTGATGAAGCTTTAGAAGAAATTGTTATGGCAATTAAAACTCGTGGTGATTTTTATAATGTAGAGACTTCTATTGATACTACTATGATTAGCAGAATTTCAAAACTTGTCTCAAGCATAACTGGTTTTTCAGTTCAGTATAACAAAGCGATTGTTGGAGCAAATGCTTTTGCGCATGAGAGTGGAATTCATCAGGATGGTGTTCTTAAAAATCGTGAAACTTATGAAATTATGACACCAGAATCGGTTGGCTTGGAAAAATCTTCTTTGGTTTTAGGAAAGCTTTCTGGTCGCGCTGCTTTTAAAGATCGTTTAAAAGAAATTGGTTATGAATTAAGTGAAGAAATGCTTAATGAAGCTTTTAAAAAGTTTAAAGAATTAGCAGATAAGAAAAAAGAAATTCTTGATGAAGATATTGTGGCTTTAGTTGATGATTCAATTACGAATACCCAATTACGTTATCAGCTTATAGAATTGAATGTAAAATGTGGCACTTTTAATAATGCTGAAGTGCAAATAAAAATAAAAATTGACAATGATGAGCGTTTTACTAACTTTTCTTCTAAAGATGGTCCAGTTGATGCAATATTTAATGCCATTAAGTCTTTAATTGCTCATAATGCAACTCTGGAATTATATCAGGTACACGCAGTAACAGAAGGGACAGACGCGCAGGCGACTGCAACAGTGAGGCTAAAACAAAATAACAGAATTTTTAGCGCTAATGGCTCAAATACTGACGTTTTGGTTGCTTCCGCTTTGGCTTATATCAACTGTTTGGATAAAATCAAATCATAAATTTTTAAAACAATGTTATCAAAATTTTTCTCTTTTTCATCAAAAGACATTGCAATCGACTTGGGAACTGCAAATACTTTGGTTTATGTTCGTAATCAAGGTGTTGTTTTAAACGAGCCTTCAGTTGTTGCTTTAATTAACGAAAATGGTAAGCCAGTTCCATGCGCCTTTGGAGTGACTGCCAAAATGATGCTTGGAAGAACTCCTGCTAAAATTGATGCTTTGCGTCCTTTGAAAGATGGCGTAATTGCTGATTTTAAAGTTGCTGCTGAAATGATTAAGCACTTCATTCGTGAAGTTAACCAAACTAAAAGCTGGTTAGGACCTTTAGTAATTATTTGCGTTCCATCTGGCTCAACTCCTGTTGAAAGAAGAGCAATTCAAGACGCAGCTGAAGGAGCTGGTGCTAATGAAGTTTATTTGATTGAAGAGCCTATGGCTGCTGCAATTGGTGCTAACTTACCGGTAACAGAACCTACAGGATCAATGATTGTAGATATTGGTGGTGGTACAACTGAAGTTGGTATTCTTTCTTTGGGTGGGATTGTTTACTCAAGATCAGTGCGTGTTGGTGGCGATAAAATGGATGATGCAATTATATCTTATATCAGAAGGTATCATAACTTATTAATTGGTGAATCAACTGCTGAAAGAATTAAAAAAACTGTTGGTGCTGCTTGTGCGCCATCTGAAGGTGATGGTGTTACAATAGAAGTTAAAGGTCGCGATCTTTCAAGTGGTATCCCAAAAGAAATGATATTAACTGAGAGACAAATTGCAGAAAGTTTAATGGAACCTGTAGAACAAATTGTTGATGCGGTAAAAGTTGCTCTTGAATGCACGCCCCCTGAACTTTCTTCTGATATTGTTGAAAAAGGAATTGTTTTAAGTGGTGGTGGCGCATTGCTAAAAAATCTTGATCACGTTATTAGACAAGCTACTGGCTTGCCGGTTTTTGTTGCTGAGGATCCTCTTCTTTGTGTAGTTAACGGATGCGGTAAAGTTCTTGAAAACATCAAAATGTTCCGCGCTACCTTATTCAGACAAGACTAAGAATTATACTTTTTTTCAAAGCTTGTT
>CAZENB010000013.1:18370-31910 GCA_964513555.1 uncultured Rhizobium sp. | reverse complement strand
TTGTAAAAAAGCTAAAATTCCTAAAGTTTTGTTGTAAAAGCGGACTTTTCTTTCTGCTAAAAATATTTAAAATTGAAAATTTGCCTAAAACAAAAATATGAAACAGTATCTGAATTTTGTTCAAAGCCGCTCAAATTATAGTTTTAAATATAGTTTTGATATAGTCTTCAAAAAAGTAGAATTTGCTTTCTTTTGTCTCTTGTCTGTAGTATTTCTCATTCTCTCTAGATTCAATGATGATTTCTCAAAATCAGTTTCTTCTTCTTTTGTGGGAGTATCTTTACCAATAGCTAAAACTGCTGCTTTTCCTTTTAATGCTACAGTAAATCTTTTGACAAATTTTAGTGGTCTAATTGAAGCTAAAAAAGAAAATGAAATTCTAAAAGAAGAGAATGAAAGGTTACGTTCAATGTATGTTACTGCAATTAATGTAAGTCGTGAGAATCAAGAATTAAAGCGCACTTTGCAATTTATTACTACCAAAAGTTCTAACTATAAAGTTGCAAGAATTGTTGGTAGAACTCATAAAACTTTTAGTCAGAAGTTATATATTGACGCTGGTCAGAATCGTGATTTAAAAGTTGGTTCCCTAGTTTCCGGAAATAATGGTGCTATAGGTAGGGTTTCGGAAATCTGGGAAGATAAAGCGCGTTTAATTTTAGCAACTGATGCAACTTCAAGAATTCCTGTTATTACTTCTAAAAGTAGAGTTCGTGGTATTTTGGCTGGACAAAATGGTGATTTGATGCAGATTTTATATTTGCAAAAAAATCATGGTATTCAAGTTGGTGACTGGGTATTTACTTCTGGTGACGGAGACACTTTACCTTCGGGAATTTTAATTGGAGTGGTGAAAAAAGTTGATAAAGGTTATGCAGCAGTTGAGATGTCTGAAAATATAGCTAATACTGATATTGTTACAATTATAGATTACTAATCCTTAATATAACAAATTATAAACCGGTTGATAATAAACAGGGAAAGAACGCATACAATATTTTATGGTGCTTGGGGCGGAATACTTATTTTATTTATACAAAAACCGATCTCTCCTAGAAACTTTTCAGTTACAGTTTTTTATTCATTTCTCTCATCATAAAAGGAATTTGAGAAGCGGTAAAAATAAGAGAAAGTGGCATCATGCCAAATACTTTGAACTGTACCCAAAAGTCAGTTGAAAAAGATCTCCAAATTATCTCATTTACAAAAGCCAAGAAAAGAAAAAACCATGCCCAGCGCCAAGAAAGCTTTATCCAAGCTTTGTTGGAAATTTTTATTTGTGAACCCAATATATAAGAAAGAAAAGGTTTAGAAGAAAAATAGCCGTAAAATAGAATCATTGAAAAAATAAAGTTAATAATAGTGGGTTTCATCTTTATAAAAGTCTCATCTTTTAAAATTACAGTAAGTGATCCAAAAATTGCCAGCAATAAACCCGAAAAGAGAGCTGTTTTAGCGATTTTTCTAGTTAAAATATATGAAATTAGTAAAGCAATTGCAGTTGTTATAATTAAGTGAATTGTTGCTGTTAGCAGAGGATTTGTTGCATTATTGAGTTTATATGAAATAAAGAATACAATTAGCGGTGCGTAGTCGCATAAAAAGTTTGAGATATTTTCGTAAGATTTTTTCATATTTAACTTAATTTTGTTATTCACAGGATATATTCAAACTATTTGGATTATCTAAAATTTTTTTTAATTTAATTTTATAATCCAAGCCGCTTCTGTTCTCGTTTAGAAGTCGTGTTAGTTTTATATCATTTGTATAAAAATCTTGAGGTATTAAAAGTGATCTGATTGAATCCTCTTTCATTCCTATGATATTTTTCTCCATAAATTCTACTTTTTGACTTCCAACAATTACTTCTTCATTTTCAGTTGAATATAATGTTTTATTGTCAATTGTGAAAATTTCATATTCTATTATAGCTTTTTGACCACATTTAAGTTCTTTACCTTCGTTATTTATTTTTACTTCTTTAACAGCAATTTTAGAACTATTAAGATTTTTTTGCTCTTGTTTTGCATATTTTTTCGCCAATGCAACGTTGGTTGCTATGAATTTTCCTTTTTCTTCAATTTCGGTAATATTTTTCTTAACACGTTCTGAAGAAAGTCTGTTACCCAAGCTTTCAGGATTGGTTTTATCGTGCAAAAGACCAAAGTATAGTATGGTAAGTACTCCTGCAATTTTAACAATTGGATTAGCTATTATTTTATTTAGCATTTAAATAAATTTTTTAATTTCTAATTCTGGAATTGCACCTTTTCTTAATATCTCCAACTCTTTATTGGAAATTTTAATCACAGTTGAGGCAATATTACCCTCAAGGTTTTGACCAGATATAATCAGGTCAAGCTTTGAATTTTTAAAATATTTTTCAACATCTTTGGTATTCTTAGCTGCTTCAAAACCAGATATATTAGCACTGCTTACAGCTAAAATACCATTAAAATTAGACATCATTTCTTGAATGAATTTTGTGCCAACTATACGAAAACCCAAGTAATTATTTTCAGGATTATATAATTTTTTTGAGATTTTTAGATCTTCCGATTTTTTGATTGGAGCAACAATTGTTAGTGCTCCCGGTAGAAAATTAGACGCTATTCTTTTTGAAGTTTCATCAAAATCAAAAATTGTTTCTATTTGATCTACATCTTTTAAAAAAATTGCGATTGGCTTATTGGAATTGCGATTTTTTAACTCATATAAGTTAGATACAGCTTCTTCATTTTCAGCATCACAGGCAACTCCATATACAGTATCAGTAGCAAAAGAAATTAATTTTCCTTTCTTTAGAAATTGGCTGGCAATTTTGGCAGCGTTAAAACTGTTTTCGGAAATTATTTTCACAACTTTTAAATTTGATTTAGTATAGTTTTTATTGGTTCAAAACTTTTGCGATGATATTTGCAAATTCCAAATTTTTCTATAGCTAAAACATGAGATTTTGTTGGGTATCCAAAATTCTTATCCCAACCATATTGAGGAAATTCTTGGTTAAGTTTTAGCATTATTTCGTCTCTTGTTTCTTTTGCAATAATTGAAGCGGCAGCAATTGAAAGACTTTTTTGATCACCTTTTATTATAGGAATTATTTCAGTTGTATGATTGTTGAAAGGTTTGAAGTTTCCATCAACCAATAAAGTTTCTGGTTTTACTTGATATTTTTGGTACATATCTTCATAAGCTAAAAGCATGGCAAGTTTTGTTGCTTGTAAAATATTTATTTCATCAATTTTATTTTCATCAACAATTCCAACTCCAAATTTTGCTTTTTCTTTTAAAAAACTATAAATTTTTTTTCTGGTGGTTTTGGATAACTTTTTAGAATCATTAATTTCTTCAGGATAGTTATTTTTATCCAAAATTACACAAGCTGCAACCACTGGGCCGGAAAGAGGACCTCTGCCAGCCTCATCAATTCCTGCGACAGTATGATTTGGAAATGAATTTTCAATTAAAAAATTAGGATAAATTTTGTCTTCTTGCATTTACTAAAATTCTTTGTAATTTTCTGTATCTGATGTGGATTTTTTCCTGTCTCAACTTTCCTTCATCGTAAATTTTAATTCAATCAAATATGTCATTTTTAAATAAAAGTGGTTTTGGTGATAAGCCTTCTTTGGTAAAACCAATTATTGTTGTTGCTCTAGTATTTCTAATTGTAGGTGGAATTTATTCTTTCTTTGGTAAAAAAACAGAAGATTCTAAAGATGTCAAAGATGCTTCAAAAGAAGAAGCAATGGAAATAAAACCAAGTGGTTTAGATCCAGATATGGATGTTGATACTGTTGCAGATGTTGAAAAAGTGTTAGAAAAATGGATTGAAGCAAACCCGCAGGCAATTCTTGCTTCAGTTGCTAATATGCAAAAAAAAGCTATGGAAGATCAAGCTAAAAATGCTCAAAAAAACATTGGTGATAAAAAGTCTGAAATATTTGATAATCCAAACTCTCCAGTGTTTGCACCCGAAGGCTATGACGTAACAATTGTTGAATTCTTTGATTATTCTTGTGGATATTGCAAAAAAGCTCAAGCAACTGTAGAAAGTTTGTTGAAAAAAGATTCTAAAATCAGGGTAATTTACAAAGATTATCCAATTTTGGGACAAGCTTCAATGGATATGTCACAAGTTTCAATTGCAGTTTCTTTGGTAGCTAAAGATTCTTACAAAAAATTCCATGATGCTTTGATGAAAACAAATGCGAGAAGTAAAGAAGAAGCAATTAAAGTTGCTGCTAAAGTTGGAATTGATACTAAAAAAATTGAATCTGCTTTAACTTCTGAAAAAGAAAAAATCACTAAAATTTTACAAGAAAACGGTGAATTAGGTTTAGCAATTGGTATTAACGGAACTCCTGGATTTATAGTTGGAGAAGAGTTAATTCCTGGTGCAATTGATTTATCATCTTTTGAAGCGAAAGTTGCCGCATTAAGAAAAAAATAGATTTCAAATTATTTTTTCTTTATTTCTAAGGGTCAGACCAGTAATGGTTTGGCCCTTTTCTCTATTTAAAATCAACTCTATGACACCAGATTTATCTCATCTTTCTAAGCAACAAAAACAAGTAATAGATGTATTTGAAAGTGGTAAAAATATTTTTGTTACTGGTGGCGCTGGAAGTGGAAAGTCTTACCTTCTGAATTTTATCAAATTAAACTATGGACATTTGGGTCTTGAAGTAACTGCAAGTACAGGAATTGCAGCTGTTAATATTTCTGGATCTACTATTTATTCTTGGGCGGGTATTGGTTTAGCGAACTTGCCAGTTGAGAAAATTATTGAAAATTTATTTAGTGCCAAGTTTTCTAAAATAAGAAGGCGCATAAAAATGGCCAAAGCTTTGGCAATTGATGAGATTTCTATGATTTCTCCGCAGGTTTTAGAAATTCTTGATGAAGTTCTGCGGGCTGTACGTCAAAGTGATAAAGTGATGGGTGGAATACAAATGGTTTTTTTTGGAGATTTTTTACAACTTCCTCCGGTACAAGATTCAAATAACCCAAGATTTTGTTTTGATAGTAAAGTTTGGCAAGATTTGAACTTAAATACTTTTGTTTTAGATCAAATATTTCGTCAAAGTGATAAAAAATTTGTGAAAGTTCTTAATAATTTGCGCGTTGGAACTTTAGATGAAGATGATGTTGATATTCTAAAATCAAGATTAGGAGCAGTTGATACAAGTTCAATAATTAAACCAACAATTCTTACAACTCATAATTTTAAAGTAGAGAAAATTAATCAATTAGAGTTGCAAAAAATTGCCTCTAAAGAATTTAGTTACGAAGCTAAATATTATGGTAATGAAAGCAAAATTGAATTTCTGAAAAAAAACTCAATTGTTGCGCAACTTTTGAAAGTGAAAGTTGGAGCGCAAGTTATGATGACAAAAAACACTTACCAAAAAGATGGCATAATTAATGGTTCTCTTGGTATTGTAAGAGATTTTTCGCCAAAAAAACTTTATCCAATTGTTGAATTTTTTAATGGTAAAATTTTGACAATTTCACCTCAAGATTGGGTTGTTGAGAAATATGATGCGGAAAAGAAGTTGGTTATGATTGAAGCTGGAGTTACTCAAATCCCCTTAATTTTGGCTTGGGCTATGACAATCCACAAATCGCAAGGATTAACTTTAGATAAAATATCTTGTGATTTGTCTGAAGCTTTCAGCCCTGGTCAAATTTATGTTGCATTGTCAAGAGCGCGTTCTTTGGAAGGTGTTTTTATTGAATCAATAAATTTTAATAAAATTACTTCAAATCAAAGTGCAGTTGAATTTTACGAGAGTTTTAGATGAACTTTTACAATAATCTATCAAGTAATGCTCAAGGAATTTTTTTTGCCATTCTATCTTGCTTATTTGCTTCAATATTAATTGCTTTAGTTCGTCATTTATCGGCAGATTTCCATATATTTTTTATTGTGATGGTGCGAAATTTTTTTGGATTGCTTTTCTTCCTGCCACAAATTTTAAGAGATCATAAAGCTATTTTTAAAACTACAAAATTAAAACTTCATATATTCAGAGGAGTTAATGGTTTAGTTTCAATGATGATATGGTTTCACGTTGTAACAGTATTGCCACTTTCAGAAGCGGTTTCCATTAGTTTTGTGATTCCAATTTTAACAACTTTAGTTGCAATGAAAGTTTTAAAAGAAAAAGTTCATGCAAAAAGTTGGGCAGCTTGTTTTATTGGTTTTGTTGGAATTTTGATTATTTTGCGTCCAGGTTTTAAAGAATTTAACAATGCTTATTTTTATTCTTTTGCTTCAATAATTTTATGGGTTGCATCAAATATAGTGATTAAAGTTATGACTAAAACTGAGAAGCCACAAACTATTGTAGCTTATATGTCTTTAATAATGTTGATTTGTTCAATTCCATTTGCTTTACCTTATGTTAAAGCCTTGAGTTTGAATGATTTAGTTTGGTTTGCAGCTTTAGGGTTAGTTTCAAATATTTTGCATATTTTTATTTCAAATGCTTACTCTAAAGCTGATCTTTCTTATGTTCAGCCATTTGATTTTACTAGACTAATTTTTACAGCAATTATTTCTTATTTTGCTTTTGGAGAAATAATTGATTTTTGGGTGATTTTTGGATCTTTAGTAATTTTTGGAGGAGTAATTTTAGTGATCCCAAGAAAAAATGTGCGTTAAATAAAAAATAGTTGCTATATGTTCTTAAATAGCGATAATTAAGAACATACAGCAAATGCAATTTTGATTTTTGCCCTATAAATTGTTAAGCAATACTTAGTTTTGTTAGCAATATTATACTTGGTATATTTGCCTTAAAATATTTTCTGTGCATGTTACATTATTTTCAGCAATCAATTGAAAAACTAAAAAACGAAAATCGTTATCGTGAATTCTTAGATATTTCTCGTCTATGCGGTAAATTTCCTAAAGCCATTAACAACAAAAATGGTAAAGAAATTATTGTATGGTGTTCAAACGATTATTTGGGAATGGGACAAAGCAAAGATGCGATTGAAAGTGCTATAAAAGCTTTGAATGAATATGGTGTTGGAGCGGGTGGTACAAGAAATATTTCAGGCAACAATCACGAAGTTGTTAAATTAGAGCAAGAATTGGCAAAACTTCATGATAAAGAAGCGGCATTGACTTTTGTCTCTGGTTACACAGCTAATGATGCTACAATTCAAACTTTGGCAAAAATAATTCCTAATTTAGTTATTTTCTCTGATTCTAAAAATCATGCTTCAATTATTACTGGCATTAGAAATAGTAAATTAGAAAAGCATGTTTTTGCTCATAATGATGTAGAAAATTTAGAACATCTTTTAAGTAAATATCCAAAAGAACATCCAAAAATTATAATATTTGAGTCAGTATATTCAATGGATGGTGACTTTGGAAAAATAGCTGAGATTGTTGATTTGGCAAAAAAATATAACGCTCTTACTTACATTGATGAAGTGCATGCTGTTGGAATCTATGGAAATAGAGGAGGTGGTTTAACACAAGAGTTAGGTTTTGCTGATAAAATTGATATTATTCAAGCAACTTTTGCCAAGTCTTTTGGAACAATCGGTGGATATATTGTTGCGAAAGCAGAAATTATTGATGCAATTAGAGGAAATGCTTCTGGATTTATATTTTCAACTGCTTTACCCCCTGTTGTTGTCGCTGCAACCTTATCTAATGTGCGTCATTTGCAAAATAGTCAAATTGAACGCCAAAAAATGCGTCAAAATGTCAAAAAGTTGAAAGAAGAGCTAAGAAAAATAAATGCTGATATTGTTCCAAATAATTCACATATTGTTTCGCTCAGAATTGGTGATGCAGCTAAAGCAAAACAAATTTCAGAAAGGCTTTTAAGTGAATTTGATATTTATGTTCAACACATAAACTATCCAACTGTTGCCAAAGGCGATGAACGTCTTCGTATTACAATAACACCTCTTCACACTGATGAAATGATTAATGATTTAATTAAAGCGCTTAAAATAGTTTTATAAATCTTGATCTGAAATTTAGAGTTAATGTTATTGTTATAAATTGTTGATGGATTGAACTAATGAACAGAAATGGTAAAATTTTGAGTTATAATTAAAATATTAAAGAGAGTCTATAAATCCCTGTAATATTAGGCTTGCAGCTATATCATCAACAAATTTATTACGAATTTTATTATTTTTTCGTGATAATTTAGAAAGTGCTAAGTTGCGTGCTTCAAAGCTTGTAAGTCTTTCATCGAAAAAGAAAATGGGTAGTTTTTGTTCCAAAAATTTATCAAGATTATCGGCGAAATTTTGAGCAAAAATTGTCATTGGAATTTCGCTATCATCCATTTGAATTGGAAGCCCAATAACAATACCGACTACTTTGTTTTCATCTATAAAATCTTTGATTTTTATGAAATCTTTTAAGTTACCTTGACGATTCAAAATAAGTTTTGGGGAAGCAATAAGATGGGTTTCGTCACAAAGAGCTAAACCAATTCTTTTGGTTCCAGCGTCGATTCCTAAAAGACGACCTTTTTTAGAACAATATTTATTAAGGGAATCTTGATTTGTGTTTTTTAATTCGTTAAAAACTATCACTATTATTGTTTAATTGTTAAAAAAAGTAAAAATCATGTCAGTTACTGCAAATGATATTAAAAAAGTTGCTAAATTAGCAAGAATTGAAATTCCAGAAGAATTGCGCGAAAAAACAGCAAGTCAAGTTGGTGGAATTATTAATTGGGTCGCAAAGCTAAACGAAGTAAATACTGATTTAGTTGAGCCATTGACAAATCCTAATGAGTCTTCGCTTCGTATGGTAAAAGACGAAATATCTGATGGAAATATTGCTCAAGATGTTTTAGCAAATGCTAAAAACAGTAAATATGATTATTTTACAGTTCCAAAAGTTATAGAGTAAATTTGCAGCTAAGTTTAAACCTTCATAGTATAAATAAAAATCCTTATCTGAAAGAAGACTTTTTGTTGTTACCAGAAAATTCAGCAGCCTTTAGAAGCTTAAAAGATTTTTTTTTACAAAATCATTTTCTGCAATCTAATTTTAGATCTTTAATTTTAAAAGGTGAAGATTGTTCAGGAAAAAGCCATTTATTGAATGTTTTTGCTACTGATTTTGCTGCTGAATTTTTAAAATATGATGAGATCGCAGATGTAAACTTGAGCAGTTTTCTGTTAGCAGATAGATTTTATATTTTAGAAGATATTGATAGAATTGATGATGAAAATTTCTTGTTTCATCTGATAAATTCATCTTGGGAAGCTAATTCGTTTTTGATTTTAAGCGCTAAAAGTTTAAGCAAATTTCGACTAAAAGATTTAAAATCGCGTCTTGGAAATATTTTTACTGCTGAAATAAAAAATCCTAGCCTAGAATCAATGCAACAGCTTCTTGTTCAAAGTTTTTCTCGTAAGCAAATTAAATTAGATAATCGTGTTATTAATTTTATAGCTGAAAAAATTGATAGAAGCTATAAAGCAATTTATGATGCTGTTAAGTTGGTAGAGTTTTATGACTCCAAGAATGGCAAAACTATTGCCATGAAAGAGATTAGAGAAATATTTATATCGAATTAAGAAGATTAGGATTATATAGAGCTAGAAAAATCTCTTTTTACTTGTCTGAATTATAGTCAAATTTTCTTCCTAGTTAGAATTTTTTAATTAAATTTACTGATTTAAAATATTGTCCAAGGCAATTTTGGATACTGCTTTTTGAGCTTCTTTTTTTGATTTTCCTATCGAAGAAAATTCTAAATTTAAATGTGTGATTTTTACGGTTGAGGTGAAAATCGGGTCGTGATCAGAACCACCGCTTTTGGTTGTAAAATATTGCGGTAACTGTTTGGATTTAAGTTGCACAATTTCTTGTAGTTGTGATACAGGATCTTTTGGTGGAGTAATTTCATTTTCTAAGAAGGTGTGCCAAAATTTTGTGATAAATTCTTTTGTTTTGTCATAATTAGAATCAAGGTAAATTGCTCCAATTAAAGCTTCTAAAGAATTTTCCAAATTTCTTTTATTGTTTTTTCCACCTAAATTTTCCTCTCCTTTGCTAACTTGCAAAACTTTGTCTAAACTAATTTCTATTGCAATTCTTGATAGTGTGTCGCCAGAAACTAAGACAGCTTGGCGTTTTGATAAGTCACCTTCCGATTCGTTTTTATATTTCTTCATTAAAAAATCTGAGATAACTAAAGATAAAACTTTGTCTCCCAGGAACTCTAATCTTTGATAGTTAGGTTTGTTTTTATTTTCCTTAGAAAGACTTGGATGAGTTAAAGCTTCTTCAAGTAAAGAAATGTTACTAAATTGGTAGCAGATTTTATTTTCAAAACTTCTAAAAGAATCTTTGTTCATTTTAGATAAAAATTAATTAAGTTTTTTAAAGATTCGTTCAAAGCGAATAGCACTAGCCCAATTCCAAATTTGCCAAACTGGTTTTTCAGCTGAGAAGAAAACAAATAGTGCGCGTCCTACTAAATTTTGTTCTGGAACAAAGCCAACTAAATCTTGGAAACGGCTATCTTGTGAGTTATCTCGATTGTCTCCCATCATAAAATAATGTCCTTGTGGAACTTCGTAAATTCCAGTTTCATCTTGTGGAGAATCTCTTTGGTCTAGCGTTTTAATTATTTTTCCTTCAGGTAAAGTTTCTGCAAATTGAGGAATTTCAAGATCCATTTCATAATTTTTGTCTTTGAAGAATCCGTCATTAATTTTCTTAACTTCTAAGTCATTAATATATACTACGCCACTTTTAATTTGAATTTTATCGCCCGGTAAACCAATTATTCTTTTTACATAGTTAATTCTTGTATTAGTTGGAAGACGAAAAACCGCAACATCTCCTCTTTTTGGAGTGCTTTTGAAAATTCTTCCCTCAAAAAAATTTATACCAAAAGGGAAAGAATAACGACTATAGCCATAAGAAAACTTTGAAACAAAAATATAATCTCCAACTAATAATTGTGGTTTCATTGAGCTTGAAGGAATGTGAAATGGCTCAAAGAAAAAAGAGCGTACAAAAGCTGCGCACATAACTGCTACGACTAATGTTTGTAAAAAACTGTATTTTGATTCTTTTTGTTCTTTCATATTATTTTATTAGGTTTTCTCCAGTCATTTCTTGTGGTTTTGTAATTCCCATTAATTTTAAGATACTTGGAGCAATGTCGCTTAATTTGCCGTTAGAAATCTTAAATTTAGATACATCATTACCAATTAAAATAAATGGTACAGGATTTGTTGTGTGTGAGGTATGTGGATTTTTATGTTCATCAAGCATACATTCAATGTTACCGTGATCAGCAGAAATTAGCATATAGCCATCTTTTTCCAAAATAATTTTCTCAAGATAACCTAATTGTTTATCAATTGCTTCAACAGCTTTTATTGAAGGATTAAGCATGCCGCTGTGGCCAACCATATCTGGATTTGCATAATTGACAATTATGAAATTGAATTTGTCTGACGCAATTGCTGCATGTAATTTTTCTCCAATTTCATTTGCAGACATTTCAGGTTTTAAATCGTAAGTTGCTACTGCGGGTGATTTTACTAAAATTCTTTCTTCACCTCGTATTTCATTTTCTTGTCCACAAGAGAAGAAAAATGTAACATGGGCATATTTTTCAGTTTCTGCAATGCGTAGTTGAGTAAGATTTTCTTTTGATAGAATTTCTGGTAATGAGTTTTTGATTTCTACTGGAGGAAATAAAATCTTATAATAAGAATTAAGTTTTTCAGAATATTCAGTAGTGGCGATTGCGTGAGAAAATTTAACTTTTTCAAAAAGTTTTTCTGAAATTTGACGAGCTCGATCAGCTCGGAAATTAGCGAAAATTAGAGCATCACCTTCTTTTATTCCATTGTAGTCATTTATTATACAAGGTTTGATGAATTCATCGGTAATATTTTGTTCATAAGATTTTTCTACAGCTGAAATTGCATCAGAAAATCTTTCTCCAATTCCTGAAATAATAGCGTTGGTTGCAAGTTCAATACGATCCCACTTTTTATCACGATCCATGGCGTAATATCTTCCAGAAATTGTTCCAATTTTAATATTTTTGCATTGTTTAAGATAAGTTAAAGCACTTTTTTGCGCTACATCGCGACCATCAAGAAAAGCATGCAAAACAACTTCAACGCCATTTTTTGTTAAAAATTCAGCTAAAAAAACTATGTGATCAATGTGTGAATGAACTCCACCATCAGATAATAATCCCATCAAGTGACAAATTGGAAGTTTGTCATCTTGAGGTGCAGCCAAAGGAAGTTGTTTTGACAGTATAGAGTTTTTCGTTTGAGATCCTTCGCTCCGCTCAGGATGACAGGAAAGATAAGGATGACAGGGATTACAATTTTGAATTAATTTTTGTAAAAGTGGATTTTTTGTCAAAGAACCATCTTTAATTGCGTTATTTATTCTAGGTAAATCTTGAAAAATTACTCTTCCAGCACCAATTGTCATATGGCCAACTTCAGAATTTCCCATTTGTCCCTCTGGCAAACCAACTGCTAAACCCGAAGTTTCAAGTTGCGAGTAAGGATATTTCTTAAGAAAGCGATCGTAATTTGGTGTTTTAGCTACAGCAATTGCATTGTGAGAGTTGTTTTCTTCTCCAATTCCCCAGCCATCTAAAATACAAAGTAAAACAGGTTTTTTTGTCATTTTTTTATTTTTGTTGGTAACTATAACATCTTAATAAATATTGCCATAATTATCAAAGCGAAGGATCTTATGTGATAACGCTCTGAGATATAGCTTCTGAGCGCTTCCGCTCAGGATAACAATTTTGTTACTGAGTAACTTTAAAACGAGTTTGCAATATTATTGATTGCTATTTCTTTTTTGTCACCCGATTTACGATCTTTAATTTCAACCTTTCCTAAGGCTGCTGATTTAGGGCCAACAATAATTTGAGTTGGAATTCCGATCAAGTCGGCTATTGAGAATTTTTGCCCCAAACTGGCTTTGGTATCGTCGTAAATTACTTCAACTCCTTGCGATTGTAACTTGCTATAAATTTCTTCGCAAGTTTTGTCGCATAGTTCATCGCCAACGCGGACGTTGATTAAAGCTACTTGGAAAGGTGCAATTTCTTTGGGCCAAATAATTCCATTTTGGTCGTGATTGGCTTCAATTGAAGCCGCAACAACGCGCGATACTCCAATTCCGTATGAACCCATGTTTGGATAGATTTTATTATTTGTCTCCATCGTGCCGCTAACGCTCTCGCTTGTTCCTCCTAAATAGGATGAACCCGATCCCATTACAAAAGCGTTCATAGCTTTAGAATATTTTGTTCCGAAGTTGAAAATGTGACCAACTTCAATGCCACGACGTGAATTTAATTGACTTTCAGGAATCGGACATTTGTCGGCAACGTGCATTTCATCTGCCATTGCATAAAGCAATTGCATTTCAGCAACATCGAAATTTTTCAAATTGTCAAATTTTTTATCGTAGTAAATTGCGCTTTCGCCGGTGTCGGCTAAAATGTGAAACTCGTGAGACAAATCACCGCCAATT
>CAZENB010000013.1:7838-18360 GCA_964513555.1 uncultured Rhizobium sp. | reverse complement strand
CAAAACGTGGACGAATTTCGTCACGAAATTTCCAGTGAATTTGGTAAAAGTATTTCGGTAAATCTTTGTAAGAAGTGACGTTTTTGCGGAAGATGTCGGTGATGACTTCTTCGTGAGTTGGGCCGTATAAAATATCACGATCGTGGCGATCTTTAATGCGCAACATTTCTTTGCCATAAGCATCATAACGACCAGACTCTTGCCAAAGTTCTGCCGGTTGAATTGTTGGCATCAAAACCTCGAGTGCGCCGGCTCTGTCCATTTCTTCTTTGATTATACGTTCAACTTTGTTTAAAACTTTCAAACCCAAAGGCAACCAAGTATAAATGCCAGAAGCTGTTTGACGAATCATGCCAGCGCGTACCATTAGTTGATGCGACACAATGGTGGCGTCGATTGGATTTTCTTTAAGAGTCGGTAAAAAATAATTAGATAACTTCATGTTAAATATTTTTTTGATTTATTAATTTTTTGATAAAATTTTGCGCAGATTTAACGCCATGAATATCAATGGAATGATCTAAATGATCTACAGCATGAGATTCAAAGTTAAAATTTTGTGATTTTAATATTTTCTCTGCTTCTATAAAATTTTCAAAAGGCACAACAGAATCTTGTTTGCCGTGAATTAAACAAATGT
This sequence comes from uncultured Rhizobium sp., assembly GCA_964513555.1. Taxonomy (GTDB): domain Bacteria; phylum Pseudomonadota; class Alphaproteobacteria; order Rickettsiales; family UBA1997; genus UBA2645. Next base: position 17,720 of record CAZENB010000013.1, on the reverse strand, counting down.
TTGGCTTTGAAATGGTTTTTTCTCCAATCATTTCAGGCATAATTAATTTTCCTGAAAAAGAAATAATTCCTGCTGGTTGCTGTTTTTGAATTAGACCCTGATAAATACTCATCATTCCACCTTGAGAAAAACCAACAATGAAAAGATTTTTATAAGATAAATTAAAGCGCGCTAATTGAGTATCAATAAAATTTCCAAGAATTTTATTGGAGTTTTTTATTGATTCAGAAATCTGCTCCAAAGTATTTCTGCCCAAGCCTCCATTTAGTGAAAACCATTGATATGAGTCAGGAAAACCACCTTCCCATGGCTCAACTCCATGAGGTGAAATATAATGAGATTCTGGCAAAACATGAGAAAACTCATGATGTAAGCTTAAAAGATTTTCACCATTTGCTCCGTAGCCATGCAAGAAAATCACTAGATATTTTGGATTCTTTAACGCACCATGTTCAACAAATTTTAATTCTGTCATATTTATTTTTAGGAAAAACCAGTATTTATAAGGGATATGCTTACTGTTGATAATCTTTCATTTTACAAAAATCACAAGAAGATTTTTAGCAACTTGGGTTTTTCTGTTGGGCCACAAACAGTTTTAATTATAACTGGTAAAAATGGCGTTGGAAAAACAACTTTGCTCAAAATATTGTCTGGAATTACTAAGCAAACTTCAGGAAAAATATTTTGGAGTGATATTGATATAGAAGAAATAAGAAGTGATTTTAGTGGTGATTTGCAGTTCTTAGGTCATAAAAACTTTTTAAAACTAGAGTTAACAGTTTTTGAAAATTTACAATTTTATGCCAAATTGCAGGATAGCGAAATTTTAATTCCTTCAGCTTTGGCATTTTTTAACCTCTCAGAAATTGCTGATAGAAAAATTAAAACTCTTTCTGCTGGTTGGCAAAAAAGAGTAATGCTTGCCAAACTTTTATGTTGTCCAGCAACAATATGGCTTCTTGATGAACCAACAAACAATCTTGATAAAGAAGGAAAAGAAAAGCTAAAAGGCTTAATTGAGACAAAAGTCAAAGAAGGAAGCGGCTTGGTTATTATTACAAGTCATGATGAGTTTTTGTTTGATCTAGGAGTTAAGTTGAACATTGAAGATTTTATCTAAAATTAACTTCATCTTTTTTGCTAAAAATAGCAAAAATCCCCAAGATGTATATTGTAATTAAATCTAGCGTTATCTCGAAAGAGTAATCTTACAAAGTGTAGCGATCAATTAAATAGAGAATTTTTTAATTCTGATTGATTTGTAGCAAAGCACGGATTTTGTTGATGACAAAAAAAGAGGAATTTAGTTTTCAATATCAGTTAGAATTGTCGCTTTTAATTACTTAAAGCAATATTGAATGTTGCTTTTGAATCTTCTTTTAAGACTTCTAAAATTTGTGGTAAAATTACTTTTAGTTTCTCGTCCAACTGCCAAGGAGCGTTGAAAATAAACATTCCACAAGCTGTCATTTTTTCTTCATTTTCCGTATTTTTTCCTATATCAAAAGTAACGTGCATCTTTTTTTCAAATGACAACGAGTTAATATTTTGATAAAATTCAGACAAAATTTTTTGTTCCAAATCTTTATTTATTATTGGGTACCAAATTAGATAAATTGCATTCGAAAAACGTTTTTGGGCAAATTGTAAGTAAGTGATTATTTTATTATAATCAGCAGAAATTTTATCTTGGTTTTTCTCAAAAGCCGGATCGATTATGATAATTCCACGCTTTTCAAGAGGAGGGAGTTTTGATTTTAGCAAATGAAAACCATCTTCATTTAAGATTGAAAATTTTTTATTTCCGGCAAAAGCGCGTTTTAGGGTTAAACAGTCCTCACGATTTAATTCGGCAAAAATTGCTTTATCTTCACTTCTTAAGTAGTCTTTAATAATTACAGGAGAGCCAGCGTAAATTTTTAATTTCTGTGTTAATTCTTCAATTTCACAGTGATTAATTTTTGCTAAAATTTTTAAATATCTTTCTGGTAAAATTTGACGAAAATTTTGATATTTTATAATCTTTTTTATTCCACTTTCAGCCTCAGAAGTTTTAAGGGATTTTTCATCAGTTAAATTGTATTTCCCAATGCCTGCATGAGTATCAAGGGCAAAAAAAGCCGTTGGTTTTTCATGTAATTTTTCTAAACAAAGGGTTAAAATCACATGTTTAAAAATGTCGGCAAAATTGCCTGCATGATATATATGGTGGTAGTTCATTTAATAGATTTGACAGTTTGTTTTTAAAAAATGTCTATTTTTCTGAGAATTAATCTTTTTTGTTATTTCTAATTCTTCATAAATTGTTGGTACAGGGGTAAGATTTTTAGGTTTATCTATTGGCTTCATTTATCCAAAAAAAACTTTAGTTATTATAAAATTCAGTAACAAAATTATAATTGAAGCTGATACAACTGCGTTAGTTGTTGCAATTCCAACTCCCTCAGCTCCACCTTTTGAGTTGTAACCAAAATAACAACCCATCACTGAAATTGTTAAGCCAAAGAATGCCGCTTTTGTAAGACCAGAAATAACATCAATGGGTTCTAAAAATTTTAAAGTATTAGCAATGTAAGGTCCGGCTGAAAAACCAAGAGAATGAACACTTACAAGATATCCGCCCATTACTCCAATTATATCGGCAATTAGCACCAAAAATGGCAGCATTAAAACACCAGCAATAATTCTAGGAGCAATTAAATATTTGAAAGGACTGGTGGAAAGAGTTTTTAAAGCATCAATTTGTTCGGTAACTTTCATTGTTCCAATTTCTGCAGCCATTGAAGCGCCGACACGTCCAGCAACCATTAAACCTGCAAGAACGGGTCCAAGTTCACGAGTGATTGACAAAACAACAACTGTTGCAATTGTGCTTTCAGCGTTGAATCTACTGAAGCCAGAATAGCTTTGCAATGCCAAAACTGCACCTGAAAAAATTGCGGTCAAACCAACAACTGGTAAAGAAAAATAACCAATTTGTAAAATTTGGCGACCAATCATTTTTGGATAAAAAGGAGGGGTGAAACAGCTCTGAATAGATTTTGCTGCAAAAATTGTAATATGACCAATTTTACTGATATTTTCTAAAGTAAAGCTACCAATTCTCTTGAGAAGTTTTAGCATGAAATTCTTATAATTTGAATATTCTTAAAAAAGATGTCAAAATTGTAAAACATGAAGAATTTTTAGCAATATTAAAATTAGGCAACTATGCAATCATAACCACAACTGTTATAAAATATTATTAATAATAAATTTAAAAATAATGGTTGTGATTTGACACTTTGGTAAACAGATATGAACAATAATTTAAAAAAATCAGTCCAAGGATTTTTCTGGAAACAGCAAGATTTTGATGAAAGATTGTCTGTAGCAATTGCGCAGAAATTTCAAGTCTCATCTGTTTTGGCAAAAATTTTGGCCGCAAAAAATATTGATTTTGATGAAATTGAAAATTTTTTAGATCCAAAATTAAAAAATATTTTGCCTAATCCATTTGATTTGCTTGATATGGATTTAGCTGTTGATCATGTTATTAAGGCAATTAAGACAAATAAAAAAATCACTATTTTCGCTGATTATGATGTTGATGGTGCAACTTCTTCAGCTTTGATAAAAAATTTCTTGGGTGAAATTGGTGTAAATGTTGGAATTTATGTGCCAGATCGCAAACTTGAAGGTTATGGTCCGAATTCGCAGGCTTTACTAAATCTAAAAAAAGCGGGAACTGATTTAGTAATTACTGTTGATTGCGGAACAGTTGCTTTTAAGCCGCTTGAAGATGCCAAAAAAGCTGGTTTAGAAATTATTGTTATTGATCATCATATAGGAGTTATTGAAAAACCAGAAGCTTTAGCGGTGATTAACCCAAATCGAATTGATGAAAAATTTCCTCATAAAAATTTATGTGCTGCTGGTGTTTCTTTCTTGTTTATTGTAGCCTTGAACAAGGCGTTGCGTGAAGATGGTTTTTACAAAAATAACACTCGTGAACCAAATTTATTGCAGTTTTTAGATTTAGTTGCGCTTGGAACAGTTTGCGATGTGATGCCTTTAACTGGTCTAAACAGAGCATTTGTGGCTGGTGGTTTAAAAATTTTGAAGAAGCGCAGCAATTTGGGTTTGCGTTTAATTTCTGACGCAGCTGCTCTAAATGAAGAACCAAGTTCGTATCATTTGGGTTTTATTTTGGGCCCAAGAATTAACGCTGGTGGACGAGTTGGAAAATCTGATTTGGGTGCCAGAATTTTATCAACTTCAGATGAAATGGAAGCATCAGAAATTGCGCTGCAGTTAGAAAATTTCAATAAGCAGCGCAAAGAAATTGAAGTACAAATTCTTGACGAAGCGGTGAATCAATTAGAAAAAAAACAAAATGGTTTTACAGCTGATGATGGTTTTATTTTTGCTCTTTCTAGCAGCTGGCATCAAGGTGTAATTGGTATTGTGGCATCTCGTTTGAAAGATCTTTACAACAAACCAGTGGCAGTAATTTCAATTGAAAATGGTAAAGGAAAAGCGTCTTGTCGTTCAGTTAACGGCATTGATTTTGGTTCATTAATTTTGCAAGCAAGAATGGAAGGGTACTTGCTTGAAGGTGGTGGACATGCAATGGCTGGAGGTTTTTCGGTGGAAGAAGAAAAAATTCCACAATTGCATCAATTTTTTAACGAAAAACTTGGAGCTAAAGCAATTGAATTGTCGACGAAAAAAGAAATGATTTTTTCTGATATTCTTGATTTAAATCAGGTGAATCTTGATTTTATCAAAGAGTTGGCGAATTTAGAACCATTTGGCGTTAGCAATTACAAACCAAAATTTATTATTCGTAATTTACAAAAGATGCGAGTTAATTTGATGGGGCAAAATCAAGATCACATTAGCTGCATTTTTTCAAGCAAGTCATTAGTTGGGTTTAACGGCAATTTACAAGGAGTGGCGTTTCGAGCTGCTAAAACTGCGGTGGGAGAGATTTTGCTGGATCAAAATTACACCAAACCAATTGATGTGGTTGGGCAATTAAACATTAACAGCTGGATGGGCGTTGATAAGGTACAGCTTCTCATTGAGGATGTTTTGGTTTAAGGGAAGTTAATTCCGTCATTGAAAGCGAGCAAGCTTGCGAATCTTAGTAAGATACAAATCAAACTAGATTTTTGTTAAATAAAAAAGCCTTGCAAGTTTATAATTTGAAAAACTACATCAGATGATTAAATCTTAACTAGTTGACAGTTAGTTTTAGATCTATATTTTTCGCGCTTCCAAATTATAAGTGATGTTGACCTGTTTATCATATCATCCCTTTTTTGCAAACCAATTTTAATTCAAAATTTAAATGACTGACTTCAGAAACGTTGCCATTATTGCTCACGTTGACCATGGCAAAACTACATTAATTGATGCAATGTTGCACCAAAGCGGAACTTTCCGTGCTAATCAACAAGTTGAAAATCGTGTGATGGACTCTAACGATTTAGAAAAAGAACGTGGAATTACAATTCTTGCTAAATGCACTTCAATTGTTTGGAATGATCACAAAATTAACGTAATTGACACTCCTGGTCACGCTGACTTTGGTGGTGAAGTTGAACGTGTTTTGTCGATGGCTGACTCAGCTTTGTTGTTGGTTGACTCTGCAGAAGGCGTGATGCCACAAACTAAATTTGTACTTTCAAAAGCTTTGGCTCTTGGACTTCGCCCAATTGTAATCATCAATAAAATTGATCGTGGTGATGCTCGTCCTGATGAAGTTTTAAACGAAATTTTTGATCTTTTTGTTTCATTAAATGCTTCTGAAGAACAGCTTGATTTTCCTGTGCTTTACGCTGTGGGTCGCGATGGTTGGTGCGTCGAAGATTTAGAAAAAGACGAACGCAAAGATTTATCTCCTCTTTTCAACTTAATTTTGCGTCATGTTTCTCCACCAAATTTTGACAAAGATGGTCCTTTCAAAATGTTGGCAACTTTGTTAAGCCATAGCCCTTATTTTGGCCGCATGTTAACTGGTCGTATCTACTCTGGTCGTCCAAAATCTTTAATGAATTTAAGAGCTGTTAACTTAAAAGGTGAAGTTGTTGAGCAAGGCCGCTTGACTAAACTTCATGTTTTCCGTGGTGTTGAAAAAATTGCTGTAGAAGAAGCTGAAGCTGGTGATATTGTAATTGTTGCTGGTCTTGAAAAAGCTTCAGTTTCAGACACGCTTTGCGATATTTCAGTTTCTGAGCCTCTTAAATCTACTCCAATTGACCCGCCAACAATGGCGATTACAATTGCAGTTAACGACTCTCCTTTGGCAGGAACTGAAGGTTCAAAAGTTACTTCACGCATGATTCGTGATCGTTTGTTTGCTGAAGCTGAAACTAACGTTGCAATCAAAGTTAAGGAATCTGACGGCAAAGATGCATTTGAAGTTGGAGGCAGAGGTGAATTACAACTTGGTGTATTGATTGAAAATATGCGTCGCGAAGGTTTTGAACTTTCGGTTTCAAGACCAAGAGTACTTTTTAAAAAAGATTCTAATGGTGAAATTTTAGAACCAGTTGAAGAGGTAGTTGTGGACGTTGACGATGCTTTCAGTGGTGTTGTGGTTGACAAAATTTCTCAACGTAAAGGTGAAATGCAAGAAATGAAACCATCTTCTGGTGGTAAGACTCGTTTGGTTTTCTATGTTCCATCACGTGGTTTAATTGGTTACCAAAGTGAATTCTTGACTGATACCAAAGGCTCAGGTGTTTTAAACAGAATTTTCCATGCTTACGCTCCATATAAAGGTGAAATGGCTACTAGAAAAAATGGTGCTCTAATTTCAACCGACACTGGTGAAGCTGTAGCTTACGCAATTTGGAATTTACAAGATCGTGGCGTTATGTTTATCAAACCTCAACAAAAAGTTTACGCTGGAATGGTCGTTGGTGAAAACTCAAAACAAGGTGATTTAGAAATTAACGTTTTAAAAGGAAAACAACTTTCAAATGTTCGCGCAACTGGCGCAGATGAAGCAATTCGTCTTGTTCCACCTCGTGAATTAACTCTTGAAGACATGATCACTTACGTTGGTGATGATGAACTTGTTGAAGTTACGCCAAAATCACTACGTCTACGTAAAAAACTCTTGGATTCTAACGATCGTAAAAGAGAAAGCCGTAGTAAAGAAGCTAGATTTGATTTTGTAACTGAAGAGTAATTCCATTTCTCTTCGTAATTGCAAGCTAGTACTTCACTAACTTACGTCATTACGAGCGATTATTTTTATTACTTACGTCATTACGAGCGAGCCCTCGGGCGAAGCGTAGTAATCCATTTTCGCAAATTCTTTTTTTGGAGTTTTGAATTAGGGGATCGCGACGTTTCGCTAACGCTCACTCGCGATGACGAAGGAAAAGTTGTGTTCACTCACGATTATAAGAGAAAATAGGTGTTCATTAAGATGAAGAATGTGGGTAAGTTACTCGGTGATGACTAGAAGAATTGCGGTCATTACGAGCAAGTATTTTTACTCCTTACATAATTGAGAGCGAGTATTTTTACTACTTAAGGTCATTACGAGTGAGTATTTTATTACTTACGTCATTACCAGCGATCATTTTTCAATCTTTACGTAATTACGAGTATTCACTACTTACATAATTAAGAGCGAGTATTTTTATTACTTACGTCATTATGAGCGAGTATTTTATTACTTACGTCATTACGAGCGAGCCCTCGGGCGAAGCGTAGTAATCTCAATATTATAACCTATTTTCTATGATAAGCAAAAACTCTAAATTCAAATATTACTTCAATGCGCCCATCTAAAAGAAAATCAAATCAAATTCGTCAAGTTGAAATTATAACTAAAGTCAATAAATATGCTGAAGGTTCGTGCCTTATAAAATTTGGCGACACGCATGTTTTATGTACAGCAACTGTTGAAGAGAAAGTGCCTCCATTTTTGAAAAATAAAGGTTTGGGTTGGGTTACTGCAGAATATAACATGTTGGCTCGCTCAACTCACAGTAGAAATAACAAAGACCCAATGAAACCAAATGGCAGAGCCATTGAAATTCAAAGATTAATAGGAAGATCGTTAAGATCAGTAATTAACACTGCAAAGCTTGGAGAAAGACAAATTATTGTTGATTGCGATGTAATACAAGCAGATGGTGGTACAAGATGTGCTGCAATTACAGGTGGTTTTGTGGCCTTAGCTTTGGCGGTTCAAAATATTATGAAACGCAGGATACTTCGTGAAAATCCATTAATAGGTTCAGTTTGTGCAATTTCTTGTGGTATTTTTAATGGTGAAATTGTAGCAGATTTGGATTATGATGAAGACAGTAAATGTGAAGTGGATGCTAATTTTGTTATTAATCAAAATTTTGATTTAATTGAAATTCAAGGCACAGCAGAAAATGGCGCAATGAGTTTTGAACAAGTATCAAAAATGTATGAATTGGCAAAGAAAGCGGCTATCGAAATTTCTGAAATTCAGAAGAGAGTAATTGGGAAGTAGTTATTTCTTTCTCTGTTATTGTTTGGAGCACTTTCTTCAACCGTTATTGCTTTGCCTTGTGGCCAAATGCCACCATCTTTGTTAAAGAGAGCGAATAACAAAGCCTCCTTTGAAAAAGGAGGTGTCATGCGAAGCGTGACGGAGGATTTAAATACTTAAAAATACCCAAAAAAATGCTCAACCTAATTGGCCTTGACAAAAAAACATTAGAAGAAAAATTAATAGCTCTAAACCAAAAGCCGTTTCGTGCAAAACAAATTTGGAATTGGATTTATGCTCGTGGAGCATTAAGTTTTAACCAAATGACTGATATTTCAAAAGAAACTCGTGAGATTTTAGCGCAAAATTTTACAATTTCTCGTCCACAAATTTCTAAGGATCTAATTTCTTTTGATGGAACTAGAAAATTTTTGGTAAAATTTAATGATGGACGTGAAGTTGAAGCGGTTTTTATTCCTGAAGAAAGCAGGGGAACTCTTTGCATTTCTTCGCAAGTTGGCTGCACTTTGGCTTGTAAATTTTGTCATACAGGAACTCAAACTTGGGTCAGAAATTTGGAAAGCTCTGAAATTATTTCACAAGTTGTTGTTGCAAAAGACTTAATAAATGACTGGGATAAAAATAATCGTCGTCTTACCAACATTGTATTTATGGGAATGGGAGAACCATTTTTTAATTATGAAAATGTTGCCAAAGCAGTTAAAATTTTAAATGACAATCAAGGCTTAGATTTATCAGCAAGAAAAACCACCATTTCAACTTCTGGTTTAGTTCCTGAAATTTTGCGTTGCGCTGAAGAATTGAAAACCAATTTGGCAATTTCGCTGCATGCAACAAATGATGCACTTCGTACAGAAATTATGGCAATTAATAAAAAATATCCGCTTGCCGAATTGATGAAAGCTTGTCAGACCTACAATAAGTTGAACCCAAACCAATCAATCACTTTTGAATATGTGATGTTAAATGGCATAAATGACAAAGAAGAACATGCTTTTGAGTTGGTGCAATTAATTAAAAAATATCACCTAAAAGCAAAAATAAACCTAATTCCGTTTAATCCGTGGCAAGGATGTGAATATGTTAATTCTAAAAACGATACTATAAGCAATTTTCAACAAATTTTGAAAAATGCCAAATTGGTTGCCACAATTCGCAAAACTAGAGGCGATGATGTTATGGCGGCTTGTGGTCAGTTAAAATCTGTATCTCAGAGAGAAAAGAAAAGCCTAAAGCATAATTATCCCGCAATCGTTTAAATCACCCGTTTCTAAATTTAGAATTTTTGTTGAAGAGTTTTTGCTTTTAAGCCTCCTTTAACAAAGGAGGTGGTGCGAAGCGCCGGAGGATTTAGAAAAGAGATTAGAAACTTTAAGCCTCCTTTAACA
>CAZENB010000013.1:0-7738 GCA_964513555.1 uncultured Rhizobium sp. | reverse complement strand
GAAGCGCCGGAGGATTTAGAAAAGAGGATTAGAAACTAGAAATAAATTCAGAATTGCAATTTTATCCACCATTTTTTTCAAAAAAAATTGCCAAACAAAGTGCTTGCATGAAATATTAATTTTGATATAATTAACAGCCACTTGCAAAGTAAGAAGAAAAATAACAAAGACAAAATTGTTTAAGAATGAGTAAGCCTTCTCAAAAAGATATTAGTTATAGATACACTGGTTTGGTTGAAACTTTGAAAGTGCCAGAAATAGACTTCAACCCATATAAACCTCACAAAATAATACAATTTAAGTTAAATGAACAAGATTACAATTTCATAACCCATTTCTACAATGGTCATCAACATACTTCTCTGTTAGCTTCATTCCAAGATATTGACCAAACAAAGAAATTTTTTGAAATTGTTATAAAAAGTGCAGTTTATAAAACTGAGAAAGAAGAACGTGAACTTACAGATCAAGAATTTGAAGAATTTAAGAACTTATTAATCTTAATTGCTGATAGGGCAGGTTTTGTTGAGCTTGATGCTAAAGAGTTAAAAAAAAGTATTAACATAAATATTGCAGATATGAGAAATGGAAATAATCAAAAATTTTTAGGTACAGATAATCAAGTTGCTGAATCTCAAGTGCAAACTAAAATAAACATTCTTAATAATAAGAGAGGCACTACGCAAATTCTTTTTTCTAAAGAAGGTAATTCAGTAACGAGTAAAAGACCAGCAATAGCAAAATCTACACCGGATCAGACAAAAGATGCAACTGATCCCAATAGTATGACAAAAGTTGTGCCTGTTTCCGATAGGATGAGACCCAATCTTAAAAAGCAATATATTGAGTGCGCAAATGCAATAAAAGAATTTATTTTAGATAAAGATATAGCTAACGCAAGAGTAATACCAGTAAAAAGCCAAATATCAAACGTAGCAACAGACAATAATACAATAAGAAAATATCAAAATGCAATAGTAAGTAGTTTGACGCAATGTACTTTTAATAAAAAACACACAGACACTAATGAAACAAACACAGGCACTGGTGAAGAATATAAAATAGAAGAAAAAATAAAAATATTACAAAACGCAGTACAATTCATATTGATGAGTAGTAACAATAGTGCTGTACACTTGATAAATAATGACAAAAAGAGAAATGAAGTAATTGAAAAGATTAAAGATGCAATTGGAAAACTGATGAATCCAAAAGAGAGTGATGTAACTATAAAGAATTTAATGACAATTAAAAATACAATTCCAGATACATCTTATGATGGATCTCAAATAACTTCACATCAAAGAATAACAGATTTTATTGATAGGTGGAGAGAAAATCAAGAATTGTCAGTTAAAGAAAAACAAGAATTATGCAAAGAAATAGTAAGTACAATAGGCACTATAGTTGATAATTATAAGCGTAAATTTGAATCTAATGAAAATTACAAAACACTAGATAAAGCAAAAAATGCAATTGAAAATAATCTTTTGAAAGATAAATCGGAATATAACGCTGAGGATGATTTAAATCATCATGAAATATATGAGCAGGAAGAAGAAGTTGAAGAAATGGGGTTATATGAGCAAATTTTGAATAATCAACCTCTTAATGATAAAGTCTCAAATTCCAATAGTTCAGATGATCAAAGTTCTAATGATGTTGTTGATGTGGATGCAGTTTATCCCGATAAAAGTGAGTTTGAACAAAATAATCCTAGGCAAAAAACAAATGGTATAGTGTTGAATAACGCACACACTGTGAGGGATTTACACAAAGGTTTAGGTGAATTAAGTTCTAAGATAGAAACATTAGAGAATAATCAAAGTACACAGATAGTAGGATTAAGTTCTAAGATTGAAGAATTGCAGACAATTTTAAAGAATATTAACGAGAAAGCTGCTGAAACAGAAAATGCAAGGATTCAAAACAATAGCAGTGCAGCACAAGGTATTACGCAGGAAGGAATAGATGAACTTGAAAAGGAAAAAGAGAAATTGCAAAGGCGAAATAATGAAAAAGATGCCGTAATTGTTAATTTGCAGAGTCAATTAGAAATTAAAGATACTCTTTTTGCTTCACAGAAACAAATAAATCAGCAGACATTAGATGATTTTAATCAACAACTGTCATATCAACAACAAATTTATGATCAATTAGCTAAAAATTCACAACAAATTTTGCAAGCTGCAAATGATAAATTGAATTATTTGACGACACAACTTTCGGCAAGAGAAAAAGAAGTTCAAGATGCAAAAGTGCAACTTGCTGAAGCTGAAGTCGAAAAAAGAAAATCTGAGGCTGAAGCGCAACTTGCACAATACGATAAACAACAATCTGATCAAATTGCACAGCTTGAAAGAGATGCTGCAAGGGCTGCCAGAGATGCTGAAATAGTTGCCAGAGATGCTAAAAGGGCTGCAGAAGATGCTAAAATAGCTGCAGAAAATCAGGCTGTATTAGATAAGGCTATCGCAGATGGACTTGTAATAGCTGCTCAAGCCGAGAAAGATGCTGCAGATAGACGTTTAATAGCTGCTCAAAACCAGAAAGATGCTGCAGAAGCTGATAAGTCAACGGTAGAAAAGGCTTTAGCGGATGCAAGAGCTGCTCACAATCAGGCTGTATCAGATAAGACCGATGCATATACACGTTTAATAGCTGCTCAAGCAGATCAAGCAATAGCAGAAGCTGCTGCAAGAGCTGCAGAAGGTGCTAAAAGGGCTGCAGAAGCTGATAAAAATCAGGCTTTGCAAGAGAAGGCTGCTGCAGAAGATGCTAGAAATCAGGCTTTGCAAGAGAAGAACGCTGCAGATGCACTTTTAATAGCTGCTCAAGCCGAGAAAGATGCTGCAGATAGACGTTTAATAGCTGCTCAAAACCAGAAAGATGCTGCAGAAGCTGATAAAAATCAGGCTTTGCTAGAGAAGACCGATGCAAATACACTTTTAATAGCTGCTCAAGCAGATAAAGCAATAGCGGAAGCTGTTGCAAAGGCTGCAGAAGCTGATAAAAATCAGGCTTTGCTAGATAAGGCTGCTGCAGAAGATGCTAGAAATAAGGCTGTATTAGATAAGGCTGATGCAGATAGACTTTTAATAGCAGCTCAATATGATATAGTAAGAGCAGAAGCTGCTAGAGATAATGAAATAGATGCTAAAAATCAAGCTGTGTTAGAAAGGGATGCTGCAAAAGCTGATAAATTAATAGCAGAAGCTGCCAAAGCAAAGCTAGAGAAAGATTTATCAAGTGAGAAAGCTGAAAAAGCATTGCTAGCAATAACTGAAGCAAATGAGAGATTTGCCAAAAATGCGGCAATAGCTGAGAAAAAAAGAGTAGAAGCAGATCTACAGCAACAATTAAAAGAAGAAAAAGATGCCAAAAATGCGTTAGAAGCTGATAAAGCAAAGCTAAAAGTAACTTTAGCATCTGAGATAGCTGCCAGAGATGCGGTAGAAGTTGAAAAAAGAAGAGCAGAATTGGCTGCAAAGATGGCTCAAGCTGAGAATGTTAAGAATAATTCAGAACGAATAAACAGAGGATATAAAAGGTTTCAAGAGCAAGAAAATAAAAAGTATTTTGATGAAGATTTACTAGAAGAAAAAATTAAAAAATTATTGAAGCAAGAAGATGGCAAAAAAAAGACGGTTACGGTTTTTAAAGAATTGCCTAAAAAGTCTGAAAAAGATGATTTTATTCCTAGTCTTAAAGAAGCTGCGGAAGTAAGTTTTGTTGATGGAAAACTTTTTAAGTCAGCAAAAGATGTAATTATGGCTAATAGAGTTGTAAGAGCTTTCAAATCGGGATTAAAAGATAGTTTGCAAACTGAGTTTGATGATTATATATCTTCAAGACAGGATGCTTCTCAGCTAGAAATTGATTATTATAGAAATCATAGAAATAAAATTTTGGCAGACAGGGGCTTTAAAGACCTATCAAAAGTAAGTGATGAAAAAATTGCCGAGCAAATTTTAAAAGATAAAGTTGAAGTAATTAAGAAAAACTTGCCAATAATTACCGCTAAACTAAAGCAGGGTAATCCTAAAAAAGTAGCGGAAAGTCTTAGTGCTGCTGAAATGACAGTTTTGCTTTCGGTTGGAAATGCTAAAGGTCTGGATTCTTGGCGTCAAGAAAATCCAGATGGAAGAATTGATAAAAGCTTTTTGGGAAAACTAAGAGAACGTTCAGAAGAGAATGAAATTAGAAGTAAGGCAATTGAGAATATTAACAAAATTGTTGAAAAATATGGTGATTTATTCTTTAAAAGTGAAGTAAAAGTAGAAAAGAATGAGGTGATGCCAACTTCAGTTGCACCAAAGTTGAAGGCAGTTGCCAATATGATAATAGCTTCTTCAAGGTTTAAAGAAAATAAAGTTTTAGTACTGGATAGACCTAATGCTTCAGAAGGGTTGATTGCAGAAAAAAATAAGGCAATTAGAACATTGGAAAATTTTGGTTACAAGATTGTGCCAAACACTTCGCCAACTTTGATAGAAAAAAATCTTGAGAATAATAGAAGACCTATAGGTTTTAAAAAAGATGGAACTACACAATTAGGCGGTAAGTCGGGCGGCATATAGATTATTGTAAAACCTATTTTGAATTACAAACAAGGCCTCGTAAGAATAGCAAAAACTAATTTTGGAAATTAACTGCTTCAACTTCAGATCCATTGCTTCATTGCAAGTAGACAAATTTACTAAGATTGGTAATCCATAAATGATACTAGAATTGCAAAATACATGCCAAAAAGTAAATTAATCATATTTTACATATTATTTTTCTTAACAAGTTCTTGCTCAACAATGCCTGAAAATTCTGAAGCTCAATATCATAAAAAATTCAATTTAAAAGATGTGGAAATAGCTAATAATTTGATTGCTGAGAATATTTCACATTCTTTGGTTGAAAAATCAGTAATTATTCACAATCAATATTACTTGGATGTTAAAAATGATTTGGAAAATTTAGTAAAATTAGTTAGCAAATCTTTGCAAAAGAAAAATGTTCAAGAAGCCAGAGAAAAAGCAATTTTACGCATGAAGAATGATGCTGCTTTAATGCAAGAAGTGCAAACTTATGTGTTAAGTTTAGATAATTTTAATCATAATAATTCTTTTGTACGATTTGCATTTAACAAAACTCCTGTAATTATAACTGATGCAATTGAAGAGTTACAAAGCGATAAATATTTTTCTTTTATTTTGCGTGGTGAACTTCCTTACAATTTTGCTTGGAATGAATTAACCATGATTGGTGGTGTTGAAGATTCTGATGAAAAAGGTGGATCGGCAATTTCTTCTTTAGCAGCAACTTTATTTTACTTGCTTGAAGGTGATGATTTACAAAATGCGGTGAAAAATAGCAGCTCAATTCTTTACAATGAATCAATTGCGGTTGTTTTAAAAGATAATGCGGAATTGCTGCAAAAAATTCGTCAGAATTATTATTTATTTATGCCCGAAAATGATGTAGTGTCAAAAGTTTACGAGGCTTATGAATTTGGTGGCGATGTTAATTTAGAAAGAAAATTTAATGCTAAACATTTACCACTTGATTGTTCAAGTGGAATTGCCGGAATAGTAAATATTAAGGAAAACAAGTTTTCTACTTATCATTTGGCTTCTTATTACAATGAATTTTTTAAAGAAAATTCGGTTTATTGGACAGCCTATGATTGGCAAATTCGTGATGAAATTGTTAAAAATTTGCAGCCAATTAAATTTGATGGATATGAAGGTATAAAAGCTGGCGATATTTTGGCTTGGCGCAATTTAAATAATGAGAAATCTCTTAAAGATCCAGGGGGTTATGTTGGAAGAGCTGGCCATATTGGTGTTGTAATTGGTCAATATGATGGTAAAATTTACTATTTTTCATGGATGAGAAATTTAGATGAAGAAGATAAAAGTGGTTTTGGCGTTGATGTAGTTAATGTTTCTTCTTCAAGCAAAAAAATTAAAGAAGGAAAGTTGATGGTTTTTGTTTTTAGAAATAAGTAGTGAATTATTTTGGTTTTAGATCGCGACGTTTCGCAAGTTTGCTCACTCGCGATGACGAGGTAAAAATGGTTCCCACTCGCGATGACGAGGTAAAAATGGTGCTCACTCGCTACCGTCATTAATATCGAGCCTTTATCTCCTTTCGTCATTACGAGCGAGTATTTATTTTCCTTTCGTCATTACGAGCGAGTCTTTATCTCCTTTTCGTCATTAATATCGAGCCTTTATTTTCCTTTCGTCATTACGAGCGAGCCCTCGGGCGAAGCGTAGTAATCCACTTTACTTCATTTTATTGATTTCTAAATTAAGGGATCGCGACGTTTCGCAAGTTTGCTCACTCGCGATGACGAGGTAAAAATGGTGTTCACTTGTGATAACAAGGAAAATTGGTTCCCACTTGCGATGACAAGAAAGTTTCTGTTACCGTTCAATTGTAAATCTTAAGAAAATAAATCGCTAACTTTCTTGAAAAAGCTATCAGACTTAGGATTACTTGCTTTTCCTTGCATTAAAATATCAAGCTTTTGAAGTAAATCACGCTCTTCTTTTGAAAGCTTGATTGGAGTTTCAATATTTATTTTAACATACATATCTCCTCTTCTGCCTCCAGCATTCATAACTGACATACCTTTTGATTTTAGACGGAATTGATCGCCATTTTGTGAGCCTTCCACAATTTGTAATTTTGCTTTAGTACCATCAATTGTTGGAATTTCAACTGATCCACCAAGAGCTGCTGTGGTAAACTTAATTGGCACTTCAAAATGAACATCATCACCTTTTCTTGAGAAGAACTGATGTTTGCGAATTGAAATATAAACATATAAATCACCAGAAGGTCCACCTCTTACTCCAGCTTCTCCTTCTCCGCTTAAGCGAATTCTGTTCCCTTCTTCAACACCTGCAGGAATTTTAACAGATAAAGTTTTCTCTTTATTAAGTCTTCCTTGTCCATTACAAGGTTTGCAAGGATTTTTAATGATTTGACCTGTGCCAGCGCAAGTTGTGCAGGCTCTTTCAACAATAAAGAAACCTTGTTGTGCACGAATTTTACCGCTACCTTTACAATTTGTGCAATCAACAGGATGTTCTCCATTTTGGGCTCCGGATCCGTTGCAAGAAGAGCAACTTGTTGGAATTGTAAAAGTAATTTGTTCATTAACTCCGCGATAAGCTTCTTCAAGAGAAATTTCTAAATTGTAACGAATATCAGATCCACGTTGTGCAGTGCTTCTTTTTTTATTTTGTCTACCGCCAAAATCACCAAAAATATCAGAAAAGTTGCTGAAAATATCGTTAAAATCAAAACCATCAAAACCACCTTGACCATTGCCTCCACCTCCTTGAGAAAAGGCAGAGTGACCATATTGATCATAAGCAGCCTTTTTTTGCTCATCTTTTAACACTTCGTAAGCTTCAGTTGCTTCTTTAAACTTAGCTTCAGCTTCTTTATTTCCTGGATTGCGGTCCGGGTGATATTGCATTGCCAACTTACGATAAGATTTTTTAATTTCGTCAGCTGATGCGTTTTTCGTAACGCCTAAAACTTGATAATAATCTCTTTTTTCGCTCATTTTTAGATTGTGAATTTGTGTGATAAGTGTGATTAAAATTAATAATTCTAAGATGCTTTTACAAGGGTAAATTAATTAAACTTTATCGAAATTCCCGTCATTAAGATCGAGCCTTTATTTTCCTTTCGTCATTAAGATCGAGTCTTTATCTCCTTTTCGTCA
>CAZENB010000012.1:26430-35144 GCA_964513555.1 uncultured Rhizobium sp. | reverse complement strand
TGTCCATAGAAATTGACATCTCCCAAGAAACAATAAATCTGCTAAATAAATCAATCAAAGCACATAAATAAATAAATCCATTTGGCGTCTTGATATAAGTAATCCCAAACCTGATTTGGTTTATTAATTTCTAAATTCTTTAAAAGATAAGGATATTTATATTCAGCTAACCTTGAGCTTTTGGCTGATCACGAAGAAGAGAAAATATTTTAGAAAGTTTATTGGTTCCAATTTTGCTTCTAAATCTGCCAAACACAGAATGATCTGGAGTCTTGGCAGTTAAATCAAACTGACAAAAACATCTCGCCGCAGCATTCTCACAAATAAATCTTTCAAGTTCGAGATCACTCAAATCCTCAAGAAACTGCAACAACAAACAAAGAAAGATGCGATAAATTCCGTAGCCTTTATACTCACAAACTTTTTGATTTTATTGGTGTGAGTTGCAATCGCTGCGCTCTTGTGATCAGATTTAGCCTCAAGTTTTTTTAACTCATGCTGAACTAAATCAATATCCCACAAACTCAAAAACTTGCGGTAAATGTGATTCTACAAAACTAGATCTTCCAAAAAGATCATTTGAATTTGTTTTGGCTCAAAAGATATTTCTTACTAAATTCTTGTTAAAAATCAGACCAATTCACATAAAACAAATCAGCCGCCAATATTAGAAAACATTAGCTTAAAAAGACTTCAATAACAAGAAAATAATTCGGAAAAACTACAAAAATTTAAATGAATTTCTGAATGGGATTTGCGACGGTGCCATGGTATAGTTTTCGAATCAATTAGACCCTAAATATTGATAGATAAAACTTTTTATTGTACTCTTTTATTTTTTCAGAGAGTTTAAAACATCTTGCGCCTTTCCTTGATCAATCAAGTTTTTTGCCAATTCAATTCCTTCTTCAATACTTCCAACTCTGTTTGCAATTTTTAAAGCAAATGCAGAATTTAGAATTACAATATCACGATAAGCTGATTTTTCACCTTGTAATAGGCTTTGAAGTTTTTGAGCGTTATATTTTGGATCCTTGCCTTTTAAATCATAAATAGAAACTTTTTTCAAACCAAAATTTTCAGGATTAATAATTTCTTCTGCACATATTTTATTATTCTCTAAAATTATTGAATGAGAGTTATCTGTTAAAGTAATCTCATCCATTCCATCAAAACCATGTACAACTTGTGCTTTAGTATTTGGAGATACAACTTGGAAAGTTTGTAAAATTTTAGGCATTACATCTTTTCTTGAAACTCCAATAAGTTGAATGCTTGTATTAGCTGGGTTTAGAAGTGGACCAAGAAAATTGAAAATTGTAGGAATTCCTAAATTTTTGCGAATTTGTGCAACATTTTTCAAAGCGTCATGAAAGAATGGAGCAAATAAAAAACATAGTTTTTTTTCCGATAAATTTCTTTCTATTTCGGATGTTTCTGAGGAAAATTTTATTCCAAGTTCAGAGAAAATGTCGGCTGATCCAGAGTTTGAAGAAATTCCTTTATTTCCATGTTTTGCAACAACAACACCTGATGCGGCAACCACAAAACAAACTGCTGTTGAAACGTTCAAAGTATTTAATTTATCGCCACCAGTTCCACAAACATCGATAGAGTTTTTGGGAGAAGAAATTTTCTTCATCCTTTTTTTTAAAACACAAACAGCACCTATAAATGCATTTGTCGGTAAGTTAGCTTCATTTAAATCTATTAAGATCTTTTTGATTTCTTCTTCGTTGATCTTTAAGTCTATTATATTATCAAAAATTTCTTCAAAATTTTTTGGACTGAAAGTTGATAGTTTTTTAATATTTGACATTAAATTAAATCAAGAAAGTTTCTGATAATTTTGTGACCATGCTCTGAAGCAATTGATTCTGGGTGAAATTGTACACCAGAAACATTATATTTTTTATGTGCAACACCCATAATAATTCCATCTTTAGTTTGAGCGGTAATTTCTAGATCACTAGGGCAGGTTTCTTTTTCAATTATTAAAGAGTGATACCTTGTTGCTTTGAAAGGCGAAGGCAAGTCTTTAAAAAGATTTTTACCTTCGTGAAAAATGTCACTAATTTTGCCATGCATTGGATAAGTTTTTACTACTTTTCCACCAAAAGCTTGTCCAATAGCTTGATGACCCAAACAAACACCAAAAATTGGGAAAATACCTTTTAGTTTATCAATTACTTCTAAGCAAATTCCAGCTTCACTTGGACTACAAGGTCCAGGTGATAATATTATTCCACGTGGATTGAGTAATTTTATTTCATCAATAGAAATTTTGTCGTTTCTTTTTACTATTACTTCTTCTTTATTTTTCTTATCTGCCTCAATTACGTAGTGGTAAAGGTTGTAGGTAAAGCTGTCGTAGTTATCTATTAGTAAGATAGTCATTTTTTCCTAGATTAAAATATCTATTTCTAAAGGTTTTTTTTAAATAAAATGAAATTTTCGGAGCAACTATATAATGAAGTTGCTCCATTTATTAAATAATTAATTTAATTAATTAAATTTTTTTATAATCTTCTAAGCTGTACTCATCAACCTGAACGGCATCTAATGTTGCATAAATTGATTCTTGTAAAGCATGATATTCCTCAATTGTGATTATTGATTTTTCTCTTGCTAAATCAATTAAGTCTTCAACTCTACCTTTTGGTAATTCTTTTTTTCTAATAGCATTTTTAATTTTAGCTGAAATTGTGCTAGTTTCTTCACTTAATCTTAAAGCGTTTTCAATTCTTCCTAAAGCTTCATATTTATCATTAGGAATAAAAATACCATCGGTTAAAGAATCACGAAATTTTCCATTTTTAATTAAATCTTTTACTACTTTATGACTTAGAAAATCAGTTGCTGGTGAAGCAAAAATGTTGAATCTTGCCCATAAAGAGAAAGGTAAGAAAATCCAAAATAATGGGGAAAATATTTTGGCGATAAAGTTTTTTGATCCGCCAAAAAGATTTTGATAAAGTCCATCAAATGCAACTTGCATTTGTCCAAATAAATCTTTCATAGTGTAATAAACTACGTCAGCATCAGACTTCTTTCTGCCATCTTCATTGAATTTTTTCAAAACGCATGTTGCCATATACATTGCAGATAAAATATCGCCAAAACGTCCATTTATTTTTTCTTTGCGTTTTAAATCTCCTCCATATCCGATCATTGCTAAGTCAGCTAAGAAAGCAAAAGTTGCCGAAGCCCAAGCAAGTTTTGCTTCATATTTACCAATAATTCCATCTTTTGATGAAATATGTAAGTATCCACGAGTAATGGAAAGTAAAATAGAAGATGTAAAGTTTCTAACTAGATGTTTTATATGACCAAATACTGCTTTGTCGAAAGCTCTGATATCACCTTCTTCTAAAGCAACAATTTCTTTATAGGCATAAGGATGACACATTATTGCACCTTGACCGAAATGTATTAAGCTTCTAGTCATAATATTTGCACCTTCAACTGTAATTGAAATTGGTGTAGAAAAATAAGGATTAGCAAAAAGATTGCGAGGGCCGCGAATAATTCCACTTCCTCCAATAATATCCATACCGTCGTTGATGTTTTTGCGGAACATCTCAGTTGCATGATATTTCGCAATTGCTGTTACAACTGCGGGTTTTGCACCATTATCAACTGAAGCAGCTGTAAAAACTCTCATAGCCTCAGAAATGTAAGTCCTTCCAATAATTCTTGCTAAGACTTCTTCAATACCTTCAAATTTTCCAATGGGTAAACCAAATTGTTTTCTAACGCTACAGTAAGCACTTGTTACTCGTGCAACGAGTTTAGATCCACCACAGCTTGTAGAAGGAAGTGAAATACCACGTCCTGCAGCTAAACATTCCATAAGCATTTTCCAGCCTTTTCCAAGCCCATTTTTTCCACCGATAACATCTTCTAATCCAATAACTACAGCATCTCCATTTATTGGTGAATTTATGAAAGGAGTCGCAAGGGGATCATGTCTACGTCCTTGCCTTACCCCAGGAGTAGTGCTTGGAATTAAAGCACAGGTAATTCCAATATATTCTTGATTGAATAAGATTTTGTCAGGATCGCGTAGTTGGAAAGCAAGTCCAATGACAGTAGCATATGCCCCAAGAGTAATATAACGTTTATTCCAGTTAATTCTAATTTTTGGATTACCGTACATATCTTTGAACAATACACCTTCGGATACAATAGAAGTTGCATCAGATCCTGCAGTTGGCTCAGTTAAAGCAAAGCAAGGCAAATCACGACCATCGGCAAGTCTTGGTAAGTAATGATCTCTTTGTTCTTTTGTTCCATAATGCATTAATAACTCAGCTGGTCCTAAAGAGTTTGGAACCATTACACTAATTGCTAGTGTTACTGATCTGGAAGATAATTTTTGTATAACACAGCTGTGAGCGTAGGCTGAAAAACCAAGACCACCATATTCTTTTGGGATAATCATGCCAAAGAATTTTTTATCTTTCAAAAACTGCCATAAGTCTTGAGGTAGATCACGATTTCTTTGGATATCGTAGTCAGAATACATTCTGCAAGCTTCTTCAACTTCATTATCAAGGAATATTTTTTCTTCGTCAGTCAGTTTTGGATATTTCTGAGCAAAAATCCATTTAAAGTTAGGCCTTCCAGAAAATAATTCGCCGTCAACCCATACTGTTCCTGAAGTAAGAGCTATTTTTTCAGTTTCTGAAATTTTTGGTAATAAACCAAGTGATTTTATAATTAAAATCAGTGGAGTTGTTATAAAAAACTGACGCATTAAAGAGATTGATAATGCTGCAGCTATAAAAATGTAACAAGTCCAGAATGTTTGTCCAAAGTCAAAAGTTAGAAAAAATAAAGTAATAACAACTAAATATGAATAAATAGAAAAACCACGATAAGCGTAAAATATCAGTAAAGCAGCGGTAATAAAACCAAGATTATTAGTTCGGTTAAGTATTTCAGTTACTTTTTCCAATATTAAAACTAGATCAAAATTTGTCATATCTTATGTTTTTGAAGTTTATTAATAGGTAATTAAATTAATCTCTTTTAACAAGAATTTCACAAGCAGATTTTACTAAAGAACGCACAATATTTATATAAGATGCTCTTTGATTTGCAGAAAGCGATCCTGCAGCATCAAGCAAATTTAGAAAGTGACTTGCCTTTAAAGCTTGTTCATAAGCTGGAAGAGGTAAGTTTTTTTCTGTCAAGATTTGCGATTGCATTTTCGCTTGTTCAAAATTTCTAAATAAATCTTCGCTATTTGAATATTCTAAAATAAATCCTGAATTTTCAATTTCACTTTGTTGGAAAATATCACCATAAGTAATTTTTTCTTTGTTTTCCATACCGTTCCAATTTATATCAAAAATACTATCAACACCCTGAATATGCATTGCTAAGCGTTCAAGACCATAAGTTACTTCGCCAGAAATTAAATCACATTCAATACCGCCAACTTGTTGCATATAAGTAAATTGTGTTACTTCCATACCATTGAACCAAACTTCCCATCCAAGTCCAGAAGCTCCGACTGAAGGGTTTTCCCAGTCATCTTCGACGAATCTGATATCATTATTTTTAGTGTCAATTCCAATCAAATCTAAACTTTGCAAATAAAGATCTTTGATGTTTTTTGGTGCAGGTTTTAATAAAACTTGAAATTGATAATAGTGGCTTAAACGATTTGGATTTTTAGCATATCTTGCATCAGTTGGTCTTCTGCATGGTTGAGCATAAGCAACCTTCCATGGTTTTTTGCCCAAAGCTTTAAGAATTGTTGAGGGGTGTAAAGTTCCTGCTCCAATTTCCAAATCAAGGGGTTGAATAATTGCACAACCTTGATTTGCCCAAAAGTTTTGTAGTTTAAAAATTATTTCTTGAAAAGATAACATTATAATAAAAAAATTATATACTAAACGATGAACCACAACCGCAACTGCTGGCTGCATTTGGATTATTTACTTTAAAATAAGATGCCCCTATTTCTTTTACAAATTCTACTTGGCAACCATCTAGAAGTTGCAAAGAAGTATTGTCAGTCAATGCTAAGACCTCTGAGTTTTCTTCATAAATTTTGATATCATCTTCTTGTATTTTATTATCAAGATCGAAAATATATTGAAATCCTCCACAACCACCACCTGTAACGCTAAGACGTAGAAATTTATTATGATTAGATTCCTTTTGTCTAATTTCTTTAATTCTTTCTATTGCTGAATTACTAAGATTTATTGTCATTTCTTAAATGATTTTTTAATGTTTCTTTTATTCAATTCTTTCAAAATATCATTAAAATCAATGTTTTGGGAAACCATCAAAACAAAGCTATGATAAAATAAATCGCAAATTTCTCCAATCAAATCTTCTTTAGTTTTTTTACTATTTTTTTTATCATTTAAAAAAGCAGCAATCATAACTTCAACAGATTCTTCCCCAATCTTTCTGGTAATTTTTTCAGTACCGCCTTTTGAAAGTTCATAACTGTAAGAGCCTTTTTCTTTTGAAGAAATTTTATTTTTTACAAGGGAAAAAATATCCTCCAAATTAAGAGAGTTAGATAATTTTTTTAGCATTATTAAAAAGTTAATTAGTTTATTTGTATTAAATTTATTAATTACTAAGCTTAAAAGCAAGTGACAAAGTCTTGACAAAATATTTGCAACACCTAGTTTGCTTGCCTCTATAAATTATAGGTGCTGTCACAAATTTGCTCTTTGCTTTAGAGTTTCTTATCTTTTTTACTTCGTCGTAATACATAATTGAGACCAAGATAGTAAAAAAAGTTACTAAATGTTTTTTGCAAAAACAAATTTATAGAAGTCCTACTTAGAGTTTTATGTTAACAAATTTTTTTATGAAAATGGCTACTGAATATACTTTATCAATTATAAAACCTGATGCAACTCAAAGAAATTTAACAGGCAAAATCAATACTAAATTTGAAGATGCTGGATTGAAAATTGTTGCGCAAAAAAGAATGCAACTTTCTGATAAAATGGCTGGTGAGTTTTATGCTGTTCATCGCGAACGTCCATTTTATGCAGATCTTGTAAAATTCATGACTTCTGGTCCAGTTGTTGTGCAAGTTTTAAAGGGTGAAAATGCTGTTGCAAAAAACCGTGAAATTATGGGTGCGACAAATCCTGCTAATGCTGATTCTGGAACAATTCGCAAAGAATTTGCTATTTCGATTGAAGCAAATTCAGTTCACGGTTCTGATAGTTTAGAAAATGCTAAAAATGAAATTGCATTTTTTTTCGCTGGTTATGAAATTGTTGAGTAATATTTATTTTTTATTTAAACAAATTGTTAATTTATAAATGGGATGACTTAAAATTAAGTTCATTCCATTTTGTTTTTTCTTACTAAATTCTGTTAGAATAGGCTATCAGTTAAAAATTACTAAAATAATTATGTCTTTAATTGTGAGTAAGCCATCAAAGATAGATTTAGAGTCAAGAGAAAATTATGGCTTGATTAGATATCAGGTTGGAAAAACCTTGAGAGCTGAAAATTATAATGATAAAGCTAAAGAAGTAGAAAGGTTAAAAAATATTGTTGCTATTAATGATGCTAACTTAAAATCAGTCAAATTCCCTTCAGAACAAAGTGATGCTAATGAGTTTGTTCTTCCTTTGTTTGAAGCTTTGTATCAAGAAAAACCCCTGCTAACAGTTTCAAAGTTAACGCCAAGGCATAATTCCAAAAGTTATATTGAGAAAGACTCTCGTGGTGAAGAACAAGTTTCTATCACGCTTGAATTAAATAATAAAAAGAAAAAAGCCTCAGAATTACTAGAAAATTATAATAAACTTGAAGAGTTGGGTGAAAGCGAAGATGTCTACTTTGAAGAAAAAACAAAAAATCAAACAAAAAAAGTTAAGACTAATAAGCAAATAAGAAGTTTTGTTAAAGATGATGTAAATGAAATTGTTGTTTCTTTAAAGCGTTTTAAGAAAGATTTTTCTGGAGATGCGACTAAATTAGATGATAAGATTGAATTTGATAATTTAGAATTGCCGGTTGTCAATCTGAAAAATTTTTATAAAGAAGAAGATGACCATAATCTAAAATATAGTGACTTGAGTGATTCGAATAAATTGTCAAAAGCAAGATTTGAACCAACTGCATTTATAAGTCATAGAGGATCATTTTCTGGAGGGCATTATGTTACATTTGTGAAAGAAAAAGATAATAAATGGTATTGCTATAATGATAGTGTTAGGACTTTTGTTGATGATAATGATCTAAAAGATGAGATAAAGAAAGCTTACATAGTTAAATATTCTAAAGTTGGAAAAGATGGAAAAGTTGAATTGCCAGATATTCAAACTTCAACTCATAATCCAAGCAATGCTTGTTGGGCAAATGCCACGGCTATTTTTGCTGGATCTTTTGTTTCTTTTGCTCATTTAAAGGATTATGTCTTAAATCAAGAATATGAGAAAAAAAAGTATAAAGAAATAACTGGTCTTGATTCTGATTATAAGATGCAAAATTATAAAAAAGGTTCCAGTAATATAGATTTAGATACGTTACCAGATTTTGAGTATACTGATTATGAGAGGGAAGTATTTGGTTTGAATCCTAAGAAACTGAGAAATAATAATAACACATCAAGTATCTCATTAGTTAATTCTAGTAATGGTGTTAAAAATACTTCCAATGCTTTTGTAAATAATGTTTCTGGTAATTTAGTAAATAATAAATCTACGGTTTCTGGT
>CAZENB010000012.1:24328-26330 GCA_964513555.1 uncultured Rhizobium sp. | reverse complement strand
TCTGGTTTAACTACTTCAGTAGCTGGTTCTAATTCTAGTAATGCTAATAATGGTGGTAAAAATACTTCCAATGCTTTTGTAAATAATGTTTTTGGTAATAGAAATAAAAATCAGTTTTCTGGTAATTTAGTAAATAATAAATCTACGGTTTCTGGTTCTGGTTTAACTACTTCAGTAGCTGGTTCTAATTCTAGTAATGCTAATAATGGTGCTAATGCTGTTTTAAATAAAATAAATCCAGAAGGGTTAACAAAAAAAAGAACTAATGAGATTCCTGGTTCTGCTGTCAGTAGTTTTCAAAATGAAAAGCAAAAAGTAATTCAAAGGTTGATTGATCTTGGTTTTGATGAGAAAGGAAACAGAATTAATAATATAAATCCAGAAGGGTTAACAAAAAAAAGAACTAATGAGATTCCTAGTTCTGCTGTCAGTAGTTTTCAAAATGAAAAGCAAAAAGTAATTCAAAGGTTGATTGATCTTGGTTTTGATGAAAAGGGTAATAAAACTCGTTAATAACTAAGTTTTTTTTCTAAGTTAAATAACATGTCTTTAGTCATTTTTGTAAGATCATATTCAACTTTCCAATTCCACTGCTTTTTTGCCTCACTATCGTCAATTGAAGCTGGCCAAGAGTCAGCAATTTTTTGACGAAAATCTGGCTCGTAAGAAATTTTAAATTCTGGAATGTGTTTTTTAATTTCGGCAGCAAGTTCTGCGCAAGAAAAGCTGATGCCAGCAAAATTAAAATTGCTGTGATTTTTTAGTTTTGTAAAATCGGTTTCAGCAAGTTGAATTGTTCCACGAATTGCATCCGACATGTACATCATTGGCAACACCGTGTCAGCCTTTAAGAAGCATTTGTAAAATTTCTTCTTGATCGCTTCGTAAAAAATTTCTACTGCGTAATCAGTTGTACCACCACCTGGTAAAGTTTTATAGCTGATCAAACCCGGGTATCGAATGCCGCGCACATCAATGCCAAATCTGGCGACATAATAATCGCAAAGTAATTCTCCTGCAGCTTTTGTGAGACCATACATTGTTTTTGGTAAAATTATTGTTTCTTGAGGCGTGTTAATTCGAGGTGTTTCTGGGCCAAATACAGCAATTGAACTTGGACAAATAATTTGTTTTACTTCAAGTTCACGCGCAACTTCCAAAATATTGTTAAGTCCAGTCATGTTAATATCCCAGCATAATTGTGGGTTTTTTTCTCCAGCAGCAGAGAGAATCGCTGCAAGATGATAAATTACTTTAATATCATGCTTTTTCACAATTTCGCTAAGACGTTTTTTATCCAAAACATTTAGGCTCTCGTAAGGTAAAAATTCTTCTGCTGGTATTTCACTTTTGATATCTGATGTAATGATATTTTTGTATCCATAGATTTTTTTAAGAGCAGAAGTCAATTCTGAACCTATTTGGCCTAAAGCGCCAGTAACAAGTATTTTCATGTAGTTTTTATTTTTCGAAATGAGACTTGTGAAAGAGACTAAAATTGAGTTTTAATTAAATCAAATATAAATATAATTTACTAAACTAAATAAATCTAATTAATAGAAGTTTATCGAATTTTCTTTTAGTATTTTTTGTTAAAAAAAATATTTCTATGGCTTTATTGCTTAATTTGATAAGAGATTTTTAAAATATCAATTTTTAATCAACAACGAAAGTAATTGATTTTAAATATTCACTTTCTTTTAAAGCGGGGTGAATTGGATGGTCAATATCGGCACCGAAAGTTCGAATTAAACGAGCACGGCGACCTTGTAAGTTGTTGCTTTTGCGAAAGCCATCATTGGCAGCTGCCAAAAGATCGTTTATCGAAGCATGATGTGAGCAAGAAGTTAGCATTAAAATGCCGCCTTTTTTAACCAAACTTACCGATAATTTGATTAATTTTTCATAGCCTTTCAAACCAGCAAATAAATCTTTTTTCGATTTAATGAAAGCTGGTGGATCAAGCAAAACAATGTCGAAAAGGCGTTGCTGTGATTGTAGT
>CAZENB010000012.1:16356-24318 GCA_964513555.1 uncultured Rhizobium sp. | reverse complement strand
AAAACCTTATCGCAAATTAATTCACAATTTTGTGAAAAATTATTGAGTGAAATATTTTGTTGAACTTTGTTCATTGCATCTTGTGATGAGTCAATAAAAGTTACTGATCTGGCGTTATTTTTTAATGCGTTTAAACCGAAGCCGCCAAGATAACAAAAAGCATCTAAAACATCACGATTTTTGGAAATTGAACCAATAAATTCACGATTTTTTCTTTGATCAAAAAACCAACCAGTTTTTTGGCCTTGATGAACATCGATTAAGAATTTTATACCATTTTCTTCAATTTTAGTCTCTCTAGGAATTTCTCCAAAAGAATTTATTATATTAAAATCTAAAGATTCAAGTTTTCTTGATTCTAAATCATTGCGCAAAATTATTTTTGCATCTGAAAACATTTCTTTTAATGCAGAAATAAAAATTGGTGTGAGTTTTTCCATTCCTGCAGTTGAAACTTGGCATGAAAAAATATCATTAAAGCGATCAATTACAAGACCAGGTAAAAAATCACCTTCTGAATGAATTAGGCGATAAAATGGTTTGGAAAAAAAATTTTCACGTAATTTTAACGCTGAGTGAATTTTTTGAATAAAAAAATCCTGGTCGATCTTTGTATTGCAATCATAAGTTAGAATTCTGGCTGCAATTAGTGAGTGAGGATTAAAGTAAGCTAGTCCAAAGCTTTGAGTGCCTTTTATAATAACTTCAACAATTGAACCTTTTTCAATAGTTTTTAATTCGGCAAAATTTTCAATTTCATTAGAAAAAATCCATAAACTTCCTTTAACAATTCTGACTTCTTGATGTTTTTTGATTTTTAATTTTAGCACTTAGAAAGAAGAATTAATTGTTAAAAGGTAAGAATTCTTTTTGATTAAAAAAGCTTTAAAAACGTCACTGTAATTTTGAGGTAAAACTTTTTGTAATAATTCTTGAGTGACCAATTTACCAACATAAGCAGAAGTTCTGTGGCAATCTTTAAGCAAATCTAAATTAAATTTGTTATTGATGAAGAAAAGTGGTTTTAAAACTGACGCCATTGTTATGTCAACAAGCATAAATTCTTCGCTGCCAAAAAAAGTGCTATTTTGTTTTGAAAGTGCTTTTTCTAGTATGTTGATTTTGTTGATTAATTCAATTTTTTTATTGTCAAAACCTTCTTGATTTTGAGCAAACATCACACCAAAAATTGAGGCTAAAAGTCCATTAGAAAATTCCATCCAAGCACGTTCTTGCGCTTTTGTAACCAAGTCTTTTGAGTGCAGTGGTTTTTCGGGGAAAGATTCTTCCAAATATTCGCAGATTACAGAAGATTCAAAAATAATTTTATCATCAACATAAATGAATGGAACCTTGCCAAGAGGCGCATCTTTTACAAACCATTCAGGGCGATTTGTTAAATCAACTACTTCTTTTTCATAAGGAATATTTTTTTCAATTAAAGCCATTTCAACTTTATGACTGTAAGGAGAAAATTTTGAAGTGATTAATTTTATGTTTGGCATTTTTTTCAAGGATGTGGTTTTATAAATTATAGTTCGACCAAAATTTAAGAAGGGATTCAGAATCCCTTCTTAAGAGAAGAAATAATCTAATTATGATTTAGTAAATTGGAAATTCTTGGCACAAAGTTTTGACTTCAGCTTTGATTTTTTCTTCTAAAACTTTATTACCCTCTTCACCATGTTTTGCAAATCCTTGTAAAACATCGCAAATCCAATTTCCGATTTTTTCAAATTCATTTTCTTTGAAACCACGAGTTGTACCGGCTGAAGTTCCAAAACGAAGACCTGAAGTTACGAATGGTGAGCGTGGGTCATTTGGAATAGCATTTTTATTGCAGGTTAAGCCAGCACGTTCCAAAACTTTTTCAGCTTCTTTACCAGTCAGTGTTTCAAGAGGAGTTAAATCAACCACCATTAAATGACAGTCAGTTCCACCAGTTGTAATTTTTAAACCACGCTTAACTAAAACTTCTGCTAAAACTTTAGCATTTTTCACAACTTGTTTAGCATATTCTTTGAATTCTGGTTTAAGAGCTTCTCCAAAAGCTACTGCTTTTGCTGCAATAACATGCATCAAAGGGCCGCCTTGAAGGCCTGGGAAAACTGCAGAATTAATTTTTTTTGCTAGTTCTTCATCATTAGTTAAAATTACGCCACCTCTTGGACCACGAAGAGTTTTGTGAGTTGTTGAAGTTACAATGTCAGCAACTCCAATTGGAGATGGATAAATTCCTGCGGCAACCAATCCTGCAACGTGAGCCATATCAACCATCAGTAAAGCTCCAACTTCATCAGCAATTTTTCTGAAACGATTCCAATCAACAATTCTTGGGTAAGAAGAAATTCCAGCAACAATTAATTTTGGCTTATGTTCACGAGCTAAGATTTCCATTTGATTATAGTCAATTAAACCATCTTCAAGACGAATGCCATATTGAACAGATTTAAACCACATACCAGAAATTGTGCGCTGTGCACCGTGAGTTAAGTGTCCACCTGCAGCCAAAGACATTCCAAGAATTGTATCGCCTGGTTGAAGAAGAGCTAAATAAACTGATAAGTTTGCAGAAGCGCCAGAATGAGGTTGTACATTGGCAAATTTTGCACCAAAAAGTTCACAAAGACGATTAATTGCAGCTTGTTCAACTTCATCAGAAAATTCGCATCCACCGTAATATCTTTTTGCTGGATAACCTTCAGCATATTTATTTGTAAAAACTGAACCTTGAGCTTCAAGAACTGCTTTTGAAACTATATTTTCAGAGGCAATTAACTCAATTTGATATTGTTGGCGATCACGTTCACGCTTAATTGAAGACGAAATTTCTTTATCTGAGTTTTCAAGATTTGATGAGAAGAATGATGACATGTTTTTTTGTTTTAAGTTTATTATTAAGTTTTTAAGTTTTTTTGTTAATTTTTAATAATTTTTTATTTCCATTGCTTTTTCTAATTCGTTAAAATGGTTCTCCTGACATCTTACTCATGTTCATTTATTATATTTTATATGAACCTTAAGAAGGAGGCTAAGAGACAACTTCTTGCTCAAGTTAATTGTAATTTCTGTAAATGATATTCTCTGATTTTTTTAATAAAAAGGTCAATTTCAGTGTCAGATATCTTTTGATCATAATTTTTCACTATTATATCTTTTATATCTTTTTCAAGATATGAAATTTGATAAGTTTCAAGATTAAAGGAAATATCAATAGAAATCTTATATTCTAAGTCAGCCATTCCTTTTTTTAGAAGATGTTTGTGAAAGTAAATAAATCTAATTAATTTATTTCTATCTTTATCAGACAGATTTTCTCGGATTCCCATTTCCGTAAACTCATTTTCTGAATAAAATTCATCAAATTTTTTACAAGAATTAAAAAATTTATCACGAATTCTTGGAATTAAACTATCTAATAGTGATTCAATTATTTCTTCTGATCTTATTTTTACTTTATTTTCTTTAAATTCAGCTTTAAGTAAAGCAATTTTCTTATCCAAATCGTCTTCTTCTTCAATTTCCTCACCACTTGCACCTCTTATCATAATTTCAAGCGAGTGAACTAGATTTTGAGCAATATAATCAATAAAATCTTCAATAAATCTGCCATCGGCTTTTCTTAAAGATAGAAAATAATTTTCTTTATCTTGAGTTTTTATAATTACTGGAGGAAAGCCAAAACGCATCAAAACTAAATTCATTAAAATTCTGGCAATGCGTCCATTTCCATCGTCAAAAGGGTGAATTCTAATAAATTTATAGTGAAATTCCGCTGCTAAAATTATAGGGTTTATGTCATTTTTTTTACTTTCTTGAGCAAGCCATTTAATTAAATCATGCATTTTTGCTGGTGTTTCAAATGGTTCGGCAAAGTAAAATATTTCACCTGTTTTGGTTTTTACATGATTTTGGGAGGTTTTATATTTACCGATAGCTATTGTTTTTTTTGCAGCTTTTCCATCTTGAGTGATTGCATCCACTTCATATGGTTCTTTTAGAATAAGAAAGTGAAGTTCGCGAATGAAATTTTCAGTAATTTCACGATCAGACTTAGCAACTTCATAGACAAAATTTATAGCTTCATTATGACCCTTAATTTCAATATAATCCTTAAAAGGTTTTCCAGAAGCTGTTATTCCATGAAGGAGGAACATTTTTGTTTCGCCATAAGTAAGCGAGTTTCCTTCCAAGTTGTTTGAATGAAAATTCCAATCAAGACGAAATTTTTGTAAAACTTTTAATTCAATTTCTTTTGAGATAGGTCTTAAAGCATCTAGTTTTTTCTTTAATTCTTCTGCTTTAATTAGATTTTTCATTTTTAGAAATGAGCTATTTTACAAACCAAATTTGTTAAAGTTAATTTTTTCTTCAACTTTAATTAGTAGGCTTTCAACTAAGTCAGTTTTTTCAGAAAAAAGGCTTTTTAGCAAGCCTTTTTTTGAATTTATTTGTACAAATTGAACATTATTACCAAATTTTTCCTTCATTTTTTTACGCATATCACAAACTTCATCAATAAGTCCAAGTTGCAATGCTCTTTTTCCTGACCAAAAAGCTCCAGTAAAAATATTACTTTCATCGCCTCTTAATTTTCCCTGACGTCTAACTTTGACAAGTTCTTTAAAACTTTCAAATATATCACGTTGTGCATCTTTTAATATTTCAATATTTTCATTTTCTTCTGGCATAAAAGGATCAAGAACTGCTTTATTTTTTCCTTCTGTGTAAACACGACGTTCTATTCCAATTTTCTTGATTAAATCAACAAAACCAAAACCAGAAAATATAACTCCAATTGATCCGATTATTGAGGAGTTATGAGCGTAAATTTCATCGCCAGAAAGTAATAACCAATAACCACCAGAAGCAGCAACATCTTGAGCAAATGTGTAAACAGGAATCTTTTTTTCTTCTGAAAGTTCGCGAACATAGTTATAAATTAATTCTGACTGAACAGGAGATCCACCAGGTGAATTAATATTTAAAGCAACTGCTTTTATATTTTTGATTTCAAAAGCACGTTTTAATAAAGGAGATAAGTTATCAATGTTGATAGCAGAGCTCATTTTACCTTCTTTTCCGATAACTCCATGAAGATTCAAACAAACAACTTTTGGAGTTTTTTTGTCACCAAAAATTTTTTTGTAAATTTTGTCAAGGAAAACACAAAAAGATGTTAAAAAAAGGCAACGACAGTTCTTAATGTTAGAAGTATCAGCTGTTGAGGGGTCAATATTGTTGTGGTATTTGTAATTAGAGTGGTTCTTCATATTTTTTATTTTTATTTAACAGATAAAAGTCTTTTAAAGCTAATTCTTTTTTAATGGCTTTGAATAAATAATTGAAGTTACAAAACACCAAAAATAAGAATATTGAAATTGCTATTGAAGCCCATAATGCTTGAGGTCCAAATGATTTCATGATTGCGCCAGTACAAAAAATTCCAAATATGTTTCCAAGTAAAGATATTTTACCAAATGCGCTATTTACAGCAAGTCTTTGAGTTGGTTTATATTTTTCATTAATTAAAACGAATGCTGGAAGCTTAATTCCTATCAAAGATCCAAACATTAAAAAGATCAAAAGATGCAGATTGTTGGGATCTTCATTGTAATAAATAAACTGACTACAAGTTAAAGCCAAAATTCCAGAGACTATCATCAAAAAACGACGGTTTACTAAATCGGTTAAATAACCAATTGGAATTGAAAAAATTGCTCCAAAAAGCAATGTTGAAAGTAAAAGAGAAGCTTCAGTTGGTTTCATGCCACTTTTGATTCCATATATTACTATAAAAGCGCTACAAGAAGAAAGTGAGTAATTGACGCAAAAACCAGCGAACATTATTTTAGGAGAGTTTTTTATATAACGCCATAAACCAATTTTTTTATCTTCTTTGACAGTCATTTCAATTCTTTTAATACGATAAAGAGGTATCATTGAAACAAGAAGAAAAGCACAGGCGCTTAGATGTGAATTTAATGAATCAGAAGAATTGATGATTTTTAGGAATACAGGACCTAAACTATTTCCGATTGAAAATAGCATGCCACTTATTGATATTATTGTGGCGCGTATGTGTTTTGGAGCAAGATCAATTGTTATTGTTTGTCTTACAACGCCACATAGGAAAGAAGCTGCACCAAATATAAAAATTGTTGCTAACCAAATAAAATATCCTGCATAAAAATACATCAAAAAACCAGTGAGTGCCGAAAGAGTTGTTCCAAAATAAATACTATTAGTTAATCCAAGTTTTCTTCCCAAAGTTGGTAAGAAACGTGAAAGCATTATACCAGATATAATTTGTGTTCCCGAAGAAAGAGAGATTAATATTTCATTTTTAACATATTCTTCCATTTTAAAGGCAATCATAACTGACATGATTCCATATCCAATTGCCGCAATAAAAATTGAAGAAAAGACGGCTAAAATATCTTTTGCAAGAGTAAGGTTCCATTTAAAATCCGAGGCTTCTTTTTCAGAGTAGTTTTGATCTAGCAAAGCAACAAAATCTTTACTTTTAAGATCATAACTACGGGAAATTACATCATCTTTTTTTAGCCAAAAGTGAAACATAATTAAAATTTTCTAACATCAGTTAGGTGACCTTTAATTGCAGCCGCAGCAGCCATTGACGGACTTAGTAGGTGAGTGCGTCCGCCTCTACCTTGTCTGCCTTCAAAGTTACGATTTGAGGTTGAAGCGCATCTTTCGCCAAATTCTAATTTATCAGAGTTCATTGCTAAGCACATTGAACATCCTGGTTCGCGCCATTCAAATCCAGCAGATTTAAAGATTTTATCTAAACCCTCTTTTTCAGCTTGTTCTTTTACAAGACCAGAACCTGGAACAATCATAGCTAATTTTATATTTGAAGCGATTTTTTTACCTTCAACTATTTTAGCTACAGCTCTAAAATCTTCAATTCTTCCATTTGTACAAGAACCAATAAAAACCTTATCGATTTTAATTTCATTTAAAGGAGTTCCTGGTTTTAAGTCCATATATTCAAGTGATCTTTTTACCGCTTCTTGTTTGCCTTTATCTGCAAAACTTTCAGGAAAAGGAACTTTTTCTGAAATTGGTAATACATCTTCTGGACTTGTGCCCCAGGTGACTTGAGGGGCTATTTCTTCAGCTTTTAAGTGAAGTTCTTTGTCATAATTTGCGCCAAGATCTGATTTAAGAGAATTCCAATATTTTACAGCTTTTTCAAAATCTTCATCTTTTGGAGACAGAGGACGACCTTTCAAGTAATCGTAAGTTGTTTGATCTGGTGCAATTAGTCCAGCTCGAGCACCAGCTTCTATCGACATGTTGCAGATTGTCATTCTGCCTTCCATTGAAAGAGATTCAATTGCCGAGCCTGCATATTCAATAACATAACCAGTTGCTCCAGCTGTTCCAATTTTACCAATCACTGCTAAAGTAATATCTTTTGCTGTGACACCATTTCCAAGTTTTCCATCTACTTTAACTAAAAAGTTTTTAGACGGTTTTTGTATTAGAGTTTGAGTTGCTAAAACATGTTCAACTTCTGAAGTGCCAATACCAAATGCAAGAGCTCCAAATGCACCGTGTGTTGAAGTGTGAGAGTCTCCACAAACAATAACCATTCCTGGTTGAGTTAAACCTTGTTCAGGTCCAACAATGTGAACAATTCCTTGTTTTTTGTCATCTAAATCAAAGTATTTGATTCCAAATTCAGCACAATTTTTCTCAAGAGTTTCAACCTGAATTTTTGAAGTTTGATCAGTTATTCCAGCAGTTCCATTTCCACGATTTGCGGTTGTTGTTGGTACGTTGTGATCAGCAACTGCTAGATGTGCTTCAGCACGACGTGGTTTTCTATTTGCAATTCTTAAACCTTCAAAAGCTTGAGGTGAAGTGACTTCATGGATTAATTGGCGATCAACGTAAATTATTTGCGAAGATCCATCATTGTCAACTAGGTGC
>CAZENB010000012.1:14954-16346 GCA_964513555.1 uncultured Rhizobium sp. | reverse complement strand
GATTTTGTCATATAATGTTTTAGGAGATTTTTTTGCAGCCAAATCTTGAGAGTTATTAGTCATGTTATAAGTTTTTTTGGAAAAAAATGTTGGTTGAATAGCCTTCATTTTGTATAAAACAATTATTTTTGCAATTTTAAATTTTGAGAATTTTATTTTAATGATTATAAAGAATTAAAATATATTAAATAAGGTGATTATACTATGACAACAAGTTTTATTCTGAGCGTTAGCAAAGGATCTGATAAGGCTTTGAAACCTAACTCCAGAGATCCTTGGCTAAAGCTCAGGATGACGATACTTGCTAATATATGGTAAGTTAGCTTAAATAATTATAAAAAAAGCATGGTAAAAAATTAGTAAAAATCTTGCTTTTAATCTTTTTTTATTAGAAGTTTTAAGTTTAAATTTAGCTGATTTTTTGTTGTAATTAGTTTAAAATAATTACTGAGTTTTTTATAAGTTTTTTTGGTGATAAACTCAATTTAGTGATCTGATTTTAAAGCTTTTTTACCCAAAATTGATGAAGTTTATTTGTAAGTAAATAAAATTAATTATTAAAATGGCAGGACATTCGCAATTTGCAAATATTAAACATCGTAAAGGTACACAAGATGCTAAAAGAGCAAAGCTTTTTACAAAAATTTTAAGAGAAATCACTGTTGCTGCAAAATCTGGACAACCTGATCCAAACTTTAATCCCCGTTTAAGAAACGCCATGATTGAAGCTCGTACTAATAATATGCCGAAAGATCGAGTTGATGCGGCAATTAAAAAAGTTATTTCAGGAAATGAAGGTGATAACTTTGAAGAGATTCGTTATGAAGGTTATGCACCAAATGGAATTGCAATAATTGTTGAGGCTTTGACTGATAATCGTAATCGTACTGCAAGTGAAGTTAGAAGCATTTTTACAAAATCTGGTGGATCTCTTGGTGAAACTGGTTCAGTAGGATTTATGTTTAATAGAGTAGGTGTAATACAATTTGATAGTAAAGTTGCTAGCGATGATGAAATGTTTGAAGCTGCTTTGGAATTTGGAGCTAGTGAAGTTGAATCATCAAGCGAAATTCATGTTGTAATTACTGATCCAGAAAGTTTTTCTGTTGTACGTGATAATTTAATTGAGAAATTTGGTGATTCGCTATCGGCGAAATTGGATTGGAAAGCAATAAACTCTGTGGAGATTTCTGACCTTGAGCAGGCCCAAAAACTATTGAAAATGATTGATGCATTAGAAGATTGTGATGATGTGCAAATGGTAACAGGAAACTATGTTTTTGCAGAATCAATTATTAATCTTTTATAAAAAACAAATGAAGAAAAATATTAACAAAGCTTTCACTTCGATTGAAGTTCTAATTATTGGAATTTAGATTACTTAAATTGATT
>CAZENB010000012.1:234-14944 GCA_964513555.1 uncultured Rhizobium sp. | reverse complement strand
AATGAAGAAAAATATTAGTAGAGCGTTTTCTTTGATTGAACTTTCAATTGTTATTTTGATTGTTGGAATTTTGATTGCTGGTGTAATGCAAGGTTCGGTTCTTTATAAAAAGTTTAAAATTTCTACAGCAAGAAGTGTAACTCAATCTTCAGATGCCAACAGTATTAAAGGTTTAGTACTATGGATTGATGCAACAAGAGAGGGTGTTTTAACCAATACAAATAATTCATCTAATCCAGAAGATGGTGATTATATAAAAAGTTGGAAAGAATTTAATCCAATTCAACAAGAGCAGTTATCTTTTATATCTTCAACTGCTGGCACATATCCAGTTTATAAAGAGACAGGAAATAATGGACTTCCGGCTATAAGTTTTGATGGTGTTGATGATTCTTTAGCAATTGATTCAAATGATAGGCTAAATATTTTAAATGATATCACAATTTTCTTTGTTTATAGTGTTGCAAGAAATTCAAACTCACTTACTAGTACTCAAGGTATGATGGCAAAGCAGGTTGGATCAGATATTTATACTAACGTATTAGTTTCTAACCCGCCTTATGGTATAAATCTTGATTATGGTACACATGCTGTTTTTATAATGTCTTCACCAACATCAAATTATTCTGCGGTTAGAAAACCGACAACTTTAATGCCTGCTGTTAATATTGTAACTGCAATTAATGATTCTAATTCAGGTTATTCATATATTTATATGAATGGTGGTACTCCAGCTTCTTATTCAAGCAGTATTGGAAGACTTGGAGCAGTGAGAAGTGCTTTAAAACTAGGTCAACAAAAAGATACCGTAACGACAAGGTTTTCAACGTGCTATATATCAGAAGTTTTGATTTATAACAGAGTCTTAAATTCCGAAGAAAGGGTTTCAATTGCTAAATATCTGAGTAAAAAGTGGGGAATTTCAGTTACTTAAGTTATTTAATAAATTAGAGTTTTATTAATTGACGATACTAATTTATCTTACTAGATTTTCCAAAATAAATAAATTTTTTCACGTTTTAATTCTTTTTCTGCTTACAAATGAAAAATATCGAAATTACTCCGCAATTAGTTAAAGATCATAATCTTACTGAAGATGAGTATAAAAAAATCTTAGAAATTTTGGGCAGAACTCCAACAATTACTGAACTAGGAATTTTTTCAGCAATGTGGTCAGAACATTGTTCTTATAAATCAACTAAAAAGTGGTTAAAAACCATGCATACCAAAGCTCCATGGGTTATTTGTGGACCAGGTGAGAATGCTGGTGTTATTGATATTGGCGATGGGCAAGCTGTTATTTTTAAAATGGAAAGTCATAATCATCCTTCATTTATTGAGCCTTACCAAGGTGCTGCAACGGGTGTTGGTGGAATATTACGTGATGTTTTTACAATGGGTGCTCGTCCAATTGCAAATTTGAATGCTCTGCGTTTTGGTGATATTAATCATGCTAAAACCAAACAACTAGTTAACGGAGTTGTTTCTGGTATTGGTGGTTATGGAAATTGTGTTGGAGTTCCAACGGTAGCGGGCGAGGTTACTTTTGATAAAAGTTATAATGGTAACATTATAGTCAATGCAATGACAGTTGGTTTGGCTGATGCTAACAAAATATTTTATTCAGCAGCGTCAGAAGTTGGGGCAAGTGTAGTTTATGTTGGTTCGAAAACAGGGCGCGATGGAATAAATGGTGCAGTAATGGCCTCAGATGAGTTTAAAGAAGGCGATGAAGATAAGCGTCCTACTGTTCAAGTTGGTGATCCATTTGCAGAAAAACTTTTGCTTGAAGCTTGTCAAGAGTTAATGAAAGAAGATGCAATTCTATCAATTCAAGATATGGGAGCAGCTGGCCTTACTTCTTCAAGCTTTGAAATGTCTGGAAAAGGTGGAACTGGTATTGAACTAAATTTAGAAAAAGTTCCTCAGCGCGAAACAGGAATGACTCCCTACGAAATTATGCTTTCTGAATCTCAAGAACGTATGTTGATGATTTTAAAACCAGAAAAAGAAGAAATGGCAAAAAAAATATTTGAAAAATGGGATTTGGATTTTGCAGTAATTGGAATTGTTACAAATACTGGTCGTGTAGTTATAAAAATGAATGGTGAAGTTTATGCTGATATTCCTTCAGCTCCACTTTCAGAAGAAGCACCGGAATATGATCGTCCTTGGATTTAAGTAGGTAGAAAATTTTCATCAGCTAAGAAAGAAGTTTTGTGGCTAAAATTCCTTATTTGAAAAGAACTGTCTCAAAAAATGATTCTATTGAAGTTATTTTAGATGAATTTTTGTTATTCAATCTCACCACTTTTTTATATTTGGCTAAGCAAGAAATTGATATAAAATAATTAAAGATTTTGAATTGAAAGACAAAGTTCTTTTAAAGAAAAAGAACTTCTCAAAATCCTTCTGTAGAAACTCATGGAACTTTTGTTGCACCTATGATTCAAAAAAATATTCAAAGCAATTGTATTTAATTTGATATGATGAGAAAAATATTTTCCTCCCTTTATTTGCAGGTTTTATTTGCTGTAATATTTGCCATTTTTTTTGGATTTTTTTTACCAGAATTAGCAATAAACATGAAACCACTTGGTGATGGTTTTATTAAACTTGTCAAAATGTGTATTCCGCCAATTATATTTTGTACGATAGTTAATGGAATAGTTGGTGGATCTGATTTGAAAAAAGTAGGAAAATTAGGTTTTAAAACTCTAATTTACTTTGAAGTTTTAACTACGTTAGCTTTGTTAATTGGTTTATTTACAGCACATTTTCTAAAACCAGGAAGTGGTATGAATATTGACGCTTCAGCTCTTGATGCAACAGAAATCAAATCTTATTTAGGAAATCACTCTTCTTTTACCGATTTTATTCTTAACATAATTCCAACAACAGTTTTTCAAGCTTTTACTTCTGGTGAAATTTTGCCTATACTATTAATTGCTATTTTATTTGGTCTTGCTTTGTCATCTTTAAAAGAAAAATCTCAACTTATAATTAATGGAATTAACGAAATTTCTGAAATTCTTTTTAAGATTATTTCTTATATTATGAAGTTAGCACCAATAGGTGCTTTCGGTGCAATGAGTTATACAATCGGCAAATATGGAATTTATACCTTAGCTCCGCTTACTAAAATGATGGTATGTTTTTATGCAACCTGCTTAATATTCATAATTTTTGTTTTTGGTTTAGTTTTAAAAATCTGCGGTTCTTCCATTATAACTTTAATTAAGCATATTAAGGAAGAAATATTTCTTGTGCTTGGTACTTCTTCTTCTGAATCAGCTTTGCCAAATCTAATGCAAAAAATGGAAAAATTTGGTTGTCCAAAATCAATAACTGGACTTGTAATTCCAAGTGGCTACTCGTTTAACTTAGACGGAACTTGTATTTATTTTACCATGGCAATTACTTTTATTGCTCAAGCTTTTAATATTGAATTATCAATTCAGCAATTTGTAACCATAATATTAGTTTTATTATTTACTTCTAAAGGTGCTGCTGGTGTTACGGGAAGTGGTTTTATAACATTGGCTGCAACTTTATCCGTGATTGATACAATACCAGTTGTTGGACTGACTCTTATATTAGGGATTGATCGTTTTATGTCTGAAGCAAGAGCAATTACTAACCTTATTGGAAATGCTGTTGCAACAGTTGCAATTTCTAAGTGGGAAAAAGAATTTAGAAAATAAATTTTAATTTACTTTTTCGCCGTTTTTATAATTCAGAATTGGCATTGACGATATACTAACTCATATACAAAATAATTAAATGGTTTTTAGTTCTAATATTTTTATCTTTGCCTTCTTACCATTGGTGATGATTTCATATTTTTTGTTGCCAGAAAAATTAGTGAGTAAAAATTATAAAAACTCTTTGCTTTTGATTGCTAGTTTGCTTTTTTACGCTTGGGGTGAAATGCACTATTTGTGGCTTTTACTTCTATCCATTTTAGGCAATTATTTTTTTGGTATTTTAATTGAGAAATTTCGTCAACCTATTATTCTGAGCGCAGAGAATAATATTGTGATTTTGGATTTAGAATATAAAAAAAATAGATCTACAGTTACGAACAAGATAAAAGCTTTTGGAGATAATAAGCTAAATATTGCAATAATTCTTGCCGTTGTTTTTAACTTGTTGCTTCTGGGTTATTTCAAATATGCTAATTTTTTAGTCGAAAACATTAATATTATTTTCGGTTCAGAAATAGAAAATAAAAAAATCAATCTACCGATTGGTATTTCTTTTTTCACTTTTCATGCAATTTCCTACTTAGTTGATATTTATCGTGGTAAGTGTAAGGCGCAAAAAAATATTTTTAATTTGTCACTTTATATTGCTTTTTTCCCTCAGTTAATTGCAGGTCCAATTGTTCGCTATAATTTTGTTGAAAAATACCTAATTAAACGTCGTCACAATTCTTTTTTTATTGCTTATGGT
This sequence comes from uncultured Rhizobium sp., assembly GCA_964513555.1. Classification (GTDB taxonomy): domain Bacteria; phylum Pseudomonadota; class Alphaproteobacteria; order Rickettsiales; family UBA1997; genus UBA2645. The sequence goes on along the minus strand of CAZENB010000012.1, from coordinate 10,489 downwards.
ATTAGGCGTTTTGTTATTGGTTTTGCTAAAAAAATTTTGATCGCTAATCCTTTGGGAGAGGTTGCTGACGTTGTATTTTCTTCTTCAATTTCTGATTTAAATTCACCAATTGCCTGGATTGGTATAATTTGTTATACTTTACAAATTTACTTTGATTTTTCAGGGTACTCTGATATGGCCGTTGGTTTGGCGCGTATTTTTGGTTTTAAATTTCCTGAAAACTTTAATTATCCATATATTTCAAAATCAATTAAAGAATTCTGGCGTAGATGGCATCTCTCTCTTTCCGCTTGGTTTCGAGATTATGTTTATATTCCTTTGGGAGGAAACAGAGTTTCACAAACCAGACAATATTTCAACTTAGTTCTGGTTTTCTTTCTTTGCGGTCTTTGGCATGGATCTAGCTGGAACTTTATTGTTTGGGGTTTGTTTCACGGATTGTTTTTGGTATTAGAAAGATTGTTAGAAGGAAATAATTTTTCTGTTATTTTTGAAGGAAAACAGAGATTTTCAAGTTTATATGTACTGAGAATTTCAAAGTTAATAGGTTGTTATATTTATACAACTTCAGTAATTGTAATTGGTTGGGTATTTTTCAGAAGTCCTGATTTAGCTTATTCTGTAAACTTTTTAAAAGTAATGTTTACTAATTTTAATCCAGTAACTTTTTCAAGTGATTTGTCACGTTTATTGCATTCACATAGTATATTGCTATCTTTTGTTTTTGCTATTTTAGGTTTTTCTCCTTTTGTTAAAAATTCTTCTCTAAAATTAATTAGAAAGAATAAAAGTTTTATATTACTTTTTGATATAGTTCTGATTTTATTATTTATTGCGGCAATTATTCAACTTTCTGCTACAACTCATAACCCATTCATTTATTTTCAGTTTTAATTTGTGTCTAAAGTTAAAAAATTAAATATATTTTTAATTATTGTTTTTACTTTAATTTTACTAGTTCCTTCTTTTGATTCTGTTTTTCATTTTTCACCGATAAAGAATTTATTTGAAAAAAGAAAAATGGCCATAAAGCCAAAAATTCCTGAATCTTTTGAGGAATTAAAAATATATCCAAAGCAATTTGAAAGTTTCTTTAATGATAATTATGGTTTTAGAAAAACATTAATTTCGTGGCATAATAAAATTACTGATAAAATTTTCAACGAATCTCCTTTAGCACGTGTAATAATAGGTAAAGAAGGTTGGCTTTATTTCGATAATGAAGATTCCATTTTAGATGTTCAAGGGAAAGCAATTCTGGAAGATGATATTATATCTAAAGGTGTGAAAGCATTTATAGAAAATTGGAATCAAGCAAAAAATAATAATATAGACTATCTGGTTATTATCGCAGCTGATAAATCAACAATATATCCAGAATTCTTACCGGACTACATTTCAATTTCAGATAAACATCGTATAGATAAATTCTTATCTGCTTTATTATCAGTTGAACCAAATTTCCCAATTGTTGATTTGAGAAATGTTTTGCTAGAAGCGAAAAAAAATGAAGTTATATATCATAAGACGGATACTCATTGGAATAGAAGAGGAGCTCATTACGGATATATTCAAATTATGAATAAATTGAATATATTTGATAAATTCGCTAAAGCCAAATTCAAACCAAATCTAAGAAAAGATTTTGAAGATAAAGCTGAAAATTATTTTTTGGGTGATATTTCTGAAATGATTAATAGTGATGAAAAAAATCTTGATTATGATTTAAAAGAGAAATTTGAAAGAACATCTAAAATCAAAAATGCTAGCGAAGAAGAAAAAAATAAATTTCATCATCCTCTGTATTATATTAATAATAAGAAAAGTTTACCAAATGTTTTTGTATATCATGATTCTTTTTTTGGAAATTTATATGATTTCTTTTCAGAACATTTTTACCAAAGTTTTTATATAAATGAATATCCTTGTAATATAAACCTTGAAGTGGTAAAAAATCATCATTCAAATATTGTTATTCATCAATTCTGGGAAGGAAGAATAAATAAAATTCTCAGTAGTTGTGAGTGATTTTTTCTAGTCATAAATTTATTTAATAAAAACGATGTCGCAGCAAGTTTTACAAAATTTAAAAACTTTAGTTCAAACTTCTAACTTAGCTTCAAAAAAGTGGATTTACGAACAATACGATTCACAAGTTATGAATGATACAATCCAAACTAAGGGTGATGCAGGTGTTGTAAGAGTTCACGGCACTAACAAAGCTTTAGCCATGACGACTGATTGTACTCCACGTTATGTTGAAGCTGATCCTTTTGAAGGTTCTAAGCAAGCAGTTGCTGAAACTTATCGCAATATCTCTGCAGTTGGTGGAAAGCCACTTGCAATTACAAATTGTTTAAACTTTGGTAATCCACAAAAACCAGAGATTATGGGTCAAATTGTTCGTTCAATTAATGGTATAACTGAAGCTTGCAAAGCTTTAGATTATCCAGTTGTTTCTGGTAATGTTTCTCTTTATAACGAAACAGACGGTAAAGCTATACAGCCGACCCCTGCTATTGGTGGTGTTGGTTTACTTAAAAATCTTGATAAAAGATGTGATATTAGTTTCAAGGGTGAAGGTGATAAAGTTTTTGTAATTGGAAAAACTTTTGGTCATATCAGTTGTTCTCTTTTTGAACAAGAAATTTTAAAAAATGAATCTAAAAAAAATCCACCAAAAGTAAACTTAGAAGAGGAGAAAAAACATGGTGAGTTTGTCAGAGAGTTAATTGAAAATAGTAGTATAAACTCTTGTCACGATGTTTCGGATGGAGGTCTAATGATTGCTTTGTTTGAAATGTCTAGTGATAAGTTGGGTTGTGAAATCAATATTTCTCAAATTAGTTCTGGTAAAGATGTGGATGAAAATCATTTGCTTTTTGGTGAAGATCAGGGACGTTATTTAGTTGCAATGGATCCTTCTTTAGTTGCTGATTTCAAGAAAAAAGCTGAAAAAAAAGGAATCCACGTTTTTGAGATTGCCACGGTAATAAAAGAAAAGATTAAAATATCAGGTAGCGAAATTGAAGTTAAAGAATTGGTATTTTTAAACCAATTACTTTTTCAACAAAAATTTTCTTAGAAAAAAATGGCAAGTAGAACTTTTAAATATGCTGCTTTAGCATTAAATATTTTAAAAAGACTTCTTGGTTCAAGATTTACTGTTAATGGTCTTGAAAACTTGCCAAATCACCCAATTCTATTCGTTGGAAATCATTTCACAAGATCGGAAACTTTTTTTATTCCTTACTTAATTCATAAACATACTAGAAGACAAGTTCGCTGTCTTGCTGATTCTGGACTTTATCATGGTGTTCTTGGAAAGTTTCTAAACTCGGTTGGTACAATTTCTACTAAAAATCCAAATCGTGATAATATAATATTAAAAGATCTTATTACTGGTGATTATGATTGGATGATTTATCCAGAAGGAAGTATGATAAAAAGCAAAGAGATTAAAAGAGAATCAAGCTTTGTTAGTTACACACCTTACGGGATTGGAAATGTAAGAACTGGTTCAGCTGTACTGGCATTGAAAGCCGAGTTATATCGCCAAGATTTGGTGGATGCCTTCAAGAAAAATAAAGAAGATTTATTGAACAATTTTAAAGTTGATCTTGGCGTTGAGTATCAAGAACGTTTAAAAGAAATAAATACTTATATAGTTCCAGTTAACATAACATACTATCCAATACGTCCAGGTAATAATAGCATCAAAAAATTTGCATCAAAATTAGTGAAAAGAATACCAAGACAAGTTGCTGAAGAGCTTGAAATTGAAGGAAATATTTTGCTAGATGCTGAAATAAACATTAATTTTGGCAAAGCGGTTAATTTAGCTGATTATATTAAGGCAGAAAAAAACTTAATTTATCAAATTCCTATAATTAAAAACGAAACTAAAACTAACTTTGTTCTTAAGTATTTTAGACATCGTCTTACTAATGATTTTATGGAAAAAATTTATTTTGATGCTCAAATAAATTTTGACCATCTTTTTAGTGCTGTTCTCTTTTACTCTCCTCAAAATAAAATAACAAAAGATCATTTAAAAAGAGTTATTTACTTATCTGCAGTAATGTTGCGTAAACTTGGTAAGTATCGTCTACATCAAAGTATATTTGAAGATAACTTAATAAAAATGTTTCTTGATGAACCACACGAAGCCTTTGATAGCGTTTTTAAACTTGCAAAATTGCAAAATTTAATCTCTGAAAATGGAGATAGTATTTCAATTTCAAAAGATCTTTTAAACAAAAAATATGATTTCCATGAAATAAGAAAAGAAAATACGCTTCAGGTTGTCTTAAATGAATTCTTTTTGCTTGAAACAGCAAAAAGTATAGTGAAAAGAAACGGTAAAATTGCTGAATTACAATTAAAGAAAAAAGTTTTTACGGAAATTAGAAAAAGAGATTTAGAAATTTTTAACAATGATTATCAAATTTATTTTGATGATAAGTTTTCTAAAGATAAACAGGTTGGATCTCCTTTGTTTCTTGACTTAAAACCAAATGTTCCTTGTAAAATTAAGAAAACGGGAATTTTAGTTTGTCATGGTTATAAGTCTGCCCCAAAAGAAGTTGAAGCATTAGCGAAATTTTTTAATGGATTTGGTTTTATGGTATACTCGGTAAGACTGCAGGGCCATGGAACATCACCAATTAATTTAAAAGATGTTACTTGGCAAGATTGGTATGATAGTGTCCAAAGAGGTTATGCAGCTCTTAGAAATCACTGTTCTAAAGTATTTATGATTGGCTTTTCTACTGGTGGTCTTCTAACTTTGTTATCAGCTTCCAAAAAACAACAGCATTTAGCAGGAATTGCAGTTGTAAATTCTGCTTTAAAACTTCGTGATATCAGAACAAGAATGGTCCCAGGAATTAATATTTGGAATGAGCTATTAGAAAAGTTACATATAGAAAAAGGCAAGTTTGAATATGTTGATGACGTTCCTGAAAATCCAGAAATAAACTATAGTCGTAACTATTTAAAAGGTGTTGAACAACTTGAAAATCTTATGAAAGAATGTGATCATAACTTAGAAAAAATTCATGTTCCTTCTTTAATTATACAATCAAAAAATGATCCAGTTGTTAATTCTGTGAGTGGTGAATTTATTTATAATAAGATTAAGTCAGATAAAAAATTTCTTGTGCAACCAGATTTTAAAAATCACGTGATTATAAATGGTAAAAATAAAGAAGAAGTTTTTGAATTAATTAGAGAATTTTTGTATAAAATGAAATTGCTATAAAATTTTTTTAGTAATTTAATTATTAAACCCAAACATTTACTGAATCAAAAGTGTTTCTAATAAAAATTCAAACTGGTTGAAAATTTTAAAAAATAAGAACCCAACAAAATGAAAAGTAAAATTCTTAAAAAGCAGGTAGAAGTAGAAGAAATAGAACAAGATGAAGAAGAAGTTGAATCAGAAGTAGATAGTGGTGGACCCAAGATATCATCTGCTAAAAAAAACCAGATTACTCTAATTGCTGTTTCGGTAACTTTGATTGCTGTTGTTATTTACATCTTTTTTGGTGGAAAAGAAGAAAAAAAGGAAGTTATTCAAGAAGTAGCTCCTCCAATTTCTGTAGTTGCGCCATCTGAAACCAAATCTCCTTTTGAAATTGAACCAGATTCAACAGAAAAAAAGGTTGATAATGTAGAATTACTGCAAAAACCAGCTGCACCAGAAGTTCCAGAATTACCTTCTTTACCACAAGAACTTTTAGCAGATCAGAAAATATTGCCTCCTCCTGATTTGCAGCAAAAACTGCAGCAACAACAAACAAATCAAGTAACTAATGAAGTTCAGATTCCTCAAAATAATTTAAATAATCAGCAACAGATTACGCCTGTTGTAAACCAAATACCAGCCGAGGCTCCTAAAACAAAAGATGTTGATCCAAGATACTCGCCAATTATAGTTTTTTCTGGAGGTGGTGCAGGCCCTTCTTTAGGAGTTGGATATGATAAAAATATTGTAAATTTGAATCAAGATCCAATTGCATCTCTTGCAAAGACGCAATCAGCTGTAAAAACAACTTATATTGATGATAGAGTTCATTCAATTACCCAAGGAAAATTACTTACTGCTGTTTTAGAAACAGCAATTAATACTGAGTTACCTGGTTTTGTTAGAGCAATTGTAAGTCGTGATGTTTATGGTGAATCTGGTAATGAAGTTTTAATTCCAAGAGGATCAAGATTATTTGGTGCTTATTCAAGTAAAATTCTAAGAGGCCAGGGAAGAGTAGATATAGGCTGGACAAGATTGATAAGATCAGATGGAGTTGACTTGGCAATTACTTTTAATGCGTCTGATCAGTTTGGTAGATCTGGTATTTCTGGTGAAGTTGATGCGAAATATGGATCTGTTATTGCTAATTCTTTATTAACAAGCGTTTTGGCAGTTGGTGGAGCTGCTCTTGCTCAAAAAATTATTGGTACTAATAATAATACAACTGCTACAACAACAGCTGGTGTTACAACTACAACTGGCAATGCTTCAGCACAAGTTGTTGCTGATGTAGCAAAAACAATTGTTGATACAGCAAGTCAAGTGGTATCTAATACACTTGATGTTAATCCAGTAATTACAGTTCCTCAAGGAACTAAAATTACTGTTATTGTAAACTCTGATATTAAAATTCCTTCAATGGTTAATCGTTAAAATGACTGTAAAAAAAATAAATGTTCATCTTATCTCTGATTCAACAGGAGAAACTTTAAGTTCAGTTTCCCGTGCTGTTTTATCGCAATTTGAAGGTGTAGAATCTCAAGATTTTATCTGGCCTTTGACTAGAAGCAAAGTGCAGTTAGAAAAAGTGATGGAATCAATTACCAAAAATCCAGGAATTGTTTTATATACAATCTTGCAAGATGAGCTTATAGAAGTTTTGAAAAATCACTGTTACGATTTACAGGTTCCATGTATTCCTGTTTTATCTCGTATTATTACAGAGTTCTCAAATTATTTGGGTATGAATATGAATCATACAATTGGTAGGCAACATATTTTAGGTGAGGAATATTTTTCACGAGTTGAAGCAATTAACTATACTATTAATCATGATGATGGTCAATCAACCTGGGATTTATATGATGCTGACATTGTGATAGTTGGTGTATCACGAACTTCAAAATCTCCAACTTCTGTTTATCTTTCTTGTAGAGGATATAAAACTGCTAATGTTCCATTCGTTTCTTTGGAAACAATTCCTGAAACTTTATATGATCTAAAGAAGCCTCTTGTTGTTGGTTTAACAATTAATCCAGAAAAGTTAGTCCAAATAAGACAAAGTCGTCTCGCATCAATTGGTCAAGATATTAAGACTGATTACATTGATGTTGACTCTGTAAAAGCAGAAGTTGCGGAATCAAGAAAATTATTTGCAAAACTGAACTGTCCAATAATTGATGTAACAAAAAAATCAGTTGAAGAAACTGCTGCAAGAATAATTCAACTGGTTCAACAAAAAAGAAATCCTTAATTTATTATAAAAAAATTCAATTTTCATATTGAGGAAAATGAAATAGATTTATCAAATTATAAATATTTTTGGCGAACTTTTTACAGCAAAAAAATAATTTTTTTATGATAAAGAATTGCAAAATTATATTGCTAAATGTTAAATAAAATTAGTGCTAGATGAATTAAAAAACATAAATTTACTTAGTAAAAACCATTAGCTTAAGCTTTGTTATAAATTAATAACTACTAAATTTTTTTGATAAGATGGTGAAGAGAAATATACTTATTGTTGACGACGAACAGACTCAGTGCAAGATTCTTGGCAAATTCATAGGAAACATGGGTCATAACTTCTTGATTATGAATAGTGGTATGGAAGTTGTGGACTTTTTTATGAACAAAAAAGTAATTGATGGATTATCTTGCTATGATATGGATGCTATGTTACTTGATGTTTCAATGCCTGATATCGATGGATTAACAGTGTTAAAACAAATTGGAGCAATTAAAGGTGATATACAAGTTATTGTTTTAACTTCGAGTAAAGATATTTCAAAAGCAGTAACGGCAATCAATTTGGGAGCAATTGATTATATAGTTAAAGGTGAAAGAGACATTTTTACTCGTGTGGCAGCTTCTATTAATAACGCAATTGAAAAAAAGAATCTTAAGTATCAAGTTTCACATTTAGCAAGAAAAAGTAGAGATCAAGTTGTTTTTTCTGATATCATTGGACAAAGTGATTCCTTACTGCAATCAATTAAGCTTGCGAAAAAAGCAGTTAACTCATCTTTGCCAATTTTGATTGAAGGTGCAAGCGGATCTGGAAAAGAGTTGCTTGCTCGTGCAATTCATGGTTCAAGCTTAAGATCTGGAAAACCTTTTATTATGGTTGAGTGTGACTTGTTAAAGTCTAATGTTGCTGAGGAAGAATTATTCGGATCTGACAAACCTCTAACTGAAGGAATGACAAAAAACCTTGGCAAAATTCGTGAAGCAAATAACGGAACAATATTTTTCAAAAAGATTGATTCTTTAAGATTAGATTTGCAGGTGAAAATTTTACGTTTTCTTCAAGAAGGAGAATTTGAGCCAGTTGGATCAAGATCTCCTGTTAGAGTTAATGTGCAAGTAATTTCCTCAACAAATCGTGATTTGTCAAAACTTGTTGAGGCAAAAAAATTTCGTGAAGATTTACGCTATAGAGTTTCTGCTTTCTCTATTTATTTACCATCACTAAAAGAACGTGATCATCAAGATATTCAAATTCTTGCTGAAAGTTTTTGTCGTAACTTCAGCATTAATGAAAATAAGAAAATCAAAGGAATTAGTCAGGAAGCTTTGTATCTACTTTGCAATTATGATTGGGAAGATAATATTCGTCAGTTAAAAAATTCAATTTTTAGAGCTGTTGTTTTATGTGATGACGAGTTATTGAAATCAGAACATTTTCCTCAACTTCTAAATAAAGAAAATAACACTCTTACTAAGTCAAAAGCAGTTATTAAAGAAAATTCTAGTATTAACAGCGAGTTGATTGATATTTTTGATGATGAGGGAAATTGTAAAACTCTTGATTCAATTGAAGAAGAGGTTGTAAGAAGATTGGTCGATATTTATAATGGTAATTTGTCTGAAGTGGCAAAAAGACTTGATGTTGGAAGATCTACAGTTTATCGCAAGTTGAAAATTGCTGAACAACAATCTTAAGTTTCATAATAAAATTTCTTTAAAATATGAGAAAAATTAGAACTGCAGTATTTCCAGTTGGTGGACTTGGAACTAGGTTTTTACCTGCCACAAAATCAATGCCTAAAGAAATGCTTCCAATTGCTAACAAGCCAATAATTCAATATGCTTATGAGGAAGCAAAAGATGCAGGAATTGAGCGTTTTATATTTGTAACAGGAAGAAATAAAAATGCTATTAACAATCATTTTGACCATGCATATGAACTTGAATCAAAGCTTGATGAAAATAACAAAGCAAAAGAGCTTGAACAAGTTATGAGTTGGCTTCCGAAAGCAGGACAAATTGCTTTTGTACGACAACAAAAGCCACTTGGTTTGGGTCATGCTATATGGTGTGCTAGAAACTTTATTGCTAAAGATGAAGCTTTTGTTGTAATTCTTGCTGATGAAATGATGATGCAGAATGAAGGACGTTCTAAAAATTTCTTGGGTGAAATGATCGATCTTTATAACAGGAAAGAAGAAATATCAAGTGTTGTTGCTGTTGGTGAGGTTTTGCCACAAGATACTTCAAAATACGGAATAATAAAAAACCAAGGTGTAGAAAAAATTATTGATATGGTTGAAAAACCAAAACCAGAAGTTGCACCTTCAAATTTGGCAATTACTGGAAGATATATTTTGCAGCCAGAAATCTTTGAATATCTAGAAAAGTTTGAAATTGGTTCAGGTGGAGAAATTCAATTGACTGATGCCATGAAAGAAATGTGTAAAAAATTTCCTTTTTACTATAAAGTTATTGATGAACAAAGATTTGACTGTGGAAATGTGATGGGATATTTGGAAGCTAATATTGCATTTGCTTTGAAAGATAAAAAAATTGCTGCTGATTTTAAAGAAATTCTAAAAAAATACTCTGTCTAATGTTTTTGGTGCCTAGCACCATTTTTTAATAATATTTAACAACAAATTATGAAAAAAGCTTTAGTATTCCCGGGTCAAGGTTCTCAAGTGGTTGGAATGGGAAAAGATTTAAATGATAATTTTGAAGTAGCACGCAAAGCTTTCAAAACAGTTG
>CAZENB010000012.1:0-224 GCA_964513555.1 uncultured Rhizobium sp. | reverse complement strand
AGCAACCAGTACGCGATACATTGGTTGGTGTCTGGCGGTTTCAATTGCTTTAATCCAGGTTTTAGAAAAAGAATTCGGTAAAAAAGTTGAAGATATATCTTCTTTTGTTGCTGGTCACTCTTTGGGAGAATATTCTGCGCTTTGCGCAGCAAAAGCAATCACTTTGGAAGAAACAGCAAAACTTTTGCAAATTAGAGGTAAAGCTATGGCAAAATGTGGTAAGA
>CAZENB010000011.1:0-36342 GCA_964513555.1 uncultured Rhizobium sp. | reverse complement strand
TTCGTGAAGGTGGTAGAACTGTTGGTGCCGGCGTTGTTTCTAAGATTATAAAATAAAAAAGACACTTTATCTTTGTCTAAGAAAATTCGAAAATTCTTAGACAAAGAAAGAATTAGGAGCGTAGCTCAACTGGTAGAGTAGCGGTCTCCAAAACCGTTGGTTGGGGGTTCGATTCCTCTCGCTCCTGCCAAATTTTTGGTTCAGACAAAATCTTTAATGTTTTTGTTTTTGTATGTTTAACTAAACTTGTCAATAGTTCCTTGAAAATATTAAATTTTTTAAGAGATGTAGTAGAAGAGTTAAAAAAACTCCACATCCCTTCCAAAAAAGAAACTTATATTACAACTGTAACAATTTTAGTTACTATAATAGTTGTGGCTTTAGCAATAGGCTCGGCTGACTTGCTAATTTCTACAATTATCAAGGCTATAGTTAGTTAATAAATTAAAGAATTTTATATCAGATGGAAAACAAAGAAAATAAGTGGTATATATTAAATGTTATGGCGGGGCAAGAAAATAAAGTTGCCTCTGATATTAAATCAATGATCATGCGTGGTGCTCTAGGTCAATATGTAGCTGATGTTTTGGTGCCAACAAAACCAGTAATAAAAATAAAAAAGGGCCAAAAAGTTCAAGAGATGCAAAAGCTTTTCCCAGGATATGTTTTTATAAATGCTAACATCAACTCCGATGCCTACAATTTATTAAACGCTATACCAAAAGTTATGGGTTTCTTGGGTGGTAAAAATAATCCTGAGCCAGTTTCTGACGTTAAGATGCAAGAAATATTAAACTTATCAAACGAACAGGCTTCAGATAGTAAAAACGTTATATTTGATATTGGCGAAACTCTGAGCGTTATAGAAGGTCCTTTTGAATCTTTCACAGGAACGGTAGAAGAATTTGATGCTGAAAAGCAAAAAGTAAAAATTTCAATTTTGATTTTTGGTAGAGCAACCTCGGTTGAACTTGATATCAATCAAGTTGAAAAAGTTTCATAGATTTTATTCATACTTTAAATTTTATAATAAAGTTTTTTTATGAGAGATAAGCCCTCTTTGTACAAATTCTTGTTATGGTTAATGAAAAATAAATAAAATCGATTTTTATTCTTTTTAGAAATAATTTGCAGATTTTTAAAAAAGATATTGCAAGTTAAATTTGTAAAACTAAATTTCTACGCCTCGCAAAATTAGCAAGAAATTTAAACACCTGTTAAGGTCAATAAAATAAAGCAATAAAGCGGCTTATAATTAAAAATTATCAGCTAATTTCCTTAAAAAATATGTCAAAAAGTAAAAAAGAAGTTTTAGGTCTTATAAAGTTACAAGTGCCTTCAGGCAAAGCAAATCCAGCTCCGCCAATAGGTCCGGCTTTGGGTCAAAAAGGTTTAAATATCATGGAATTCTGTAAGCAATTTAATGCCATGAAGTTTGACTATGATTTGGGTACTCCGATACCTGTTACAATAACAGCTTACAAAGATAAATCTTTTACTTTCACAACTAAGAATCCTCCAGTTTCTTATTTAATAATGAAAGAAATTGGTCTTCAAAAAGGTTCTTCAAATCCTGGAAAAGATACAGCCGGAAAAATTACTAAAGCGCAGATTCAAAATGTTGCTAAGAAAAAAATGGTTGATATGAATGCTACCAGTATTGAAGCTTGCATGGAGATGGTAAGAGGCTCAGCAATTTCAATGGGACTTGAAGTAGTAGAATAAACAAAACTTTAGTACAACAAATGGCAAAAAATAATAAAAAAATAGTTGAAAAAATTTCAGTAGCAAATCTCGAAGAAGCAATTAAAAAAGTTCAAGATTTAAGCTCTGCAAAAAGACGCAAATTCAACGAGTCTGTTGATATAGCAGTTAACCTTGGTATTGACGCTAAACAATCTGACCAATCGGTTAAAGGTTCTGTATTACTTCCGAATGGATCTGGCAAAAAAGTCAGAGTAGTAGTTTTTGCTGCTAATGAAGAACAAAAAAAATCTGCTCTTGAGGCTGGCGCTATTTTAGCTGGTCTAGAAGATTTAGTTGCCAAAATTGAAGGTGGTTTTTTAGATTTCGATTGCTGTGTTGCAACACCAGATGTAATGCAAAAAATCAGCAAAGTTGCTAAAAAATTGGGACCACGTGGTTTAATGCCAAGCCCAAAAAATGGCACTGTTACTGCTGATGTTAAAAAAGCTGTTTCTGATGCTTTAAAAGGTAAAGTTGACTTTAAAAATGATAAAGCAGGAACAGTTCATTGCCTAGTTGGTAAAGTAGATTTTGAAGCCCAAGCTTTATTGGAAAACGCTAAAGCTATTGTTAAAGCTATCAAAGATGCCAAACCTGAAAGTTCTAAAGGAAGATTCATTAAAGAATTTTACTTGAATACTACAATGGGTCAATCAGTACAAGTTGCTGTTGAAAGTTTATAATTAAAAATTCTTTATAAAGATGAACAGAGATCAAAAAGCAGAATTAATTTCCTCTCTAAAGGAAAGCCTAACAGCAAGTCCTTTCGTGGCAATAATCTACTATAGAGGAATGACAGACAAGCAACTTTATGATATGAGGGTTGCTCTTAAAGACAAAAAATGTAGCATGAAAATTGCTAAGAACACTTTGGTAAAAGTCGCTATCAAAGGCACAGAATTAGAGTCCATTTCTCCTCATTTAAATGGACCTACAGCAGTTCTTTATTCTCAGGATGTAATTGCTTTATCAAAAGTTATTTCGGACTTTTCTAAGGAAGTTGAGGTTTTAGAAATAAAAATCGGCTACCTGAATAATGAATTAATTTCTGAAGATAAAATCAGAGATTTGGCAAAACTTGGTTCATTGGAAGAAGTACGCGCTTCATTCTTGGGCAAGCTAAAAGGTGCACAATCTAACTTTGTGAGAATTTTGAAAGCTCCTGAGTCTGGAATGGCTTCCTCGTTTAACAGCTAATAAATTAATTTTTTAATAACAAACCATAATAGGATAAAAAATGACTACTAATCTTGATCAAATTACAGAAACACTTTCCTCACTTACAGTTCTTGAATTAGCTGATTTGAGCAAAAAATTAGAAGAAAAATGGGGCGTTTCTGCTGCCGCTTTCGCTGTTGCTGCTCCTGCAGGTGGAGCTGCTGTTGCTGCTGCTGAAGTTAAAGACAAATTTGAAGTTGTTTTAGCTGCTGCTGGTGATAACAAAATCAACGTTATTAAAGAAGTTAGAGCTATAACTGGTCTTGGCTTGAAAGAAGCTAAAGATTTAGTTGAAGGTGCTCCAAAATCATTAAAATCTGACGTTCCAACAGCTGAAGCTGAAGAAATTAAAAAGAAACTTGAAGCAGCTGGTGCTAAAGTTGAATTGAAATAGTTTTCTATTTCTAAATCAAAGCCAATTTGTCCTTAGTGGTGAATTGGCTTTTGGTGTTTATGCTGTTATGAGTGATTTTTGATGAATTTCTTTTTTCTTGCGTGTTTTTACAACGGCAATCAATCTGTCAAAATATCACTCCTGTCAAATTTGATTTAAAACAAGTCAACAAAATAGAGGTTTAAGGTGACTCAAGCTCGTAATTTTGATCAAGCTCTTCTAAGAAAAAGCTTTAGTAACAACCAAGACAGAGAGGCCATCCCTTATCTGATTTCGTTACAAAAAGAATCTTACGCAAAATTTTTGCAAATTGGTATTGATGCTGACAAAAGAGAAAATATTGGTATACAATCAGTTTTTAATTCGTTTTTCCCACTTTCTGACTCATCTGCAAAGGTAACTCTTGAATTTGTAGGATATTCTCTTGGTGAACCAAAATATGAAGCCCAAGAATGCTTGTCTGCTGGTAGAAGTTTTTCCGCTCCTATGCGTGCTCAGTTAAGACTTATATTGTGGCACCAAGAAGAAGGAAGCGAAGTAAAAGAAATTCGTTCGATAAAAGAACAAGAAGTTTACTTGTGTGATATTCCTTTAATGACTGAAACTGGAAGTTTCATTATTAACGGTGCAGAAAGAGTTATCGTTTCCCAAATGAGAAGAGCCCCAGGTGTATTTTTTGATAGTGAAAATGTAAAGTTATCCGGTTCTAAATCATACACTGCCAAAATTATTCCTCATATTGGTTCTTGGTTAGATTTTGAGTTCGATAGTAAAGATATTCTTTACTTCCGAGTTGATAAAAAAAGAAAAATTCCTGTTTCTTCTCTTTTAAGAGCTGTTGGAATGTCAGCGGAAGAAATAATACGTAGTTTCTATGGATCAGTTGAAGCGTTTTTGACAAAGAAGGGTTGGGCAACAAAGTTTGATGTCGATTCTTTTGTGGGTAAAAAAGTTTCTTATGATTTAATCTGTGCTGAAAGTGGCGAAATCATGGTTAAAGAAGGAACTAAACTAACTCGTAAAGCTGCAGAGAAATTAAGAGAGGAAAAATTTGAAAGTTATCTTTTAACCGATGAAATATTGCTTGGCTACATTGTTGCTCAAGATTTGGTTGATACTGAGACAGGAGAACTATTACTCGAAGCTGGAAGTATAGTTACACCAGAAAGTCTTGAAATATTACAAAAACTTCAATTTAAGTTTATTGAGATTGTTAATCCAAGCAAATCTGAAGTTGGACCTTACATTTACAACACTATGTTGGTAGATAAAAACCAAAACCAAAAAGATGCCTTATTTGATATTTACAAGGCGATTAGACTTGGAGAATCTCCTTCCTCATTAGAAGTCGCAAAAACTTACTTTGAAAATTTATTTTTCTCAGACGTAAGATATAACTTGTCTGATGTTGGTAGAATGAAGATGAATCATAGACTTTCTCTAGAAGTCTCAAAAGATACTCTACATTTAACTCACGATGATATAAAACAAACTGTTAAAATCTTAAGTTTGATTAAACACGGTGATTTAAAAACAGATGATATTGATAACCTTGCAAATAGACGTGTTCGTGCAGTTGGTGAATTAATTGAAAACCAGTTACGTGTTGGTATGTCAAGAATTGAGAAGTCAATAATTGAGAAGATGAACTCGGTTGAAGTTGACACTATCATGCCACAAACTTTGATTAATTCAAAACCTTTATTGACAGCTGTTAAAGATTTCTTTGCCACTTCTCAGCTTTCTCAATTTATGGATCAAACAAATCCTTTGTCCGATATAACGCATAAACGCAGATTATCTGCTTTGGGACCTGGTGGTTTGACTCGCGAAAGAGCGGGATTTGAAGTTCGTGACGTTCATCCAACACATTATGGTCGTATCTGTCCTATTGAAACTCCAGAAGGTCCAAATATCGGTTTGATCAACTCTTTAGCTACTTACGCTAGAGTAAATAACTACGGTTTTATTGAAACTCCTTATCGTAAAGTAGTTAGCAGTAAAGTTACAGAAGAAGTAAAATATCTTTCTGCTTTAGAAGAAGTAGATTTTGCGATTGCTCCTTCAACAATTGAGATCGATGAAAAAGGAAATATCAAATCCGACTTAGTAAATTGTCGTAAAAACGGTGAATTCGTCATGATGACACCAGATAAGATTGATTATGTTGATGTCTCAACTAAACAAATTGTTTCTATCGCAACAACTCTAATTCCTTTCTTGGAAAATGACGATGCTAACCGTGCTTTGATGGGTTCAAACATGCAACGTCAGGCTGTTCCTTTACTGCGTCCAGATGCTCCGTTGGTTGGCACTGGTATGGAAGCAGTTATTGCGGCTGATTCTGGTGCTGCAGTTAAAGCTAGAAAAGACGGTGTTGTCAAGTTTGTAGATGCGTCAAAAATTGTTGTTGAGTCTATCGAAGATGGTATTCCACATATTGATGTTTATGGATTGTCGAAATACGTCAGAACCAACCAAGATACTTGTATTAATCAAAGACCAACAGTTTCCATAGGACAAAACGTAAAAATTGGTCAGATTATTTCTGATGGTCATTCAATTTCTGATGGTGAAATTGCTTTGGGTAAAAACGTTCGTGTAGCTTTTATGCCTTGGAACGGTTATAACTTCGAAGATTCAATTATTATTTCAGAAAAATTACTAGCTCAAGATACATTCACCTCAATTCATATCGAAGAGTTGGATGTAGTAGCCCGTGATACGCGTTTGGGACCAGAAGAGATTACTCGTGATATTCCAAATGTTAGCGAAGAGGCTTTGGCAAAACTTGACGAAGAAGGTATTATTCATATTGGAGCTGAAGTTAGACCGGGAGATTTATTGGTTGGTAAGACTACTCCAAAGTCTGAATCACCTATGACACCAGAAGAAAAATTACTAAAGGTAATTTTTGGTGAAAAAGCGTCAGATGTTAAAGATTCTTCACTTTATGCCTCAACAGGAGTTAGTGGAACTGTTGTTGACGTGAAAGTTTTCTCTCGCAAGGGTATCGAAAAAGATGAAAGATCAGTTTACATTGAAATGCAACAAATTGAAGAAATTTCTAAGCGTAAAAACTTAAGAGTATCCTTCTTAGAAGATTCTTTAAAAGAAGCTTTGATTTCTCTATTTGTTGAGAAAAAATTAACTAACAATATTGAGAAGTTAAAATCGAAGTCAAAATTGGAGCAATCTGATCTTGAAGCATTAAGCAAAAATCAATTGGTAAAAATTATTGTTGATGATGCTAAAGTGATGGATCAAGCTGAAAAAATGATTAAATCTCACAATAAAAAAGTTGCTGAGATCGAAAAAGAATTTAACGATAAAGTTGCTAAAATAAAAGCAGGAGATGAATTAGGACAAGGAGTTCTAAAAATAGTTAAAGTTTATGTTGCATCGAAATATAGACTTCAGCCTGGTGATAAAATGGCAGGACGACATGGTAACAAAGGTGTGGTTTCAAAAATTGCACCAATTGAAGACATGCCATATTCTGCAGATGGCGAACCAGTGGATATTGTTTTGAATCCTCTTGGCGTTCCTTCTCGTATGAACGTTGGACAAATTCTTGAAACTCACTTAGGTTTTGCTTCTAAAGAAGTTGGTAAGCAAATTGGTAAAATTCTAGATCAAGTTTCTGCTAAGAAAGCAGAATTTGCAAAAGATCTGAGAAGCAAAATACTAGAAGTTTATTCGTCTGCAAACGAAGTTAAGAAAATTAACTCTATGTCTGATGAAGATCTAATAAAGTTTGCTTCTAAAATTAAAAATGGAGTGCCATTTGCAACAGGAATTTTTGAAGGTGCAAAAGAAGCTTACATTACAAAATTACTGGAAGTTGCTGGCGCTGATAAATCTGGACAAATTGATTTATTCGACGGAAAAACTGGCGAAAAATTTGATCGTAAAGTTACAGTTGGATATATCTACATGCTGAAATTACATCACTTAGTTGATGATAAAATTCACGCACGTTCAATTGGTCCTTATAGTTTGATTACTCAACAACCTTTGGGTGGTAAATCGCACTTTGGTGGTCAGCGTTTCGGTGAAATGGAGTGTTGGGCTTTACAAGCTTATGGTGCAGCTTACTCTTTGCAGGAAATGCTTACAGTTAAATCAGATGACGTGGTTGGTAGAATCAAAATTTACGAATCAATCATCCAAGGTAACCAAAACTTTAATTGTGGTATACCTGAATCATTTAACGTTATGATCAAAGAAGTTCGTTCTCTTGGTCTAAACATAGAATTAGTAGAAAAATAAAAAATCTACTTTGTTTTGAGCCTTAGTTAGTTTTTTATCTAATTATATATTTAAAAAACATTTCTTAGAAAAATCTAACCGGAGGCTCTTTGCAAATAAATTTTTTATAGAAGTTAAATTAAATAATTTGACAAAATTTGTATTAAAAGAATTTCTGATTTAAAAATAAAATTAAAAATCTCATGTCACTAGCAGGAACTTCTTCACACGGTCTTTTAAGTTTAAATTCCAACAGCGCCGTTGATCTTTTAGATTTCAATGCCATCAAAATTTCAATTGCTGATCCTGATAAAATCAGATCATGGTCTTTTGGTGAAGTTACAAAACCAGAAACAATTAACTACAGAACTTTTAAACCTGAAAGAGACGGTTTGTTCTGTGCTCGTATTTTTGGCCCAATCAAAGATTACGAATGCTTATGTGGAAAATATAAAAGAATTAAATATAAAGGTATCGTTTGCGAAAAATGCGGTGTGGAAGTTACCTCTTCAAAAGTTCGTCGTGAAAGAATGGGCCACATCGAACTTGCTGCCCCAATTGCTCACATTTGGTTTTTAAAATCACTTCCTTCAAGAATTAGTACAATTCTTGGTTTGACTCTAAAATCAGTTGAAAAAGTTATTTATTTTGAGTCTTACATTGTTACTGACAGCTTAATGTCATCACTTAAAGATGGCGAAATTTTGACTGAAGATGAATATGAAAAAGCTCAGCAGGAACATGGCTTTGGAAGCTTTGTTGCTGAAATGGGTGCTGAAGCAATTCAAAAAGTTTTAGGAAAACTTGATTTGAAAAAAATTCAAAAAGAATTGCGTGAAGATTTGGCTGTGCAGACTTCTGAGCTGAAAAAGGAAAAAATTATCAAAAGATTAAAATTGATTGAACAGTTCCTTGAATCTGGAAATTCTCCAGCTTGGATGGTGATGAATGTATTGCCAATTATCCCGCCTGATATTCGTCCTCTTGTAATGCTTGATGGTGGTCGTTTTGCAACTTCAGATTTAAACGAACTTTATCGTCGTGTAATTAACCGTAACAATCGTTTAAAAAGATTGATGGAACTTGGTGCTCCAGAAATTATCATTAAAAACGAAAAAAGAATGCTGCAAGAATCAGTAGATGCCTTGCTTGATAATGGTAGATCTGGTGCAGTTGTAAAAAATTCAAACAAAAAACCTTTCAAATCTTTAAGTGATATGCTTAAAGGTAAACAAGGACGTTTCCGTCAAAACTTGCTTGGTAAACGTGTTGATTATTCTGGTCGTTCAGTAATTGTAGTTGGTCCAGAATTAAAACTTCATCAATGTGGTTTACCAAAAAGAATGGCTTTAGAACTATTTAAGCCTTTCATTTACTCAAAACTAGAACTATACGGAAAATCTCCTTCTATTAAAGTTTCGAAAAAAATGGTTGAAGCTGGAAGATCAGAAGTCTGGGATATTTTAGATGAAGTTATTAAAGAGCATCCAGTGCTTCTGAATCGCGCTCCTACTCTTCACAGACTTGGTATACAAGCTTTTGAACCAGTTCTAACTGAAGGTAAAGCAATTCAATTGCATCCTCTTGTTTGTGCTGCTTTTAATGCCGACTTTGACGGTGACCAAATGGCGGTTCACGTTCCACTTTCAATTGAAGCGCAAGTTGAAGCTCGTGTCTTAATGTTGTCAACTAACAACATTCTGAGCCCTGCGAATGGAAAACCAATTATTGTGCCTTCTCAGGACATTATTTTGGGTCTTTACTACTTGACAATGGAAGGAAAAGAATTTGCTAAAGCCAAAGCTAAGCCAATTTCTGACATTTTTGAGTTGGAACATGCATTGGGAAATAAAGTTATATCGCTTCATGATAAAATTTTATATCGTTTTGCTATAAAAGATTCTAGTGGTGAAAGAACCTTCCAGAAAGTTGAGACAACTGCAGGTAGAGTAAACTTATATAACACTCTTCCAAGTGCTATGAAAAATGACTTGGAGCTTGTAAATAAAGTAATGACTAAAAAAGCCGTTACTAACCTAATAGATACTGTCTATAGAAACTGTGGTCAAAAAGAAACAGTAATGTTCTGTGATAGAATAATGTCACTTGGTTTCAAAAATGCTTGTCTTGCTGGTATTTCTATCGGTAAAGACGATATGATTATTCCACAAACTAAATCTAAAAATATTTCTGAATCAATAGATAAGGTTAAGAAGTTAGAAAAACAATATCGTGACGGTTTAATTACTGCTGGTGAGCGTTACAATAAAGTTATTGACGAATGGACTCATTGTACTGACAAAATTTCCAAGGAAATGATGGGTGCAATTTCAAGCTACTCAATTCCATCTCAAGCAAACTCAATCTTTATGATGGCTGACTCCGGTGCGAGAGGTTCAGAAAACCAAATTAAACAGGTTGCTGGTATGCGTGGTTTGATGGCAAAACCATCTGGTGAGATTATTGAAACCCCAATCGTTTCTAACTTTAAAGAAGGTTTAAACGTATTGGAATATTTCATTTCTGCTCATGGTGCGCGTAAAGGTTTGGCAGATACAGCTTTGAAAACAGCAAACTCTGGTTACTTAACTAGAAGATTAGTTGATGTTTCACAAGATTGTATTGTTGTCGAAGAAGATTGCGGTACAAAAGAAGGAATTATTCTTGAATCAATTGTTGATGATGGACGTGTTATAACTTCATTGTCTGAACAGGCTTTAGGTCGTGTTCCTCTTGAAGATGTAAAAACTCCTGATGGCAAAAAAGTTATCGTTAAAGCTGGAGTTATGATTGATGAAGCTTTATCTGAAGCTATTGAAAAAGCGGGCGTTAAAACAATTAAATCAAGATCAGTACTTACTTGTAAAACAGGTGATGGAGTTTGTGTTAAATGTTATGGTCGTGATTTATCGACTGGTAATATTGTTAGTATTGGTGAAGCAATTGGGGTTGTTGCAGCTCAATCGATTGGTGAGCCTGGAACTCAGCTTACAATGAGAACTTTCCACATTGGCGGTGCGGCGCAAAGAGGTGCTGAACAATCAGCAATTTCAGCTGTTTCTGATGGTATTGTTAAAATTATCGACAAAGGAACCCTTATAGATCGTCATGGAAAAACAATAGTTATTAGCAGAAACTCAGAAATTACTCTACTTGATCAAAACCAAGTAGAAATTCACAGCTATAAATTGCCTTATGGTTCAACAATAATTCATAAAAATGGTGAATCAGTTAAAAAAGGTGACCACTTAGCTGAGTGGGATCCTTATAATATTCCAGTTGTTTCAGAGGCAAGTGGTGTTATCAAATATAATGATTTGACTGAAAATGTTTCTCTTCGTGAAAAAATTGAAGAGTCAACTGGTGTTTCAACAAAAATCATAATTGATTGGAAACAATACAGTAAGCAAGATCTAAAACCTAGATTATCTGTAGTAAATTCTAAGAACGAAACTGCGTTAAAAGAATATCCGCTTTCAGTTAATACAATTATCAGCGTTCTAAACGGTGATGAAGTAAAAGCTGGTGACGTTATAGCAAGAATTCCAAAAGAATCTTCTAAAACTCGTGATATTACGGGTGGTCTCCCAAGAGTTGCTGAATTGTTTGAAGCTCGTAAACCTAAAAATGCTTCAATCATGAGTGATATTGACGGAAGAGTTGAGTTTGGTAAAGATTACAAAACCAAACGTCGTATTGTAATTAGACCAGAAGATGCTTCTCAAGAACCAATTGAATACTCTTTCGTAAAAACTAAACACTTGTTTGTAGGTGAGGGTGATTTTGTCAAAAAAGGTGATATCTTAGTTGATGGAAATCCAGTTCCTCATGATATACTTCGTATTTCAGGCTTACAAGCTTTCACTAACTATATGGTAAATGAAGTGCAAAAAGTTTATCGTATGCAAGGTGTGAAAATTGACGACAAGCATATTGAAGTTATTTTAAGTATGATGTTGAAGCGTGTTGAGGTTACTAACTCTGGTGATACAACTTTGCTTCCTGGGGAATATGTAGATCGTGATGTATTTGAAGAAATTAATAAGAAAATGATTTCTGATAATATGAAGCCAGCTCAGTGCCAACCAGTATTGCTTGGTATTACAAAAGCTTCACTTCAAACTAAATCATTCATCTCTGCAGCTTCATTCCAAGAAACTACAAGAGTACTTACTGATTCTTCGGTTCAAGGTAGATTTGACAACTTGAAAGGCTTAAAAGAAAATATTATTGTTGGTCGTTTGATTCCAGCAGGTACTGGTCTTTTGGCTTCTAAATACAGAAAAATTGCTAACCAAGAAAAAAATTCAGAAGCAGTTGAAAAAACATCTGAAACAGAAGTTGAAGCTTAATACTTTACTTTTATTTCAAGAATTTAAAAAAGGCTCCCCTAAAAAGGAGCCTTTTTTGTTGTCCTTTTACTCAGGTTAGTTGTATTTATTGACTAGCATAGCTAGTTTTTGGTTATTTTTGTATTTTTTAATTTAGTCTTTCAATTTATTTATAAAACTAATCTATAAATTTCTGAAATAAAAAAATGTCGCAAAATTTCTTTGAAAGATTCAAAAAAAATAAAAGAGGGTATTATTCCTTTTGCATTTTTTTAGTTATTTTTATTTTTACTCTTTTTGCTGAAGTTATATCTAATGATAAACCTCTTTTAGTGAGATTTGGAGGAGATTTCTACTTCCCAATTATAAAGTCATATAATGAAGCTGAATTTGGTGGGGTTTTTGAAACTGAAGCCAATTACCGAGATCCAGAATTACAAGACTTAATTAATAAAAATGGATTTATTATTTTCCCCCCAATTCCTTTCTCATATGATACTATAAATTATACAATTAAAACCCCAGCTCCTTCAAAACCAAATTGGCAAAACTTACTTGGAACTGATGATAATGGACGTGATGTTTTAGCAAGAATAATATATGGACTAAGAGTCTCATTAATCTTTGGTTTAGTCCTAACTTTCTTTAGTGCGATAGTTGGAATTTTTATGGGTGCAATTCAAGGTTATTTTGGTGGTAAAATTGATATTATTTTGCAACGCTTTATGGAAATCTGGGGAAGCATGCCAGTTTTATTTTTGTTGATAATATTATCATCTGTTTTGGAACCTGGATTTTTTACTTTATTGGCCTTAATGCTTCTATTTAGTTGGATGTCTTTAGTTTCTTATGTGCGTGCTGAGTTCTTACGACTAAGAAATTTTGATTTTGTGCGTGCTAGTAAAGCAATGGGAGCTTCAAATAGCAGAATTATTTTTCGTCATATTTTGCCAAATGCTTCACCAATAATTATTGCTAATTTGCCATTTTTGCTGAGTGGTTCAATTATAACTTTAACTTCTCTTGATTTTTTGGGGCTTGGAATGCCAGTCACTGCTCCTTCACTGGGTGAACTTCTAGCGCAAGGAAAAAATAATATTAATGCTTATTGGCTTGGTTTAAGCGGCTTTTTTGTTATTACTATTTTACTATCTTTATTGGTTTTTATTGGAGAAGCAATAAGAGATGCTTTTGATGTAAGAGCGGTAAAATAATTTCTAAAAAATATTTACTTTTTTGAGATAAAAAATAAGCTGAATTCTCATCCTAAAAGAAAATAAACTAAAAATTACAAACACTAAATATGCCTATTGAAATTCTTATGCCTGCTCTCTCTCCAACAATGAAGGAAGGCAATCTTGCAAAATGGACTAAAAAAGAAGGTGATAAAATTAAGTCTGGTGATGTTATTGCAGAAATTGAAACTGACAAAGCAACAATGGAAGTTGAAGCAGTTGACGAAGGTGTTTTAGGAAAAATTTTGGTTTCTGAAGGAACAGAAAACGTTGCTGTAAACACTTGCATTGCTTTAATTTTAGAAGAAGGTGAAGATAAAAAAGCCCTTGATTCTTATGATGCAAAAACAGTAGCGACAGTAAAAACTGAAGAGAAGAAAGAAGATAAACTTGTTGAAAATAAAATAGTTGCAAGTGAATTTGTTGCATCTTCAAAACCTCAAAGACAAAGTTTTGCGTCAGATAAAGTCAAAGCAAGTCCTTTGGCAAAAAGAATTGCTAAAGATGAAGGTGTTTCATTAATCCAAGTTACTGGATCTGGACCTCATGGCAGAGTTATAAAGGATGATGTGTTAGAATTTTTATCTGGTGGAGCCTCAAAATCTGGAGTTGTTCGCCGCAATTCGCAAGAATTTTATGCGGTTAAAAACAACAATATGCGTAAAGTAATTGCCAAAAGATTGTTGGAGTCAAAGCAAAATGTACCTCATTTTTATTTGTCATGTGAGCTTAATATTAGCAAGTTACAAGAACTTCGTTCTTCTTTAAATGAAGTTGCTGCGACTGACGAAAGTGGTAAGCCATCTTATAAAATTTCGGTAAATGATCTGATAATAAAAGCAACAGCAATGGCTTTGAAGCAAGTTCCTATGGCTAACTCTTCTTGGTCTGATGATGCAGTTTTAGTTTATAATAATATTGATATTTCAATGGCGGTTGCAATTGATGGTGGTTTAATCACACCAATCATCAAAAATGCTGATCAAAAAACTATTCAAGTAATTTCTAATGAATCTAAGCAATTGGCTAAAAAAGCACGTGAAGGCAAGTTACAGCCTGAAGAGTTTCAAGGTGGTTCTTTCAGCATTTCTAACTTAGGAATGTTTGGAATTGATAATTTTTCAGCAATCGTTAATCCACCTCAAAGCTGCATTTTAGCAGTTTCAAGAGCAGTTGATAAACCAATTGTAGAAAATGGTCAAATTAAAGTTGCCACAATGATGAATGTAACTTTATCTTCTGATCATAGATCGGTTGATGGTGCAGTCGGAGCGGAGTTTTTGAAAGCTTTGCGTCGTTATATTGAAAATCCAATTTTAATGCTTTTGTAATAATTGCATTTCATTTTAATTAAAAATAAAAGACACTGAAATAAACAATAAAAACTAATAAAAATATGACTAAAACAACCGAAGCAATTGTAATTATAGCGTTAATGTTAATTTCCTTTTTTATGGGTGTTAAATGTTCTGATTCTATTAAAAGTCATGTAAGTTGGCTTTCTGAAACAAATGAGTCGGATGTTGAGCTTCCTGAGCTTAATGAAGATGCTGCAGGAGTTGATATTATTGATGAAGCTGGTAGCGATGTTGGTGTTGCTGAGCCATCAGCTAAACCAGTTGAAAGCAATTTTTCTTCAGGCGATGTAAATGGTCGTTCTGAAGCAAATGAAGCTGTTCAGCCTTAATATTTAAATCACTAAATGCCACACACAAACCCATACAACATTGCAGCTTCCTGCTGCAAATTATTTTTCCTCATATTCGTCTGTTTTTTTCTGACAAGCAATGCTTTTGCAATAGATAATGAATCTGATCGTGAAAGAATTGTTTCTGCTAAATCAAGAAAGTTCTATAAAAACGGCAATATAAGCCAATCAATTTTACTTTCTGGTAATCGTGATTCTGATCAAAATTCCAAAGAATATCAGCTAGATTGTCGTTATTATTATCGTAGCGGCAAACAGATGCATGAGTTTTATTTTACTCATGAACAAAATTACTCAAACCTTGGTACAGCTAAAAATAAACACCACTTGGTTAAAAAATCAGAATTATATGATGCCATTATTTCTGATAAATTCATGATTGCAGATAGTAATAATTACGCTGTTTTTTATGGTCGTGCTAATTATGACGACTTGTCTAGTTATTATTATGACTATCGTGTTGCTGGTGGGGTTGGAAGAATATTTTTTGATGATAAAGTTGAACTTGATGCAAGCGTTGGATACAACAATATTAAAGTTTATGATAAGTATCAGATGTTTTTTTTGCCTTCAGTAAGAATTAATTTACAGCTAACAAAAAATATAAGTTTGATTAACAGGGGTTATTTTTTCATCAATAGCAACAGTATTGACAACGATTTCAGAACAACTATCAAATACCGGATTAGCAAGAAGGTTTCTTTTGCTATAAATCACACATATGAGCAAAGAAGATATAAAGAAACATCTCAAGAAAGCGTTTCCAATCAAATTAGAAAATATCTTTCTTTTGGTTTAGTATTTGATTTGAACTAAAAATATTTAATTCTTAATACTTTTAGACACAGATCTTGATTTGTAGATTGCAACATAACATTTAATTATGGTCGCAATTACAAAAATTGTTTTAAAGATTGATAAATTTACTCATATCGTAAAAGTTCAGCAGGATTTGCCTTGCTGGCTTTGTAAGCTGGGTAAAGTGTTGCTAAAAATGAAATTACTAAAGACATAGAAACAATCAAAGTGACGTCTGAAACTAAGATTCTTGAAGGCAAAGTTGATAGAAAATAAATTGTTGGATTAAACAAAGTTGTATTAGTTACAGATTCTAACCAAAGTTTGATGTTGTTGATATTGCTTGCAAATACAGTTCCAAGCAAAAAGCCAAAGAAAGTTCCTACAAATCCAATTGATGATCCACAAATTAAGAAAATTCTCATAATTGAAGCTTTACTCATGCCAATTGTTCTAAGTAGGGCAATGTTTTTGTTTTTGTCATTTACCAACATAATCATGCTGGAAATGATGTTAAATGACGCTACTAAAATTATTAAAGTTAAAATTAAAAACATCACAGTGCTTTCAACTTTTAATGCGTCAAAAAAGCTGGCATTTGATTGTTGCCAATCAACAGCATATAAATTTGAATGTTGTGCTAAAATTTTGTAAAGATGTGTTTTAACTTCATCTAAATTAGTTACATCATTAACAAAAATTTCAATTCCAGAGACTGATTCAGGAAATTTGAAATGAGTTTGAGTCATGCCAAAATTCATAAAAATTGTGGTAGAATCATATTCATAAAGTCCGCTTTCAAAAACTCCACCAACTTGGTAAGTTTTAATGCGTGGAATTACCCCAATAATGGTTTCATTCACTTCGGCAGCAATTACTCTAACAGAATCACCAATTTTTAAATTCATATTTTGTGCAATTCCAGAACCAATTAAGACAGAGTTTTTATCAGAAATGCTGTCAATTGATCCAGCAACTATATTTTCAGCAATTAGTTTTTTATTTTCTAAATCTTCTAACTTCACACCTTTAACCAATCCACCCATATTTTTGCTCTTGGAAGAAAGCATGGCTTGGCTTTCAACAATTGGGTTGGAATATTTAATACCGGGAATTTTTTTCACTTCTTCTAATAAGGTTTCGTAATCAGAAATTTGATGGCTGCGGCTGTAAATTGTAAGATGCGAATTAATTCCTAAAATGCGGTCAATTAATTCTTCACGAAATCCGTTCATCACTGACATCACAATAATTAATGTTGCAACACCAATCATAATGCCAACAAAAGAAAACACTGCCGTAACTGAAATAAAGCCTTCTTTGCGTTTTGATTTAAGGTAACGAAAGGCAATTAAAAATTCGAGTTTTGAAAACATTTTATTTACAAAGAAATTTTAGTTTTACATATTTTTTTAGAGAAACTTCGCATTCTCTCCAGTCTGAATCTACAGCATTTACAATTTCTGGATTTATTTTGCTTGCAATGGCAACAGCAACAAATTTTCTATCACTTTTATCAAAGTTTTTGAGGTCAGAATCTTTTGGGAAATCAAGGTAGTATTTATTGTACTTATCTTTTTTTACAGGTATTCTTTTGATAATTCCATTTGGTTCGTGGGAATAAATTTTTTGCAAAACCCAAAATGCTCTATCTTGTGGTGATAAGTTCTTAGAATATTCAATCGCAATTTCGCTAATAAACTTTTTTGACTTTTGATCAAAAAAATCATCAATCAAAATATTGTGACTTTTTTCTAGAAGTTTATCCAAAAAATCATAACAACAATCTGCTAAATCGTGATTTTCTTGACTTGCAACCTTGAAAACATTGGTATCGATAACAAAAGTGTTTTTCATTATTTGTGGTTAGTTTTTGGTGTTTTTTCGATTTCTAAATGCCATAACTCTGTTAGATGTCTCTTCGAGCATATTACCAAAGAAATTTGGTGGCCAATTGGTAATTCTGCCTGATTCTTCAATTTTAAGTAATTCTAATTCTGAATAACCCTTTTCGTTTTTACAAAAATAAAGTTTTGCGTCTTCTTTTGAAATCGTTGCATCAGCAACTCTGGTTTGGATTCTGGTCAAAAAATGCTCACTATGACTTTCAATAATAACCTGGATTTTCCTTTTTTCCACGGCCTCAATTATAACATCAGCAAGTTCAATTTGAGCCTTTGGATGGAGATGAATCTCTGGCTGTTCAAGCAATAAAATCGCCCCCTCTTTTGAATGATAAAGAGCGGTTAAAATTGGTAAAATCTGCGACACTCCAAAACCTACATCCGGCAATAAAACTTCCGCTGAATATTTGTTCTTTTTTACCCTCACCTCGTAATGATCATCTCTATTCTTCGCAATTGGCTTGATCTTAAAACTTTCTATCAAACCCATTTTTTTTAGGGCCTTAGCAACCTCGCTCTCTAAATTTTCTTTTTTTAGATTTGACGCCACTATGGTTTGAATTGTAAATTCTCCTCTTTTTCCAACTTCAAAAGGGTAGTTATTTTTCCATGGATAGTCTCTTTCGGGAAAATTTCTCAACGGTCCTATGTAGTAAATCTTAGAAACAACCGCAGACAAAAGAGCGCTCCATCCATGTTTAAAGAAACTCTCTATTTCGCGTTTTACCTCGTTCCCATCTTTATCTTTAGGATCCAGAATTTGATTAATTCTTTTTTTCCAACTAAAGCCACGGATGTCTTTTTCCACAACCTCTTTCACATCAATCTTTTTAAAGACCATTTTTCTATCTTCTTCAGCTACGATAGCGTCAATACTTTCTACGTTATCAAAAAATCTGGACCTTTTGCTAACCTCCCTTGAGATTGAGAACTCAATAGAATTATTTTTATCACACTGATACACAACTTGTTTAAAATTTCCCAAGCTAACAATTCCATCAAACTTAAAAATCTGACCAGAATAATCTTCTGCTTCAGATGTCTGTTTTAACATCAACAAAAACTGCAAAAGTGAAGTCTTACCAGAGCTATTCCCACCGAAAAACATGGTGATTGGCGCCATTTCAATTTCGCTAGTGTCTTTCCAACTTTTAAAATTTTTTATTCTTAGTTTTTTTAACATGGTTTTAAAAATTAAATTTAAGAAACCCCTTTAGAAGTTGAATATTCAAAATGGAAAACTTCATTGGGATGAACAATTTTACGAATGTCGTGGCAAGCAGTTGCTGCTTCAGCAAAGCCATTTAAAATTAGTTTCAACTTGTTTTTGTAAGTGATGATGTCACCAACAGCGTAAACGCCTTCAATTGAAGTGCGCATGGTTGAAGGATCAACTTCAATATGATTTTTATGTAAATTTAAACCCCAAGAAGCAATTGGACCCAATTCCATTGCTAAACCAAAGAAAGGAAGTAAATAATCAGCTTCAAGTTCACGCACATTACCATCAAAATCTTTTACTAAAACTGCTTCAAGTTTTCCATCTAAACCTTTCAAGCCATCAAGTTGATAAGGAATTACCATTTCAACTTTACCACTTTCAGCCAATTTTTTTAATTGATCTGCGCTTTCAGGTGCACATCTGAATTTATCGCGGCGATGAACCACATAAACTTTTTTAGCAATTGCGGAAAGACTGATCGCCCAGTCAACTGCTGAATCACCTCCGCCAGCAATCACAACTTTTTTGTTAGAAAATTCAGATTTGCTTTTTACAGCGTAAAAAACCGATTTTCCTTCAAACTCTTCAAGGCGCGCCATTGGAGGACGATTTGGTCCAAAGGCACCACAACCGGCAGCAATAATTACAGCTTTGCAATTAATTTTAACATTTTTAGAAGTTGTAACATTAAAAGTTCCATCAGAGTTTTTTTCAAAAGTCTCAACTCTTTGGTTTAAATGATATGTTGGCGCAAAAGGACGAGCTTGTTCTTCAAGTTTTTCAATTAATTCACTGGCTAAAATTGAAGGATGAGCAGGAATATCATAAATAGGTTTTTCTGGATAAAGCGCTTGGCATTGCCCACCAATTACTTCTAAAGAATCAATAACATGGCATTTAATTTTAAGCATTCCAGCTTCAAAAATTGAGAATAATCCAGTTGGTCCTGCACCAATAATAACAAGGTCAGTTTTGTGTAATTCAGTCATTTTGTGAAATCAGTATTTGAGTAAATCTATCAAGGCTTAAAAAGCTATTTTAAAAAGGTAAAAAGGCAAGAATTACTTGGCTGAAGTTTGGGTAATTATTCCGAAAGAACTTCATACCAATTTTAGGTCTAGTTTATCGTAGACTTTTTGCATTAAAATTTACTAAATTTATTAAAAAATATAACTATGAAAGACCGCATTCTGGAAAATATTGTTATGGAAAAACCCCATATCAAACTTTTTTGGAAAGCAAATATATCGCTAACGAAAAAACTATTGACGAAAATAGTAAAAATAACGATAGTGAAAAAAGAATTTCTGATAGTTTAAATTATTAGAATTTTAACTATCTGAAAATGCAGAATGTCAGATTAAATTTAAATTATTACAAGTAATCTATTGTTATAAAGTAAGATTTTAACTTATGATAAAAATTGACAATATAACATTACAAGACAAAACCTTGCTGGCTCCAATGTCAGGAGTTACTGATTTGCCTTTTCGTAAATTAGTAAAGAAATTTGGAGCTCCACTGCTAATTTCAGAAATGATTGCTTCTCGTGCAATGATTTTACAAACTCGCGAATCTTTAAAAAAATGTCAGAAAGATGATTCAGTTTATCCACTTTCTGTACAACTTGCTGGTTGCGAGCCAAAAGTTATGGCAGAAGCTGCCAGATTAAATGAAGATTTGGGAGCAGACATAATTGATATTAATTTTGGTTGTCCAGTAAAAAAAGTAGTTAATGGTTTTGCAGGTTCGGCTTTAATGAAAGATGAAGATTTAGCAACTCGTATTATGGAAGCTGTAGTTAAAGCAGTAAAAATTCCAGTTACCATGAAAATGCGTTTGGGTTGGAATTATGAAAATTTAAACGCTCCAAGTTTGGCAAAAAAAGCAGAAAATGCTGGAATTAAAATGCTTACTGTACATGGTAGAACTCGTTGTCAAATGTATAATGGTAACGCAAATTGGGAGCTAATTTCACGAACTAAAGAAGCAGTAAAAATTCCAATTATTGCAAATGGTGATATTAAAAACACTGAAGATGCTAAAAAGGCTTTAGAGCTTTCAAAAGCTGATGGAGTTATGATTGGTAGAGCTTGCTATGGAAAGCCTTGGTTGATTGCACAAGTTAATGCCGAGTTGCGAGGAGAAACGCCAATGCCAACTCCATCAATTGAAGAGCAAAAAGAAATTGTTCTTAATCACTTTAAAGAGATGATTGATAATTATGGTGAGCAAACAGCTATTCCACTCGCCAGAAAACATATTGGTTGGTACAGTGCAGGACTTAAAAATTCTTCAGAGTTTAGAGCAAAAATTAACACAACTCAGGGTTGTGAAAACGTAGTTGGTGAAATTGAAAGATTTTATGATGAAAGGATAAAGCAGGCTGCTCAAATTTCTGAATTTTAAGTTATTTTTAAAACCCATCATAAATTTTTTGTTTAACAATTAACAATCTAATAAAAGCTAGCTGAACTATAGTTGGTGAGGTTGAGAGCTTCTTCTTATAATTTTTCCATAACCTTCTGAATTTTTCTAACCAAGCGAAGGAACTTTCTACGACACAAAGTTTTGGAATAACTTTAAAAGTATGAAGTTCATTTCGTTTAACAACCTCAATATCTGCTCTGATCAGCTCTTTTATTGCATCTAAAAAAAACTCTCCTGTGTAACCTCCAGCTACAAGAGAATTTTCTACCCTTGATAAATTTCTTTTATATGATGGGTTCTAAGGATAAATTTTTCACTCCCACAATTATTGCAGTACGGCAATTTCTTGCTATATCTAGTCGCAATGTAGTAATTAACTATCGCTTGTTCGGTCGGAAATTTTTTTGAAATCGTAAGAAATTCATAAAATCTTTCTGAATTGGTTTAAGAATTATGATTATTGTAAAAAGATTGTTTCACGATGCAAAGGGATAATTACCGGTTAATCTCTCATAATTATATTTCTTTATACAACTAGTTCTGATAAAAATTCTTTAAGATGTTTCTTTTTTTCAGAGTTTTTTTGTAAAAATTCAACTAACTCAGATTTACACTTTACAAAAGATTCTTTGGAAATTGAACCATTGTGATGTTGATAAACTAAGTAAAGTAAATAGGTGTTAATAACGTCAGTTTCGCAATAGTCTCTAATTTCTTGTAATTTTCCTTCATCAAACATTTTCATAACTTGCGATCCGTCGACACCAATTTTTCCAGGCAAAGAAAATGCTGCGCATAATTCATTCATTTTAACTTTAGCTGAAGCTCCAAAATCAGAAAAAGCATCAGCTAAATCACAATGCCAATCAAGAGAATATCGTTGATTGTAGTTGTTCCACTTATCACCCATTTTATAAAGCCAAGTTGCTTCAACTTCATGTTTCATTGCAGCATATTTTAAAACAGGAAGATCAAAGTTTTTGCCATTAAAGCTTACTAAACGAGAAATGTTTTTCTTCAAATGTGAAAAAAATCCTTTTACTAAATCGCCTTCTGTGCTTGCTAAGTCACCACCAGAGCGTATTTCTTTGATGCGATAAAATTCAAGTCCGTTAAAATCACGAATTATTTCAGCTTCTAAGAAACTTATTGTGATAACTTTCCAGAAAGGTTGACGTAGAAAAGAATTTTTTCCTTCTGTTATTTCTAAATGATATTTTGTTAATTCTTCACGCAAAAAATTCTCATCATTACTTTCTAAATTAAGTAGTCTTTTAGCGGAATTTGTGTCTGGAATTGTTTCTATATCAAAAACAAATAAATTTTGATGTTGCATTTAGTGTAACTTAGAATTGAAATTAACAAAAACTTTT
Source organism: uncultured Rhizobium sp. (assembly GCA_964513555.1). Taxonomy (GTDB): domain Bacteria; phylum Pseudomonadota; class Alphaproteobacteria; order Rickettsiales; family UBA1997; genus UBA2645. Next base: position 13,732 of record CAZENB010000011.1, on the reverse strand, counting down.
TTCTTGGTATAATTTAAAAAATTAAAAAAATGCAAGCAATTATTCTAAATAAAACTGGTGATAGTGGTATTTTGAAACCAATTAAAGTTGAAGATCCAAAACCAAAGAAAAATGAAGTTGTTGTTAGGCATGGTGCAATAGGTGTTAATTTTTTTGATATTTGTTTTCGTCGTGGTCAATACAAACTAAGTCAAATGCCAGCAACTCTTGGTTTTGAAGGTTGTGGTGTCATAGAATCAATTGGTTCCGGTGTTACCGATTTTAAAGTTGGAGAGCGTGTTGCTTATGGGACTGGGCCTCTGGGTGCTTATAGTGAAAAAAGAGCAATTGATCAGCGTTATTTGGTTATTCCACCAAAAGAATTAAGTGATGCTCAAGTTGCTGGATCTTTAACTAAAAGTTTAATGGTACATAGCTTGTTACACCGTGTTTATGTTGCCTCAAGTGTGAAAAGAATATTAGTTCACGCTGCAGCAGGAGGTGTTGGACAGCTATTATGTCAATGGGCAAAATATTTGGGAATTGAAGTGATTGGTACAGTAGGACATGATAGTAAAGTTGCAGTAGCTCAATTAAATGGTTGTTCTCATGTTATAAATTATAAAACTCATAATTTTGTTGATGAATTAGCAAGAATTACAGATCACGATGGAGTAGGTTTGGTTTACGATGGTGTTGGAAAAGATACTCTGGAAAAGTCGCTAGAATGTTTGTGGCCAATGGGAATGTGTGTTAGTTATGGTGAAGCTTCTGGAAATATTGAAAAGTTGGATTCAAATTATTTGTTGGCTAATTCTCTGTATTTAACGCGTCCTATGCTTGCGATGTATAAATCAAACAGAGCAGAGCTTGTACTTGGAGCAAGAGAAGTTTTTGCTGCAATTGTAAAAGGAGTTTTAAAACCACAAATTACTAGTTATAACTTTTCAGAAGCCGCCAAAGCTCATAGCGACTTGGAATCAAGAAAAACAACAGGTTCTCTTGTATTAACATTTTAGTCTTTTGCTTAATTAACTTAAAGAAGATTATTTTTTCCTGGAAAAGACTCGTTTTTTACTTCAGAACAAAATTCTTTAACTGATTTAGAAATTTCCTTTACCAAGTTATTATAACTTTTAACAAAGCGTGGCTTAAATTCTTGGTTTAAACCGAGTAAATCATCAATTACTAAAACTTGGCCATCACATTTTTGTGAAGCACCAATTCCAATTGTTGGAATTTTTATTAATTGAGAAATTGTTGTTGCGAGTTGTGCTGGAACTGCTTCAATTACTAAAGCAAAAGCTCCTGATTTTTCAATTTCTTTTGAAATTTCGATAATTTCTTTTGCTGATTCAGCATCTTTTCCTTGATAGCGATATCCACCAATTTTTCTAACGCTTTGAGGTAGAAGTCCTACATGTCCTACAACATTAATTCCGTTATCTACAAGAAATTTAGTTGTTTCTAATAATTCCTTTGAAATTTCAATTTTAACAGCATCACAACCTGTTTCAGAGATAACTTTTTTTGCAGATTTAAGAGCTTGTTCTTTAGAATTTTCATAAGTTCCGTAAGGTAAGTCTACTAAAATCAAAGATCTTTTAGTCGCTTTTACTACAGCTTTGCCATGATTTATCATCATGTCCAAAGTTACATCAACAGTATCAGAAAAACCATAAACGGTCATTCCCAAAGAATCTCCAACTAAAATTATATCACAAAATTCATCAAGAATTTTTGCCATAGGAAAAGTATATGCGGTAAGACAAATAATTTTTTCTTTATTCTTTTTTTGTAAAATTTCTTTAATTGATATACGTTCTGTCATTGTTGATTGTTTTTATTGAGTTCGGCTTCTTTTCTTTTTTGCTCTATATAAGCTTCAGGATCAGTCATTGCAGACTTTAATTCTTTGGCTGTTTTTTGGTCTTTAATTTTTGAAAGTTCCGAAGATAAAATATCTGAAGTATTGTTTGGATTATTATTTGTTATTTGGTTAGCTTGATTCGTATCTTTTGTATTTTGCGATGTATTCGTATTAATATTGGGTTGGATATAGTTTCCAGATATGCCAACATATTGCTTTAATTGATCAAGGTTAGAGCTAGTCATAATACTGCCAAATTCTCCTTTAATTGAAGTTGCAATATTAATAGGAATTTGTTTTTGAGCATTACCGCTTAAAAAAATTATATTTAAAGTACTATCAATTGAGTTTTGATTTAAATCAAATTTACCAGATAAAATTCCATTAGCTGCTGTTGTTTTAAGGTTAATTTTAAAAGAATTATCTTTATTTTTATTGGCTTTTATTGTGCCGCTGGCTTCTTTAAATAAAGTGGTGCTTTCGGGATTAAAAAGTATTTTTTCTGGCTCTTGTAAATCATCTTTGTAATATTGTTTATAAAATGTTTTTTGAACCAAATCATTAAGTCCATATCCTAAAACGGCTGAATTAGAGCTGAAGTTTATTTCGCTTACAAAGTTAGTGGCAAATTCTGATTTTTTATTTGCTGACGCAAGAATACTGGCAGAAATATTGGCAATTCCGTAGATATTGTTCACTCCAAGTAAATCAGGTAAAAGTTTTTCTAAAGATGCGTTATTAAGAGATAAATTGCCGTTAAATACTTTATTAGTGCCAATCCCAATATTTCCTTTGTAAGAAAGTTTGCCATTGTAAATTTCGCAATTTAGCTCAGATAACGCAATGTTTCCACTATCAATTTTTCCTATTAATTTAGCATTTCCAAATTCAATTCCATCTAAAGATAAACTATTAAATTGTAGTGAAATAGACCCGCTAAAATCTTCCAAAGAGGGTAAAGCAAAAAATTGATCGGCAAAATTATTTTTACTTGTTATTTCATCTTGTAAGTTGGAACTAGCATATTTGTAATAAAAGCTATTAGCAGAAATACTCATATCAAATTTTGGTGTTCTGTCTCTTATGTCAACAATCAGGTTTGCCATTAAATCAGTTTTTTCAGATTCAAGATGTAAATCTTTGATCTCAAAATATCCTTGTCCAAATATTAATTTTAATGACTGATTTTTGAAGTTTTCGCCTTTATAAGTTATTTTATCGAACGTAAGGTCAAAATTATTATTAATATTAATTTCGTTTAGCCATAATAATTTTTTCAGTAAAGAACCTGGAGATAAATAAATATTTTGTCCAGATACTAAAAAATAATCATCAATATTAAAATTACTAACATGAAAACTATTGTTTATATAAGTTGTTTTACCACTAGTATCAATTTTTATTTCTCCCAATAATTCACTTTCATCAGAGTTTAAATTTAAATAAAAGTTGTTCAGTAAAATATTGTTTGGTGCCAAAAAAATATCAGAATAGACAAAATAACTTTTCAGATTGTCGAACTTAAGATTTTGTGATTCTATCCCTACCCATTCAAAAATATCTTTTAGTTTATTACCTTGAATATCAAATTTTCCTATAAACTTAGGCAAATCATTTTCTTGAAATAAAATACCATTCGCTCTTAATTTTCCTTCTCCTGGAATTTCAAACACTATTGGTAAAAGCATAATTTCACCGTTATTTGAAATTGTAGCATAGAGATCAATATTTTTAATTTCACCGTTAATATATTTGGTGCTTTTGATTTTAATTTCGGCAGCTATGTCAAAGTCTTTTATTGGTTTTACTAAATCAATATTAGTGTCGGGTGTTTTTACTTCCTCTTGTAAGTTTTCATTTAGGGTTTCGGTTGTTTCATCGGAAGTTTGATAATTTTTAGGTAGCAAATTGGAATTGTTGGTGTCAATTTTTTCTGAAGATAAAATTTTGTCTAAATCAAGTCTATCAAGATCTAAGTGCACATCTACAGCAGTAAATTTATCTGTTAAGTTAATAGAAATATCTCCTTTTCCGCCAATTAAACTAGAATTTAATATTAGATTGCTGAATAAAAAATCTCCTCCAGAGCTTTTTACATTAGAGCTTATTTTAATTGGGTTGACGCCTAATTTTATTTTGTTGTAAATGTTTTTGTTATTACTTACATAACCTTTGTAGAAAGGCTGTAGTTCAGAAATCTCAGCTGTTAATTCACCGTTAAAGTCGCTATGAAAAAGACCATTATTTTTAGAGGTGAAATTGCCCTTAATTTTTAAGTTAACAAATGGTGAATTTAGTTTAAATACCGACTTTTTCCATTTTGAATTCGAATCAAAATAAGCAGATAGAGAAAATTCGTTGATCACTTTATCATCGCTGAAGTAACCCGAAGATTTTAAACTATTTTCTTTAAAATTTATTTTGAAGTTAACGTTATCAACTAATTTTTTTCTCGCCGATTTATCATAAAGAATTACAGAAGAATTTATTAAAGAAATTGAAATATTACTTTTTGATAAACTCTCGATTTTTAAGTTATTGGCTTCAATTTTATTTCCTGAAAACATTTTATAACTAAAGCCTTCTTCTGTTTTTTTTCTATTTTTCTTTCCAGCTTCATAGACAATTTGCACAATTTTACTACGCAGCTTATTTTCAGGATTTATAGGTGGATTTGCTATATAATATCTTTCTATAATTGCATTGGAAAAAGTAATTTCTTTTATAACAAAATTTCCCTGTAGAAGTTGAAAGAAAGAAGGCTTTATTTTAGTGTTATAAGAGTAAATATTATAAACTTTATTATCGTTTCCATAATTTTGCAGAAGGGAATTGCTTAAGTTTATTGCTGGAGAAGGAATCAATTGAATTTCAATGTCATCTTTAATTGAGAAATTTGCGCTTAAAGCAGCACTTATTTCTTGTTCAATTTTGAATTTAAGTGCAGAATTATCAAAGGTAACAGGAATTGAGAGCAAAGAAGCAATTATTGAGCATAATGCCAAAACAGAGATTCTTATTTTTTTTGATTCGAAAATTTTCAGACGCGATCTTATATCTACTAAACTACATATAACGCCTGATATTTTTATTTTTAAATCAACTATTTTTGACACTTTATTCTGTTATAGTTTTAAAATGATAAGCGTTGTAATTCTTCAATTATTCCTTCATTGGTAATTAAGTAACTTTTGTCTGAGTAAAAGTTAAATATAGATAACAAAACTAAAAATAATAAGATTGATACTAGAAGAAAATTAAAGAACTGATCTTTTGAAGGTTTCAAATCGTTATTTTCACCAATATTTATTAGTTGATGTTTTTTATTCTCAATATTTGATCTAACGTTTATGGCAGTAATTTTTTTAGTTATAACAGACTGATCAATCTTTAAAAATCTTGCATAAGATCTAAGAGTTCCAAGTAAATAAAGGTGTTTTGTTATATTCTCAAATTCGCCATTTTCAATTGCTTCAATATCACTTTTTTTAATTTTCAGATATAAAGCAGCATCATTGATATCAATATTTAACTCTATTCTTTTTTGGTATAAAATTTCAGATATAGTACTTTCTTTTTCTATTGGAGTTTCTTCAATATTGTTGTTTTGGTTTTTAATTTCTGACATAAGTCTAATTAATTTATAACTAAATTGGCCAAATTTTTGGTGGCGTTAATTATTGATAAAGAGTTTGACGCTTGCGACATTTCTTTTAATTTTTTCTCATTTCCAATGAGATTTTTTAATATTTCACCAATTTTATTAATAGTAAATTCTTCTTCTCTTATAACAATTGCTGCTTTGTTTTTTTCCAAGAAGGAAGCGTTTTTTTCTTGGTGATTGTCAGCAGAATTAGCAAAAGGCACAAGAATCATTGGTTTTTTTGCAGCACAAAATTCAAAAATTGATGATGAGCCAGAGCGTCCAATAATTAAATGTGCAGCTTTTATTTTTTGCGGCATATCTGAAAAAAATGCTTTAACCTCAACATTTAAGTTAAAAGATTTGTACTGATTAAAAGTTGATTCAACAAGTTCTTTGCGACATTGCTGCATTATGTTGATGTTGTTTTTTAATTCTTCATTTAAATTAAAGAATGCTTTGGGTAAAATTTCGCTAAAAATTTTGGCACCACCAGAACCACCAATAATTAGGATATTAAACAAATTATTTTGATGAGTATTGTTTGTTTCTAAATCTTTAAAATCAGAAGCCAAAAGAATATTATATCCCATTTTATTGTCTTGAATTTCTGCTACTTCCTCTTTTTTTGGCAAGTCATAAGAGACATTGTTTAGATCAATAATTTCTTGGCGCACTGGATTTCCAACAAAAGTTGATTTAGTTTGAAATTTTAAATCAATTCCAGAAGTTTCTGCGAAACTCAGAGCAATTTTTTTAGCATATTTTGCAAAAATACGATTTACTTTTCCTAAGTGAGAATTTTGCTCATGCAAGATAATGTCAGTTCTTGTAATTATTGAAGCAATAAGAACTGGAAAAGTTGAATAGCCTCCAAAAGTAACTACATAAATTGGACGATTTTTCACAATGTGAAAAAAGCACTGTAAAATTCCGGTGCAAATTTTGAAAGTTGCTTTTAAAAGTTTGAGAGGTTTTTTTTCAATTTGAGAAGAATTAATAATATAGGACTTAAATTTATCTTCTGGCTTTATATAGTTTCTATACTTTTCATCTCCAAAAAAACCAACTTCATAACCCAAATTGCTTAGTTCCTCTGCCAAACAGCGAGCTGGAATTATATGCCCTCCTGTACCGCCACTGCTTATAAAAATTTTCTTATTTTTTTTAGACATTTTTTAAAAGAATTACTATATACCATTTTAATTTGACAATTACTGCTTAATTCATAGATTCGCATCTTTCTCTTAATTTTCAAAACTAATTTTTAAACTGTTTGAAATATGCCTAAAAAAGAAGTTAAACACTTTATAGATCTTGATAAGATTAGCGCAAAAGATTTGCGTAGTATTGTGAATTTCGCAAAAAAGCTTAAAAATGATAAAAAACCTCTAGCACAAGCTGAGCTACTAAAGCACAAAAACTTAGTAATGATTTTTGAAAAAACTTCTACTCGTACTAGAGTTTCTTTCGAAGTTAGTATTAATCAGCTTGGTGGCCATGCAATTGTAATGAACAAAAATGATATGCAGCTTGGCAAAGGAGAAACAGTGGAAGATACTGCAAAAGTTCTTTCTCGTTTTGTAGATGCAATTATGATTCGTTCAAATGCTCATGCAACAATTCTTGAGTTAGCACAAAACTCTACAAAGCCAGTCATCAATGCTTTGTCTGATTTTTCGCATCCTTGCCAAATTATTGCAAGTATTATGACAATAGAAGAACATCTTGGTAAAATTGCTGGTAAAAAATTGGTTTGGTTCGGTGATGCAAATAATGTTCTTAATTCCTACATACATGCAGCAAAAGCATTCAATTATGAACTTGTAGTATCTTGTCCTAAAGAATTTAATTTCTCTGATCAAGAAATTAAAAAAGCCGTTAAATCTGGTGCTAAAATTTCACAAATTCAAGATCCAAAAAAAGCAGCTAAAGATGCAGATGTCCTTATTTCCGATACTTGGTTTTCAATGGGTGACGAATCAGAAAAAAACGATGCTTTAAGACAAAAAAAGATTAATTCTTTGATGCCATATCAAGTTAATGCTTCTTTAATGAAGATCGCAAAAAAATCTGCAATTTTTACACATTGTTTGCCAGCTTATCGTGGATTTGAAGTTAGTGCTTCAGTGATTGATTCAAAGTCATCTGTTGTTTTTGATGAGGCAGAAAATCGCCTTCATGCACAAAAGGCGATTCTACTTTATTGTTTTGGCAAAATTTAGTTACCAAATAAAATCACTAATTTTTTTGGTAATTATCCCCTAAAACACAATTAAATTATTAATTCAAAGCGGAAGCGAAGAATCTCAGGAGTTTTTATGCACTTCGAATTTATAAACTCCTGAGATTCTTCGCTTCCGCTCAGGATAACAGTTTTTTTGTGTTTATCAAAGAGCAAAAAAATTTAGCTAATTAAGATTGAGTATTTTTTGCTTAAATAATTTTCCACATCTTGTCTTTCTGTGTCACTTAAGCTTCTTCCAAAAATTATAATTTCAGAAATATAGCCACGATAACCATATCCCCCTATTGTTTGGGTGTTAGAGCATGGTTTACAGCTTGTTGTTCTGGAAGTTCCTCTTGTTCCTGAAGCTTCATAATTTGATCCACCATTTAACCAATAGTAATAATTATTGTCAGTTTGATTAAACTTTAAGCTGTGAATGTTAGGGAAGTTGAAATTAAAGTTGTGAGTAAATTCAACATGGCTTAAACCAGAAAAAGCAACGGCTCTGATTTTATTGTGATAGTTGTCGCTTAAACTATGATTATTATAAACCAAATTTATATTTGAGTTTGCTAAATTGTTTCCCATCAACTGTGCTGGGCTGTCTGATCCATAAACTCCAGCCGAAGGTTTTTCAACTATAAAAACGGTATAGCTAGTGTTGGTTAGCATTTCTGGTTTTGTAACACTAAAATAATTCTCGTTGTTAAAGTAAAGAGCTGGTAAGTCGTTGATAGCTAAGCTTTCGTAAGATGTTGAGCTTGAAGTTGTCGCAGATTGAGATACCAAATTATGTTTTGTTTTTGATTGAGGATTTATATCATACCAAGTATCAACAACTGTCTCGCTGCTTGAAAGTGAAGTAGAATTATCTAAAGAAGTTTCAACCCAAAGTTTCAAATCACTAATTGATGTTACAGGAGAACTTAAAGTTGCTGATTTTGCGGTTTCTAGACGCATTTTTTTTATTGCAATTGAACCAGTTTTGGCTGCGGCACCGATAAATATAGAAATAACTAAAATAACAATCGAGAGTTCAATTAGAGAGAAAGCTTTATGTGGTTTTTTCATAGTTATTTAGCCAAAAAATTAATTGGACCTTCGGCTCTGCCGTGAATAAATTGATCAAGATATGGATTGTTTGAAGAATACATATCAGAAACATTGCCAAACCAAATAATTTCACCTTCATAAAGCATGGCAATTTTATCAGCAATTTTCTTTGCTGAAGCCATATCATGAGTGATGGTAACAGTTGTTGCTCCAAGTTGCTTCGAGTTGCTTATAATAAGATCATTTATTACATCTGCCATTATTGGATCAAGACCAGTTGTTGGTTCGTCAAAGAAAATAATTTCTGGATTAACAGCAATTGCACGTGCAAGAGAAGCTCTTTTTTGCATTCCACCTGATAATTCAGAAGGAAAAAGGTCGGCTGTTTTTGTGCTCAGACCCACAGATTGTAGTTTTTGAATTGCTATTTCTTTTGCTTCTTTTTTATCAATTTTTCTTTGATTTAGCAAACGAAAAGAAACGTTTTGCCATATTGGCAATGAATCGAAAAGAGCTCCTCCTTGAAATAGAAAGCCAAATTTTTCCATTAACTTATCGCGGCTTTTTTGGTTAAGGTTTGTTATTTCTTGGTTATCGATTTTTATGCTTCCAGAAGTTGGTTGCATCAAACAAGCAATATTCTTTATCAAAACAGATTTACCACTTCCAGAACCTCCAAGAATAACCAAAGATTCGCCTTTTTTTACCTCAAGATTTACATTTCGTAAAACTTGTTTTTCAGCAAAAGATTTTACTAAATTTTCTATTACAATTTTAGACATTAACTAGTTCTGAGAAAGTTTTTTATCGATTAAGTTTTTGATTGTAACATAGTCTGTGTAGCCTTCTAAAGTTTCTCCGTTAATGAAAAAAGTTGGAGTAGATTTAATTTCTAAGGATTTAGAAGCTTCTATACGGTGATTTAAGATAGTTTCTTGAAGTTTTTGGTTATTGACGCAAGAGTTGAATTTTTCAGAACTCATACCATCAAGTTGAGCAATTGATTGTAGTTTTTCCAAGAATTTTTGATCAAAAGCCCAAGAATCTTGAGTTTTAAACAATGCTTTTAATAGCATGTAATATTTTTCAGGATTACCTTCAGCTTGACAAGAAGCAAGCATTGAAGCTGCTAAAGCAGATTGATTTAGTGGAAAATCACGATGAATGAATTGAACTTTTTTGGTTGAGATATATTCATTTTTTATTTTGTTAAAAGACTCGTGATGAAATGCAGCGCAGTGAGGGCAGGAAAGTGAGGAATATTCAATTATCACAACAGGCGCTGATTTATCACCCAAAATTATGTCGGAAGAAAGGGGTTTTAAAAGTTCACTGTTTTTTATAATTTGAGATTCAGAGCTTTTTGATTCCTGATTTACTGCTTCGCTAACCTTATCTTGAGAGGTTTGTTCAGTATTGTTACTTTCAACTTGTTGTGTTTCAGTTTCTTTAAGAGAAGTTTTATTTTTGTAGTTGTTTATAATCAAAGCAAAGAACCCAATTAGAAGGCATAAGATAATTAAAATTATAGATATTTTATGTGAATTTTTCATGGCTTATTTAGAAAATAAATTGCAATTACGTGAGGAAAGTGATATAGATATATATTTATGAAGTTTTTACTAATTTTTTCAACCAAATTCTACTTAAGCCTTGTCAAAAAAATTACCATTGTCAGTTTTTATAATTACCAAGAACGAAGCGGATAGAATAAACGATGTGATTTTAGCGGTGAAAGAAATTGCCGATGAAATTCTGGTTATTGATTCAGGAAGTGAAGATGACACCTGTAAAATTGCGGCAAGTTTGGGTGCGAAAGTTATGTTTAATAAGTGGAATGGTTATGGTTTGCAAAAGATTTTTGGTGAAAAAGAATGCCGTAATAAGTGGATTTTAAATATTGATGCTGATGAAGAAGTCTCAAAAGATTTATGCCAAGAAATAGCGGATATTTTTAGTAAAAATTTACAAGAAAATTACTTGGGTTTTCGTGTTAAAATAGTTAATAAATTTCGTTTTGAAAAAAAACCAAATAAATTTGCTTACTACTACAACCAGCTGCGTTTATACAACAAAGATTATGCTGGATTTAAAGATAGTTCAGTACATGACTCAGTTGAGATAAAAGATAAAACAAAAAATAATATCGGTCAGTTAGAAAATATAATTTATCATCAATCTTTTCGTTCTTTTTCGCATTGGATTGAGAAAATCAATTCTTATTCTCAAATGCAAGCTCAAGACAGTTTTAATAAGAATAAATGTCCGTCAATTTTTAAAGTTTTGTTAACGCCATTTTTTGCTTTTTTAAAAGCTTATTTTGTCCGTCGTTATTTTATTTATGGTTTTGATGGAATAATTTACAGTTTTTTATTTGCATTTTCTCGTTTTGCCAAAACAATCAAGACTCGTGAAATTTTTAAGGATAATTCTAACAAATAAAATATGTCAAAAATTTATTATTTTTTGTTTTTTATTTTGATAAGTTGTTCTTCTGTTTCTAAAAAAGAAAGTCCAACAATTTATTTTAGTAATACAAGTTCGGATATGATAAAAAATATTGAAGTTAGATGGGCATTAAAAAATATTTTAAGTCTTCCAGCTCTAAGTCCTGGAGATAGTAGAACTCAAAGTTTTTATATTAAATCTGATGATGATTTCTTTGGTGAGGTTGTGGTTTCTTGGTATAACGCTAGAAGTGAAAAATTATCAAAGAATCTTGTTTTTAGAAAAGAACATTTACCAAGCGTGAGTGATAAATTTGCTTTTAGTTACGCTCAGCTTTACTTTTCTCAAGAAAACGTTGAAATAATAATCAGTGATATTGTCGACAATAATGGTAAAGCCAAAATGATGGATCGTATGATGATAAAGTATAAGTTAGAAGCAGAAGCGCGTGGAATATACACCGCCTGCGTGCCATCACGCCTCAATCTGTTTGATTGTCCAGGAAATGGTGTGGCAAAAACTGCTTTGATTAGAGTTCAAACTTTACAATAATTTTATGGTGCTGTCGCAAATTCTACATTTTATTATAAAATTCGTTACTATTTCTCTTTTTCGTTCTTCATGGTTGTCCGTTAAAACCATCATCACTTTTATAGCATTATTGGCATTTTCTTGCAGCAAACAAACAGAAAGTCCTGTAGTTTACATAAGTAATGCTAGCCCACAAAAAATTAGTGAAATTAGGTGTAATTGGTCTGAAAAGCATAATTTATTACTTTCTTCTTTAAATCCAGGAGAGAGCCGCAGCCAATCTTTTTATATTGATGGTAAATCTGATTTCTTTGGACGAGTTAATATTTCTTGGCGTAATTCTCGTGGTGAAAGCTTAATTCGTGAATTTGTTTTTAAAGAAAATAATTTGCCAAGCATTGATGACCATACAACTTACAATTACATCCAGCTTTATTTAGATCAAGAAGAGATGGAAATTGTCAGTAGCGATGCGCCAGATTTAGTTGGAAAAACTAGAAAAATGGAACGTTTGCTTACAAAATATCGTGATGATTATAAAAGAGGAAATTACACTCCTGGAACTTCTCTAATAAGAGTTGAAGACGCTCCAAAAAGAGATATTGATAAAACGGTTCCTGCTTGGTTACAAAATTCTTATTAAATTTTAGGTCACTATACAATCTTGACAAGTATTATCATCCTGAGCGTAACCGAAGGATCTTAGGAGTCAGATTTTAAGCTTATCGTAGATCTTTAGTTGCGCTTAGGATGACATCTTGTTGTTCCTGTACTAAGTAAGAATAAGTTAATTTTCTTTAAAATCCTTCTTAAACAGTAAAGAGCTGTCACCATAAGAATAAAAGCGATAATTTTCTGTAATAGCGTGATTATAAATTTCAAATCCTTCATCCTTGCCAACAAAAGCACAAATCAGCATAAATAAAGTTGATTTTGGTAAGTGAAAATTTGTCATTAAAGCATCAACAGACTTAAATTTGTAAGGTGGATAAATAAAAATGTTGGTGCTTTTACTATTTTCCTCAATAAATCCTTCCGAATTGCAAGAAGATTCAAGAGCTCTTAAAGATGTTGTTCCAACTGCTACAATTTTTTTTCCTAATTTTTTAGCAGAATTAATAATTTCTGCAGTTTCTTTTGAAATGGAAAAAAATTCATTATGCATCTTATGTTCAGTGATACTTTCACTTCTGACTGGTAAAAAAGTTCCAGCTCCAACATTTAAAGTAACAAAAGCTTTTTTAACTTTTTTTTGCTCTAAAAGATCAAAAATTTTTTGAGTAAAATGTAGTCCTGCTGTTGGTGCTGCAACAGCAACCCCATTTTTTGCATAAATAGTTTGATAGTTTGTTTGATCATGAGAGTTTTTTTCTTCTCTTTTTATATAGGGTGGAAGGGGAACTGATCCAAATTTATCCAATTTTTTTTGTAGTTCAGAAAAATCGCAATTAAACGTAATCTTAATTAATCCATCATCAGTTTTTTCCAGAACTTCAGCACTAAAATCAGAAGCAATTTCTAAAATATCACCTTGCTTTACTTTTTTTGCGGGACGACACAAAGCATTCCAAATTCCTTCATTTTCTTGATCTAAGTTGAAGTCAATAATTGCTTGATTGCGTGATATTTTTGCACTTAATTTTGCTTTTATAACTTTGGCGTCATTGAAAACTAAAACATCTCCTTCTTGCAAAAAATCAATTAAGTTGATTATCTTGCAATCTAGAATTTCATCATTTTTATAAACTAACATTTTAGTTTCTTCCTTCGGGAAAAAAGGCTGGTTAGCAATTAAGTTTTCTGGCAGTTCAAAATTAAAATCAGAAGTTTTCATTACAAATAAATTTAATATGGAAAATAAAGAAACAGATTTCGGTTTTAAAAAAGTAAATCGTGAAGAAAAATCTAATCTTGTCAAAGAAGTTTTTTCATCAGTTGCAAAAAAATATGATTTGATGAACGATTTAATGAGTGCTGG
>CAZENB010000010.1:33054-38277 GCA_964513555.1 uncultured Rhizobium sp. | reverse complement strand
CTTTCATAGTTTGATAGCGCGCCACCAAATCTTTGATGAAGCCAGTTAATAAATGGCCGTAATGTGGAAGTCCGTTAGCAAAAGGAGGTCCATCGTAAAAAACGAATTCTGACTTTTCTTCTTTAGTATGAAGGCAGTTTGAATGATCTTTTAATGCACATGGATCAACAACTGGTGAGGTATTATCATCGTCTAAATCTTGAGAGAAATTTCTTATTTCAACTGACTTTTCGAAAATCTTTTCTTCTTGCCAGAATTTTAAAATATCATTTTCTAAAGCAGCAAAATCAATGTTTTGATTAGCTTGAGGATAGTAAGACTTTTTGGCCATTTTAATTTATTTGGAGATATTCAAAAAGACCTCTTATCACTTGAAGAGGTTGAATCAATCGCACTTTCTTAGATTTTTTTTAGTGATTTATCTTTCTAAGTCATGATTCTATAAAGCAAGATAACAAACAACTTGAATTTAGGTCAATTAAAAATTAAAATTTATATTAAATTTTTTAGTAAAAAAAACTAACAAAAGACGAAAAGTGAAATAAATTAAATAATTTTACTGAAACAAAAAATTACATAAATTTTTTAGAAATGAAGAAAATAAAAATTGGACTTGCTGGCCTTGGTACAGTAGGTAAGGGAGTTTATGAAATTCTTAAAAAAGACGTCGATATTATTAAATTAAGATCAAATGTAGAATTTGAAATTGTTGCCGTTTCTGCGCGTTCAAACAAAGAATTTGTTGATAAAAATATAAAATTTTATTCAAATCCAATTGATTTAGCGAAAGATAGTGAAGTTGAAATTGTAGTTGAAGTGATAGGCGGCTTAGGGATTGCAAAAGATTTAGTTGAATTAGCTATAAAAAACGGTAAAAAAGTTGTAACTGCTAATAAAGCTTTTTTGGCTGAATGTGGTGATGAAATAGTAGAATTGTTGAAAAATAATAAAGGTTATATTGCTTTTGAAGCTTCTACCGCTGGCGCAAATCCTGTGATAAAAACTTTTAAAGAAAGTTTCACATCAAGCGAAATTACAGAATTTTATGCAATACTGAATGGAACCTGTAATTTCATATTAAGTAAAATGACTAGCGAAGGTTCAGATTTTGCTGATACCTTAAAAGAAGCTCAAAAACTTGGTTATGCTGAAGCTGACCCAACTTTAGATATCAAAGGTTTTGATACAGCTCATAAATTGGCAATTTTGTCGGCAATTTCTTCTAATTCAAAACCAGCTTTTAAAAAATTATATATTGAGGGAGTTGATGAAATTGATGCTCAAGATATTGAACTTGCAGATGAATTAGGTTATAAAATTAAGCTATTGGCAATTTATAAAAAATTTAAAAACTTATCTCAGCAATCAGTTTATCCAGCTTTAATTAAAAAAACTGAAAAAATTGCGCAAATTGATGGGCCTTTTAATGCTGTTTTGGCAAATACAACTAATGCAAGTTGGAATATGTCAATTGGAAGAGGGGCTGGAGGTTTTACAACTGGATCTGCAGTTGTTGCCGATTTAATTGATATTGCGCGTAATCGTTGTACATCTCTTTTTGGAGTTGAAGAAGAAAAGCTTAATAATTCTGAAATATTGGATATTTCGCAAAGAGTTGGTAAATATTTTCTTAAAGTTATAGTAAACAAGAACTTGGCGCAAAAAAACAATTTAGCTGAAGTTGTCTTGGGGAATAAAATTAAAGTTAACCAAGCTGCTTTTATTGATAAAGATGACAAAATAATATGTGGTTTTTTAACTGAAGAAAATAAGGAACAAGAGATTGTAAATCTTTTGCAAAGCTTAGATTCAAATTTAGTTGAAACTAAAAAATTAATCCGTGTTGAAGAAACTAACTTTTAAAAAATGACTGACTTTCTTTTAGAAATATTTAGCGAAGAAATTCCTGCAAAAATGCAAAAGCCTGCTGCAGAAAATTTGACAAAAATTGCAAATGAAGTTTTAGCAAAAAATAACCTTAACTTTAAGAGTGAACAAATTACAACATTTGTTACCCCTCGTCGTTTGGTTTTGTATGTTAAAAATTTAGAAAAATTACAAAAAACCCCCGAAATTAAAAAATTTGGACCGAAAGTCGACGCTGATAAAAAAGCAATAGAAGGTTTCTTGCGTTCAAATGGGCTTAAAGATGAAAGCCAGTTAACAAAAGTTGATAATAATGGTAATCTTTGTTTTTCTTACACTAAATTAGCTTCAGAAGTTGAAACCAAAAAAATCATTGAAGATTCATTGCCTCAAATTTTTCAGAAAATGACGGCGGCATGGCCAAAATTAATGCGCTTTGATATTGATGGTGGACAACAAGCAAAATGGATTAGACCAGTAAGAAATATTCTAGCCATGTTTGATTCAGAAGTTGTCAAAGCTGAATTTGCAGGATTAAAGTCAAACAACGTTACTTATGGTCATTATTCAAATAACAAATCTGAGATATTTGTTAATTCTGCTAAAAATTATCAGGAAATTTTGCGTAAAAATTTTATAATTCTTGATCAAGAAGAAAGAAAGAAAATTATTATTGATCAAATTATAAGAATCACCAATTCCCTTGATTGCAAAACAATTGATAATGAAAATTCAGTTCTTTTTGATGAAGTGTGTGGTCTTTGTGAATTTCCAACAGCTTTAATTGGAAAAATAGATGGTAAATTTATGGATTTACCCCCAGAAATTTTAATTTTAACTCTTAAGCTAAATCAAAAATATTTTTGTTTAATTGATAATAAAAGAAACTTACTTTCACATTTTATTTTCATTTCTAACGCAATTATCACAGATTCAAATAAAGAAAAAATTATATCAGATAATGAAAAATTGGTGCGTGCTCGTTTAAGTGACGCTCAGTTTTTTGTGGATGAAGATTTAAAAAAACCTCTTATTGAAAGATTAGAAGATTTGAGATCAGTTATTTTTCATCAGAAGCTAGGTTCTGTTTATGATAAAACTTTGCGTTTAAAAAATTTGGCTAAGTTTTTATCAATTTTTGTACCGCATTCCGATATATCTTTGGTTGAAAAGTCGGTTGATTTGTGTAAAAGTGATCTGGTCACCAAAGCTGTTGCGGAGTTACCAGAGTTGCAGGGGAAAATCGGTAGCTTTTATGCAAATAAGCAAAAATTTAATGAAAAAATTTCTTCAGCGATTGCAGAACATTATTTGCCTTTGGGTCCAAGTTCTGAATTGCCAAAAACTGCTTTGGGAATTACATTGTCAATTGCTGATAAAATTGATTCCATAGTTGGATTTTTCTTGGCCGATGAAAAACCTACAAGTTCAAAAGATCCTTATGCCTTAAGACGTTCCGTTCTTGGAATTATAAGGATTGGATTTGAGTACAATATTGCTTTTCCAATCAGAATTTTGGTTCAAAAATCAATTGACGCATATCCAACAAAGCTTATTAAAGATCTTTTAAAAGATTCTATAAAAGATAAGTCGGAAAATTTACTATTGGCAAAAAAGAAGTTAGAAGAAGAAATTGTTAGGTTTTTTGTGGAAAGATTAAAATCTTACTTAAAAGAAAACGAGTCTCTTAGACCAGATATTATAAATGCAGTAATCGAAGATTACTTGTTAAACTTGGATGCTCACAAAAATTGTGATATTTTATACTTAGCTAATAAGATAAAGTTTTTGGACTCATTCTGTCAAAATAAAGAAAATCGTAACATTATTGAGCTTTATAAAAGATCAGCCAACATTTTGGCAATTGAAGAGAAAAAAGATGGTAAGAAGTACGAATCAAAACCAAATTTATTATGGTTGAAGAAAACGAAGTATGAAATAACCCTTTATAGAAGAATTAAACAAATTAGACCTGAATTTAAGAAGTTGGTAATAAAAGGTGAGTTTGAAACAGCTTTTAAATTATTTAATGTTTTAGAAATTCCACTCATTCACTTTTTTGATAATTTGGTTATTAATGATAAAAACAAAAATGTTCGTGAAAACAGATTGATGATTTTAGCTAAAATCAGAGCATTATTTAATCAAGTTGCCGATCTTTCTAAAATTGAAATATAATGTTACTTAAAGAAGTTTATAACCAGAAATTCGTTTTAAACTTAGCTTCTGAAATTGCAAAAACAGAAAGTAAATTTGATGAAAAAAAGTTTTTGTTTTTATTGTCGGAAGAAAAACTATCCAATCTTGCTCTTAAGAAAAGAATGAGATTAATAACATACGCAATTGAATATTCTTTGATTAACTTAGATTATCAAGAAAAGTTAATTATTTTGCAAAAAACGGTAAGCAATCTTTCTAAAGATAAATATTCTGGTCTAGCATTTATAATATTTCCTGATTTTGTTGAAGTTTTTGGACAAAATGATTTTGAAAAATCAATGAATGCTTTAGAGTTCTTTACTGAATTTGGAACATCTGAATTTGCTGTCAGAAAATTTATAAAGTTAGACCAAAAAAAAGCTTTGGTTTTTTTTGAAAAATGGTCAAAAAGCAAAAATTATCATATCAGAAGATTAGCTTCAGAAGGTTTAAGGCCAAGACTTCCTTGGGGAGATTCGTTACCAAACTTTAAAAAAGATCCATCACCAATAATACCAATTCTGAAAAATTTAAAAAATGACGACTCAGAATATGTGCGTAGAAGTGTTGCTAATAACTTAAATGATATTTCTAAAGATAATCCAGAGGTTTTATTAAATTTATTGAATGTTTGGAAATCAAATGTTGATGAAAAATTGCTTAAACATTCTCTAAGAACTCTTTTGAAAAAAGGCAATAAAAATGCTTTGGAGTTGATTGGGATAAAATGTGACAAAAAATTTCAGCAAAATTCTTTTATTAAAGACTTTAATTTAAAAAAAATAAAAGTTAGAATAGGGGAAATTTTAGACTTTGATTTTGTCTTAGAAAATCAGGTAGAAAATAAAAAAATAAGACTCGAATACGCTGTTTTCTTTTTCAAGAAAAATGGCTCTCATAGTAAAAAAGTTTTTCAAATCACAACAAAAAATTTTACAAAAGGTTTGTTCAGTTTTAATAGAAAACACTCTTTTTGTGATATAACGACCAGAAAACATTATAGTGGAAAGCACTTTATATAATTGGTTGTTAATGGAGTTGAAATGAAAACCCCTTCCGGTTTTACGTGGAGCCGGGCATCACCAAGCTGTCCGACGGCTACACGCTCGAGCACCACCGTCTGAGTGAGGCCGACCTGTCCGACCTCCTGGGCGTGCC
>CAZENB010000010.1:26162-33044 GCA_964513555.1 uncultured Rhizobium sp. | reverse complement strand
GCACTTTATATCATTGGTTGTTAATGGAGTTGAAATGAAAAAAAAAGAGTTCTATCTATTTTAAAAATAATAAATTTCAAAAATGACTTCGCAAAAATTCGTATATTCTTTCGGTGATGGTAAATCTGAAGGTGATGCTTCAATGAAAAACTTGCTTGGCGGTAAAGGTGCCAATTTGGCAGAAATGTCAAAAATGGGATTACCAGTTCCTCCAGGGTTTACAATTACAACTGAATTTTGTGATTTTTATTATAAGAATGGTAAAAAATTTCCTGCTGAGTTAAAACAAGAAGTTGCCGAAGCTTTGAAAAAAGTTGAAGAAAGAATTGGAGCTAAATTTGGTGATGAAAAAAACCCGCTTCTGTTTTCAGTTCGTTCAGGAGCCCGTGCTTCAATGCCCGGAATGATGGATACAGTTTTAAATCTTGGCTTAAATGATAAAACAGTTTTAGGTCTTGCTGATAATAGTGGAAATAAACGTTTTGCTTTTGATTCTTATCGTCGTTTTATTCAGATGTATTCTGATGTTGTTCTTGGTGTTGACCATTATAATTTTGAGGTGATTTTGGATGAAAAAAAGCATGAATTTGGTGCCAAAGCTGATACTGATCTAACTGCTGAAAATTTAGAAGAAATAGCTAATTTATTTAAAGATAAAGTTAAAGAAGAGTTAGGGCGTGAGTTTCCACAAGATGTGAATGAGCAACTTTGGGGAGCGATAGAAGCAGTTTTTGCTTCATGGATGAATGAACGTGCAATTATTTATCGTCAATTGCATGATATTCCTGCAGCATGGGGAACTGCTGTAAATATTCAGTCGATGGTATTTGGCAATATGGGTAACACTTCTGCAACTGGTGTTGCTTTCACTCGCAATCCTTCAAATGGTGTTAAAGAATTATATGGTGAGTACTTAATAAATGCGCAAGGTGAAGATGTGGTTGCTGGTATCAGAACTCCACAATCAATTACAATATCTGGTAAAACTCAACTTGGTTCAACTTTACCCTCAATGGAAGAGACAATGCCTGATGTTTTTTCTCAATTAGTAGAAATTTATAAGAAGTTAGAGAACCATTATCGCGATATGCAAGATATCGAGTTTACAGTTCAAAACAAAAAACTATGGATGTTGCAAACTAGAAATGGTAAAAGAACAGCTCATGCTGCAGTTAAAATTGCTGTTGATATGGTTAGTGAGAAATTAATCGATAAAAAAGAAGCTCTAAAAAGAATTGATCCAGCAAGTTTAGATCAACTATTGCATCCTACTCTCGATCCAAAGGCTAAGGTACAAATTATTTCAAAAGGTTTACCAGCTTCTCCAGGTGCTGCTTCTGGTATTGTTGTATTTTCTTCCGCTGAAGCTGAAAGAAGATCCGAAAATGGTGATAAAGTTATTTTAGTTAGGGTAGAAACTAGCCCAGAAGATATTAAAGGTATGCACGTTTCTCAAGGAATTTTAACTGCTCGTGGCGGCATGACATCTCATGCTGCAGTTTTGGCACGCGGTATGGGTACCCCATGTGTTTCTGGTGCGTCAAATTTACATGTTGACCATACTGGTCAATTTTTTATTGCTGGTGGAGTTGAAGTAAAAGAAGGTGAAGTTATCACAATCAATGGTTCAACAGGAGACGTAATGCTTGGTTCTGTTCCAACATTAAAACCTAACTTGTCAGGTGATTTTGAAACAATTATGAAATGGTCTGATGAGGTTAGAGTTTTGAAAGTCAGAACAAACGCTGAAACTCCACTTGATTGCCAAGTTGCTCGTGATTTTGGTGCTGAAGGAATTGGACTTTGCAGAACTGAACACATGTTTTTTAATGAGGACAGAATTGTTGCGGTTCGTGAAATGATTTTGGCTGAAGAAGTTGAGGACAGAAAGAAAGCATTGGCAAAGCTTCTTCCTATTCAACGCCAAGACTTTGTTGAGATTTTTAAAATTATGGCAGGTCTTCCAGTTACAATTCGTCTCTTAGATCCTCCTCTTCATGAATTTTTGCCTCATAAAGAATATGAAATTGCTGAAGTTGCAAAAGCAGTTGGAGTTGATGTTAATTACGTGAAACATCGTACTCACCAATTGCAAGAACAAAATCCAATGCTTGGTCACAGAGGTTGTAGACTTGGAATTTCTTATCCTGAAATTTATGAAATGCAAGCTCGTGCAATTTTTGAAGCAGCAACACTTGTAAAAAAAGAAACTAAACAAGATGTTCTTCTGGAAATAATGATTCCATTAGTTGCAACTAAAAAAGAATTGCAAATTCTTAAAAGCCTTGTTATTACGACTGAAAAAGCTGTCGAACAAGAATCTCAAATAAAACTGAACTATATGGTTGGAACAATGATTGAATTGCCTCGTGCAGCATTGATGGCTGATCATATTGCTGAGGAAGCGGAATTTTTCAGTTTTGGAACAAATGACTTAACCCAAACAACTTTTGGTCTTTCTCGCGATGATTCCGCAAGCTTCTTAGGTCATTATCAAAAAGCAGGTATTTTAGAAAAAGATCCATTTGCAGAACTTGATCAAGATGGTGTAGGTCAACTGATAAAAATTGCTACTGAAAAAGGAAAATCTACTCGTAAAGATATTAAGCTTGGAATTTGCGGAGAGCATGGTGGAAATCCTGCTTCAATTGAATTTTGTCATAAAACAGGCCTAAATTATGTATCTTGTTCTCCTTACAGAGTTCCAATCGCAAGGTTAGCGGCCGCAAGAGCTGCTTTGTAAAGCTTAAAGATATTTTTGGGCGGCTATTATTAGCAATAGTCGCCCTTTTTTTGTAATTTATTTAGTAAAATTATTGTGCAGCTGTAGTATTTCTTGGCAAATAAATAATCTTCAGTTAGCATTCTAATCAAAAGATCCTTTAGTTTTAATTTAACAAAATTTTCCTAAAAATGTTTGCTTTGATAATTTCAATTTTTGCTTCTATTGGTATTGCTAGTGGTGTTTCATCTATGGGTGGCAGTGGTAAATCCTCTGTTGTCTCCGATAGTGGTAAATCTTCTGCTGTCTCTGATAGTGGTGGAGTCGATGGTTATACAACAAGTGAAGCAGAATATTATAGAACTACTGAGTATGAAAACCAATGGGGCTTGGAGTCAATTCATGCTGCAGAAGCCTATGCTTATTTAGCTGAAAATGGTAAAAAACAAGCGGGTGATGGAGTTAAAATAGGAATTACTGATACTGGAGTTAAATTAACTCATCAAGAAATAAGTGCAAATAATAGTGGTTTGGGTTATGATTTTGATAATTATGACTCATCAGTTACTGATAATAACGGTCATGGAACTCATGTTGCTTCAACTGCTGCAGGTGTTAGAGATGGAAAAGAAATGCATGGAGTCGCATATAATTCTAAAATTATTGCGGTTCAAATGATGGATTCAGACTATACTGGAGTTGAATATGCTGCTAATAAAGGTGCTGGTGTAATAAATATGAGCTGGGCATTTAATATCCAAACAACTATTGTTGGGGACAGTAATTACGAAATGATTTATGATTATATGCAGACAGATTTTGATGCGGCAATTGCAAGTAACAGTGGTTTGGGAAGTGTTTTAGTTGCTGCGGCTGGTAATGACTATTCTACTGATTACGTTTCGACTCCAGCATTATTTGCTCAAGATTCTAGACTTGATGGCATCATGATTGCAGTTGGAAGTGTTGATAAAAATACAGATGGTTCTTACACGATTAGTGATTTCAGTAACCGATGTAAACAGGCAAAGGAATATTGTTTAGTTGCTCCAGGTGGAGCTTATAATGGTTATGGAATTTATGGTGCTTATATTGATGGTAATAGTAGTTATGCATGGATGGAAGGAACTTCAATGGCAACTCCTCACGTTACTGGAGCTGCGGCTGTAATTCGTGCTGCTTGGCCTCTTCTAACTGCTGCTGAAACAGTGCAAATTCTTCTTGATACAGCAACTGATCTTGGTGATAGTGGAACAGATGATATTTATGGAAAAGGTATGTTAAACTTATATGAAGCTGTTCAAGCTCAGGGTACAACGATTCTTTCATCAGGAACTAAAATAAATTCATCTGGATATACAGTTGACCAAACTTCTATAAGTTCAGATCCAATTTTTGGTGATGCTTTCACTAATAATGTTTCCTCAAAACTAAGTTCAACAGTATTTTTTGATAAATACGGTCGTGATTATAAAGCAAACTTAGACAAAAAGATCACTGCCAGATCCAGTTATACTATTCCAACTTTAGATAGCATATCTTTCAACAACTATAACTCAAAAACAATTCCTGTTTTTTTTGGAATAAATAAATCATCTAAGTTACAGCTAGAGCTAAAATCTTATAACGACAGTAATTGGAAATCTTCGTTAGCATCAATTAACTATGGCTTAAGTAGTGATGAAGTAAATATGCAAAATAACTTTGGTTTAAAGCATTTAGTTATTGACAGATCAAAAGAAGATTCTTACTTAACAAAATCTCAAGGATTTTCTTTTACTCAAGATTTTTCAAAAACTTTCCAAGCTGGATTTTCATTTAACACTAACGAAGCAGATAACTTAAAGCAAACTCAATTTAATAATATTGGTTTTATTTCAGTAAATAATTTTGCGGCAAATCCTTATCAAAATTTTGTTAGCAGCTCTTCTTATAGTAGTGATCTTTCAAATATAAGGAATTTTAATCAGCTATTTGTCTCAAAAAAATTCATGGACAATAAGTTTGCTTTAACTGCTTCTCACCAAACTGCTTATAACACAAACTCTAACTTTAGCAAAGTTAGTAATATTCAAAATCAAGTTTCTGATTTTACTTTTACTTATTTACCAGGAAGTGATTCGAGTGCTTCACTTTCTTTTGGTAACTTAAATGAATTTGATAATAACTTACTTAACTCAAAATCTTTAGGTGCTTTTTCAACTGCAGGAAATTCTAAAACTTCTTATTTTAAAATTTCTTCAAGCAGAAAGTTAGTTGAAAATTTATATTTAATATCAAGCTTTTCAGAAGGTCAAACTCAAGCAAATGGAAACAATAAAGGAATATTTCGTTCTTATGAAGATATAAAAAGCAGAAGTTCTTCAGTTGGTTTGGTTAATAATATGTTTGGAGGTAAAATTGGTTTAATTTATTCTGAGCCAATGAGAGTTTATAGTGGAAAAGCATTAATTAATGTACCAGTTGCGAGAGATGCAAATGGAATTGTAAGATATTCTTCAACTGTTTCATTGAAGCCTACAGGTAAGGAACAAGATCTAGAATTATTTTATTCAAAAAATTTAAGTGATAACTCTCAAGTTAAATTTAACTTTATTACTCAAAAGCAACCAGGAAACATAAAAGATGCAAAAAATAATCACTTAGGTTTTATGAATTATGGATTAAAATTCTAACAATTATAAATTATCTTGATTGTCATATTTTTTTTGTTATAGTGGGCATCAAATAGTTAAATTTTATTTTTTTAGAAAATTTAACATTTCTTAAATAACTTCTTCTTCAAACTTATGTATAAGAATTTGAATACAAATAGCAAACCTTGGCCATATAATTCTCTTTGGAAACATTTTAATTATATAGGTTATGAAATAACAGAGGAAGAGTTTAATCAGTTTTATGAAGAATTAAAGGAAAAATCACTTGATGCTTTTTCTGAAGTTGCAAGAAGTAACCAAGAAAGTGGAAAAAGTATAACTTCCAAGGATATAGAAAAAGAAGTTGAAGACTCCAAATTGCCAAAAATTATTCAAGAGTTCATAAAAGGAAGACAAGAAATTAATAAAATTTCTGAAGAAAAAACTCAAGAAGTTGAAAAAGAACTTTCTAATTCTCAAATCTTATCCTTTAAAAAAGAAAATAATTCTTCAAATTCAATTTCTTTGGAAAAGCCTTTTAGCCTAAATTCTTCGGAAAAAAACAATTTTTTATCTAAATTCAAAAACTTTGGTTTTTCTCTCGGCATTCCTGGAGGAACAAGAAGCAAACTCAAATCCGCTCTTAATAATTCTAATTTTTCAGTTATAAGAAATTCAATTTCGATTAATCGGAGTGCTAATGATGAAAACTTGGTTCAAATTACATTCGATGGTAACTGTGAAAATGTGGCAATGGTTCCTGTTGGTGGAAATTGTTATGTGAAGGCTATTTATGATAACAAAAGAGGATTAGTTGACATTGTTTCTGATAAAGTCTTTCATGTTGGAGAAAATGGTGAGCAAAAAGAGATAAAGTTGCATAAAAAAAGCAGTTTTTTAAGGTTATTTGGAAAAAAAGACGATCTTGAGAGAGAAATTGGAAAAGACCAAGCATCTCAAGTGAGAGATAGTTTTAAAAAACTTAAACTTATAGTTTGTGCAAATCCAGATGAAAATTCAAATGATTGTTCTGTAACAGGAGTTGCTGCTTTAATAAATGGTGAAACTAGTGGTTTGCAGATGGGGAAAAAGACTGCGATTGCTTCTTCAGTTGTTTTAG
The DNA here is from genome assembly GCA_964513555.1 of uncultured Rhizobium sp. Taxonomy (GTDB): domain Bacteria; phylum Pseudomonadota; class Alphaproteobacteria; order Rickettsiales; family UBA1997; genus UBA2645. Next base: position 26,566 of record CAZENB010000010.1, on the reverse strand, counting down.
CTGCAGCAGGAGTTGTCGCTGTGCTTACAGGAGTTGGTGTTATACCTGGAGGTGCAGCAATTGCTGGTGCTGCGTCTTTAGCTGTAAATGCAATTGCAAAAGCTTCAACCACAGCATCACTTGTCAGTACCGCTTCTAATGCTTATAATGTTTCTTCTAAGTTTCTTAGAACTGACACTGGAATTGCTGTTGGGGCGGGGGCTGCTGGTATTGTAACTACCTTATCTTCAGTTGCGGTTGCTAAAAGTAATAAAACTAAAACTACTGCAGAACCTTCAGTTGCGGTTGATAAAGTTAATGAAACCAATTATTCTGCAGAACAATTAGTTGCTGGGGTTGCTAAAAGTAATAAAACTACTGCAGAACCTTCAGTTGCGGTTGATAAAGTTAATGAAACCAATTAT
>CAZENB010000010.1:0-26062 GCA_964513555.1 uncultured Rhizobium sp. | reverse complement strand
TAGTTGCTGGGGTTGCTAAAAGTAATAAAACTACTGCAGAACCTTCAGTTGCGGTATCTTCCTTAGGTTTCCCCGTACAACAATTGCGTAAACCAAATGTACAAAATCAGAATAAACAATAAATTAGAATCTATTTAATCTAATTTTGTCGATAAAGATAAAATCTTTGTGCTCTAAAATATTTTCTTCCAAAAAAAAACAAAAGTAAAAAAAAATTAGCATATATCAAAAATTTTCTTGATCTTCAAGTTAACAAATTTCAACTTTTATCAAGTTTGAAAATTATTTAGAATAATAAATCTTTTAGAAATGAAAATTGCGTCCCTAAATTTTAATAAGTTCACTTTTGTTCTTTTATTTCTTATTTTCCACTCTTTCTCTTTTGATTCTGTTTCAGCTAATCCAGAGCTAAGTGAAGAAATAGTTAAAGAAATAGAAAATTCATTGCTTTTTGATAAAGAAGCTTCCCAAGATATTGAAATATACAATCCAACTACAAAAAAAGAAAAGAATCCAGATTTAACAATAAATCGAGGACCTTCAAAAAATAGCAATAACATTGTTAAGATTGATATAGTTGAGTCATCAGACAAACCTTTAAATTTAAGTATTATTGAAAAACAAAGAATAGCGTACAATACAGCTGTTATTGAACAATATGAAGTTGCGATAGAGCTTTACAAACAAATTATCAAGTCTGAAGAAGGAAACGAATATGCTAAATTTTCTTTAGCAGTTATATATCAGCAGATTGGTCAGTTAAAACAGGCAAAAGAACTTTACTATGAGTTGTTAAGAAATAACCCATCAAATAAAGATGAAATAATTGAAAACTTACTTTCTGTTTTAGTTGAAGAGTCCCCAAGAGATTCAGTTTATCTTTTATCAAGATTGTCCTCTGAAAATCAAAAATCATCTTATTTAAAAGCTCAATTGGCTTTAGCTTATGATAAAGTTAAGGAATATGAAAAAGCGATACATTTTTTGAAACAGGCTATTGAAATTGATCCAAGTAGAATTGAATATCGTTATAATTTAGCGGTTATTTATGATAAAACTGCCAATTATGAAAAAGCTATAGAAAATTATTATTATGTTGTAAAAAATTACAATAATAGCCAATTTATTCTTCTTGATCAAATTAAAGAAAGAATAGAGTCAATAAAATTAAATTCGTAGTTTTAAATGAGTTACAATATAGTTGATCTTTTGCACAATGCAAAAAAAATGAAGTGTTCGGATGTTCATATTTCGGCAGATAACTTTCCTTTATTTCGTATTGATGGTGATATGATGGTTGTGGAAGATTCTTATCCTTTATCAGCTAATCACGTTATTGATATGTTGAATCAAGTTATGACTGATATTCAAAAAAAGACTTATAAAGAAAAACTGGAAGTTGATTTTGCAGTTCAAATTGAGGAAGGACTTAGATTTCGTGTAAATGCTTTTAATACTATAAATGGTCCTGCTGCCGTTTTTAGAGAAATTCCAATTGAAATTAAAGATTTAACAGCAATCAGTGCGCCTGAAACAATTAAAAACCTTTGTTACGCTGAGAAAGGATTGATTTTAGTTGTTGGTCCAACTGGTAGTGGTAAGTCAACAACCCTTGCTTCTATGATTAATCAAATAAATATGGTTAGTCCTAGTCACATTATTACAATTGAAGATCCTGTGGAATTTGTTCATAAAAGTAAAAAGTCTTTGATAAACCAAAGGGAAGTGGGTTCTAGTACATTATCATTTTCTAATGCTTTAAGAAGTGCGTTGAGAGAAGATCCAGATGTAATCTTAGTTGGAGAGTTGAGGGATATGGAAACAATTCAGTTGGCTTTGACTGCTGCTGAAACAGGGCATCTAGTTCTTGCAACTCTTCACACTAGCTCTGCAGCCCAAACTATAAACAGAATTATTGATGTTTTTCCAACCGAAGATAAGGCCGTAATTCGTTCAATGTTGTCAACTTCAATTCGTGCTGTTGTTTCACAAAGATTATTAAAAAAAGATGGTGGTGGTAGATGTGCAGCTTATGAAATTATGATAGCAAATAGTTCAATTAGAAATCTGATAAGAGAAGATAAAATTCCTCAAATCAATTCAATTATTGAACTTGGCAAACAATCAGGGATGATTACCATGAAAGATTCTGTTGTTGACTTATTAAAAAGAAAAGTAATAACAAAAGATATTCACGATGAAGCTTTGGGATCTTTGGAATAAAAACTTAAGATATTTTTCAATTTTAAGGATAATTGAATTTTGTATATTAATTCTTGAAAAATATTAATAAATTTGGAATAGACTGCAAAAAAAGCATATTTTAGGCTTGTTTTTTCTGAGTTTAAATAATTATGATTCTGACACTTCAAGTTATTATGATTTGAAGTTGGTTTTTTCTTAGTTATCAAAAACTTTGATGTCGTTTGATAAAGTTTTTTAAACAAAAACCCCATATATATCAAAACATATGTATATCAAAACATAATTCTATTGATATTTGTTATTCAAAATCAATAGATTTACCTCTTTGGATATATTAATTTTTTAGAAACAATTTGGAATTATATAATGAAATCTATTTTTAGAACTAAATCTATAGAAAGTGTAATTGAGGGAGCAAAAAATAAGTCTCTAAAGAAAACTTTGGGAGCTTTAGATTTAGTTTTGCTTGGAATTGGTTGTACAATTGGAACTGGAATTTTTGTTTTAACGGGAATTGCTGCTGCTAAGTATGCTGGTCCTGCAGTTGCAATTTCTTATGCGTTAGCTGGTTTAGTTTGTATATTTGCTGGTCTTGCTTACACAGAACTTGCTTCTGTAGTACCGGTTGCAGGAAGTGCTTATACATACTCTTATGTTACTTTGGGCGAATTCATAGCATGGCTTGTAGCTTGGGGTTTAGTTCTTGAATATACTGTTGCAGCTTCAACAGTATCTGCTGGATGGTCAGGATATTTTGTAGGAATTTTAAAAGCTGGTGGTGTTAATTTTCCAGAATACTTGTCCAAGTCACCTTCTGAAGGCGGACTAGTCAATCTTCCTGCCGTTATGATTGCTTTGTTTATCGGAGTTTTACTTTTGCGTGGAACAAAAGAAAGTTTAATTGTAAATCGTATTTTAGTAGCAATAAAGTTAGGAGTGGTTTTTTTATTTCTGATTGTTGCTGTTCCTCATATTAAAATGGAAAATTATACTGATTTTATGCCTTTCGGTTGGCATGGAGTTGGTATTGGTGCGGCATCAATTTTCTTTGCTTATCTTGGTTTTGATTCTGTTGCAACAACTGCTGAGGAGTGTAAAAACCCAAATCGTGATTTGCCAATAGGAATTATTGGAGGATTATTGATTTGTGGTTTGCTTTATGTTTTAGTTGCTCTTGCGCTGACAGGAATAGTTCCCTACGCTCAATTAGATAACGCTGAACCTATGGCATATGCTTTAAGGGTTAATGGCAGTAATATAGGTTCATCTTTGGTAGCAATTGGTGCAATTGTTGGTATGGTTGCTGTTTTATTGGTTTTAATGTATGGACAAACTAGGGTTTTTTTTGTAATGGCACGAGATGGTTTAATTCCGCAGTTTTTTGGTAAATTACACAAAAAATATGAAACTCCTTATTTAGGCTGCTTTTTTGTTATGGTTGCGGTTGCTTTAATTGCTGGATTTACTCCAATTCATACTATGGGACAAATGAGTAGCTTGGGAATATTATTTGCTTTTACTGTTGTTTCAGTCGGCGTTATGGTATTGCGTGTTAAAAAACCAGAATTAAAAAGACCTTTCAAATGTCCTGCAGTTTTTGTAGTTGCTCCAATTTCAGTAATTAGCTGTATTTATTTGATGTATAACTTACTTCAAAAAACCGGATTAGCTTTTGTTGTATGGTTTGCAATTGGTTTGGTGGTTTATTTTTCTTATTCCTACAAAAGAAGTCCTCTGAATAAAGCTGAATAAACAAACTAAATATAATTATAGTTATGAATCTATTCCGTAAAAAAACTATTAAAGAGCTTATTGATAATTCTGAGAAGCATTCTTTAAAAAAAACTCTTGGTGCTTTTGACCTAATAATGATTGGTATTGGATGTACAATTGGAACTGGTATTTTTGTTATTACTGGAATTGCTGCTGCTAAATATGCTGGTCCTGCAATTTCAGTTTCTTACCTTTTAGCAGCTTTTGCTTGTATTTTTGCTGCTCTTTGTTATGCAGAGCTAGCTTCAATGGTTCCAGTTTCTGGTAGTGCATATACTTATTCTTACGCTGTTTTGGGTGAGTTTATAGCATGGTTAGTTGGTTGGGGTTTAGTTTTAGAATATGGAGTAGGGGCTTCAACAGTTGCGGCTGGATGGTCAGGTTATGTTGTTGGAATCCTTAAATCAGGAGGAGTTATTTTGCCTGATTATTTAACTAAAGTTCCTTTTGATGGTGGAATAGTAAATTTGCCAGCAATCATAATTACCTCTTTTATTGGAATTTTGCTTTTTCGCGGTACTAAAGAGAGCGTTTGGTTGAATAGAGTTTTAGTTGTTGTAAAGTTAGGAGTTATTTTCTTGTTTCTAGCAATTGCCACTCCAATGATAAAGACTTCTAATTGGGAAAATTTTATGCCATTTGGAATCAATGGTGTTTTACTGGGTGCGGCAACAGTATTTTACGCTTATATTGGTTTTGATGCTGTTGCTACTGCTGCTGAAGAATGTAAAAATCCGCAAAGAGATTTGCCAATAGGAATTATTGCTTCACTACTTATTTGCACGTTGCTTTATGTTTTAGTTTCACTGGTTCTCACAGGTATAGTTGATTATACAACACTTGATAATTCAGAACCTCTTGCAAAAGCATTAAGAATGAATGGCAACAATATGGGATCTATTTTAGTTGCGGTCGGAGCCGTTGCAGGTATTACTTCGGTTTTATTAATTCTTTTATATGGTCAGTCGCGTATATTTTTTGTTATGTCACGTGATGGTTTAATTTCTAAATCTTTTAGTAAATTACATAAAAGATTTGAGACTCCTTATTTTAGCGTTGTTATGGTTGTATTATTTGTCTGTATGACCTCAGGTTTTTTACCCCTTGAAGCATTAAGTCATATTACAAGTATTGGAACTTTGTTTGCTTTTATAGTAGTTTCATTGGGAGTTTTAATTCTGAGGTTCAAAAGACCGGAAATTGAGCGTGGGTTTAGATGTCCTGCTGTTTATTTTGCAGTTCCATTGTCTGTTATGAGCTGCTCTTATTTAGCTTATAATCTTCTTTTGCAAAATGGTATTTGGTTTTTATTATGGTCTATAGTTGGTTTAATAATTTACTTCTCTTACGGATATCACAAAAGCGCTCTTAATATTAAAATAAGACTATAGTTGCAGCATAAAAATACTCTTTAAGGTTTTTTTGAAAAATGGGGAGCATAATATTTATTTTTACCAAAAAGCCAATGATAGTGTGCTTTTAGATAGTTTTTTTTAATAAATCTGGTACATTTGCAAGGTTGTTTGCCTCTTTTTTTATCCTCCTTTCTGACAGAAGTGATAAAACTAATCCTTCAAGGGATAATTACCCAAGTTTTTATTCATGTTTTTGAATCAAAAAATAGCAATTTCTATTTGGAAAAAATGGAAAAATCTTAAAAACGATTGGACAATTAAGAAAAATAGACAAAAAACCACCTATTTCTTTAATTATTCCCCACAGTTTTAATTTCAAATGCAAGAGATTTAGATATTAGAAGCTTAAACATTTATTTACCTTTAATTACACAAGATATAAAAGAAGAAGTAAAAACCAAGTTTGAAAAATTAATTTATACTAAGTTTTTTCCAGTTGATGAAGATATTGAAAAAGCAGTGATTGATTTGGTGAGGTTTTTAAAAGAAGTAAAATTTTATAATGATAACTATTGTCTTTTTTATAAAAAATTACTCAGAAGATTTTTTTAAAATTAAGTTGCACAAAAGATTTGTTATAATCAAGTTAATCAGTACTAAAAAAAATATTTTCATAAAAGATTGCCAAGAAAAATTCTCCATATTTGCCGCAATCAAGACTAGTGGTACAATATAGCAATTACTTATCATAATTACATTTATCATCGTAAAAACTTCTTTTGTTCTAAAGAAAGCAATAGCTGCAAACAATGAAAGTAAAGAAGAAGATATAACCAAAACCCAATAAAAAATTATCATGATTTCTTTCTATAGTTAGATATTAAGAACAATATGACTGCAACTTGTAGTAACAATAAAGTAGTAATCATGTCAAAAGATGATTTTATATCAGAGGATGACTTAACTATAATAAGGGTTATAAGATATGTAGAAAAAAAGTATATGGAAGCAACTTTTTCATAAAAACTTTTACATTGAAAAGTCTTTATTAGAGATATTGTTACTGATAAGGCTAAAGATAGCGCTATAAAATTTGACATTACAAATTAGATAAGTGTTAGTAAATTCCAATTTAATAAATTCCTACAGGGTCAGAGCCAGAATCTGTTTTTTCTGAAGTTTCTTCTTCGTCAGTTTCATTTGCTTCTAAATCCATTGAATCATTTAGTTTGAATGCTTCTAAGAATACTCTGTCTTTTGAAGTAGAAGCATTAGGAAACTTTCCTGTTGAACGATCAATTTTTACAAATTTAACAGTATTTGGAACTCTAAAAGGTGTTGAAGGAGAGTCTTTTAAAGCTTGTTTCATGAAATCAATGAATATTGGCAATGCCACAGAAGCACCTGTTTCATCTGAACCTAAGCTTTTTGGCATATCAAATCCGACATAAACTCCAGCTACTAGATCAGGCGAAAAGCCGACAAACCAAGAGTCGTAAGAGCTATTAGTTGTACCTGTTTTTCCAGCAACTATTTTGCCAATTGATTTTGCTCTTCCTGCAGTTCCTCTTTCAATAACACCTTGTAACATTGATGTTATTTGATAAGCGGTGGCAGAATCAGTAATTCTTTCTTTTGCTTCATCAAGAACTGGTAAGTAAGGTTCACTATCTTTTATTACACAATTATCACAATTTCTTTTATCACGACGATATATTGTGCTGCCATTGCGATCTTGAATTTTCTCGATCATTGATGGAGTTATTTTGTAACCCCCATTTACTATCATTGCATAAGCAGAAACAATTCTTAATAAACTACTTTCCGTTGATCCCAAGACAAGAGAATAAATTTTTTGAGGATTATCATTAACTCCAAACCTTTTTACAACATCAACAACTTTATCTAGCCCAATTTGATCTGCCATTTTTACAGTTGTAACGTTTCTTGAAGTTTCAAGACCTGTTCTTAAAGTAGTTGGTCCATAATATTGACCAGAGTAGTTTGTGGGTTTATAAGGAGGTAAGTCAGAACCTTGGTTGAGCGTGATTTCTTCATCCATAATTACTGAAGCTGGTGTCATTCCATTTTCAAGAGCTGCTATATAACCAAAAGTTTTCATTGTTGAACCTGGTTGTCGCATTGCTTGAGTTGCACGATTAAATTGATTAGGTGCATCGACATAACCTCCCATCATTGCTAAAACTCTTCCAGTATGAGGATCAATTGCTAAAAATGCTCCATTTACTTCTGGAATTTGACGCAAAATGTAGTTGCCTGCTTTTTCAGTTTTTTCAACTAAAATTATATCTCCAACTTTGAAGACATCTTCTATTTTTTTTACTACCGGACCAAGAGCATTAATACTAATGTATTTTCTGGCCCATTTAACTGAACTTAGTTCAATTGAACCAAGATCGCCATTTTCAATTCCAATTGCAGCTGAGTCTTTTGTAATAGAAAGAACAACTGCCTTTTTCCAAGAATCTTTATATAGTTTTTTTACATCGAATTTTTGTAATTCTGATTGCCAGTCGTCTCTCTGTTCTAGTTTACCTAAAGAGCCACGATAACCATGTTTTTGGTCATATTCTTCAATTCCTTTGTCTAGTGCAGCTTCTGCAACTTTTTGTAAATTTGTATCAAGAGTTGTTCTAACAACAATTCCATTCTCAAAAACATCATCAGATCCATAAAGTTCTGTTAGTTCTTTTTTTACGCTGTCTGAAAAGAATTCTGCTTTGTTATAACCTGTGTAATTTTGTTCTTTTAAAATAATAGGTTTTGCAATTGCTTCTTCAGCCTCTTGAGAAGTTATAAATCCTTCTTCGTGCATTCTTTCAATAACCCAATCTCTACGTGCTTTTGCTTTTTCCATATTTTTTCTTGGATCAAGCTTCGAAGGAGCTTTTGGTAAAGTTGCAAGAAGAGCATCCTCCTCGATTGTTAATTCATCGATTGATTTGTCAAAATAAGTTTCTGCAGCAACTGCAACTCCATAGGCTCCAGATCCTAAGTAAATTTGGTTTAAATAAAGTTCTAGAATTTGATCTTTGGTAAAAGATTTTGTCATTCTAAAAGCTAAAATAGCTTCTTTTATTTTTCTTTGAATAGTTCTTTCGTTTGATAACAAAAAGTTTTTTACAACTTGTTGAGTAATTGTTGATGCTCCACCCATGTGATCACCTTTTACAAGTGAGAAAGCATTGTTAATTGAAGTTCTAAAAATTGCAAAAGGGTCAATTCCTGAATGTTTGTAAAAATTAGCGTCTTCTGCAGCTAAAAAGGCATTTATAAGGTTCTTAGGAATATTTGTGATTGGAACAAACACTCTTTTTTCTTTAGAAAATTCATTAATCAAAGATCCATCAGAAGCGTAAAGTCTTGTAGTAATAAGAGGTGTATAAGATTTTAGTTGCTCGTAATCAGGAAGATTTTCGCTATTTTTCTTGATTAAAACAAGAATAGCAATACTACCAAAGAACATTGCAAGCATTGAAAATATAACGGCAGATTTGGCAAGTTTTTTCATGTTAGTTTTTTATTTGAGAAAAATATTTATCAATTGCTTCTGTTAAGCTGGTAGCAATTTTTCTTTTATATAGTAAGCTATTGAGTTGTCCTTCTTCATTTTTATTAGAAAGATAGCCCAGCTCAATTAGAACCGATGCAACATCTGGGGCAGTTAAAACTGCAAATCCAGCAAAACGATGAGTGTTTTGTAAAACTTTTATTCCCGAATTTCTAACTGAACTGATTACGATATTTGAAAATCGCGAGGAGTTATTCATACTGTCCCTTTGGGATAAGTCAATTAGAGTTTTCATTATATCTTTACTAGCTCCCTCAAAATCAATTCCAGCTATTATATCAGCACGATTTTCTTTTTGGGCCAAAAGTTGGGCTTGTTTATCTGAAGATGTTTCTGATAAAGTGTAAATTGAAAATCCAGATATTACAGAATCATCAATTGAGTTAGTATGAAGAGAAATAAATAAATTTGCTTTTAGTTTACGAGATTTTTCCACTCTTTTTTTTAGAGGAATAAAATAATCGTTTTCTCGTGTGAGATAGACCTTATATTTTCCAGTATTGTCTAATTGTTTCTTAAGTTCTTTTGCGTAAGACAAAGTTATATTTTTCTCTTTTGTTCTTGCATAAAGACCAATTGCTCCGGGATCTTTTCCTCCATGTCCAGCATCAATAACAATAACTTTTTTACTTGGTTTAATTTTGTAAGAATTAACTTTTGGGAATTCTTTATTTGATTTATTTGCTGAAGTAACTTTTAAATCATTTTCTGTTAAGCCGTTAATTTTAGTGGAAATGGAAGTTTGATTATTTTGGTTGAAAGAAGTTTTTGAGCTTTCTAAAGATAAAGTTTTTTTGGAGTCAAAAACTATTCTTAAAATTCCTTTTTTGTTTAATGAAGTTCTCATTTCAGAGATAAAAGATGGAAAGTTTGGTTTGTAACTTTTATTTTCAAAATCAGAGTTGAAGAGATCAATTACAATACGATCTGGATTTTTGAGAGTGAAAATTTTAAATTCAGAGTTATCGTTAATCTTTTTTGAAAGAAGAATTTCTAAATTTCCGCTTTGAGAAAATTCAATTTTTTTAACCAAATTTTTTGATTGATCAGCAAGTGCTGAAAAACTTTGCAAAAAAAACACAACCAAAACTGCAAATACGATCCGAAACTTTGACCTGAAAAAATGCATTTTAGTTGATTAGATTTGTTTATATTTGATAAAGTTTTTTTAAATTTCTTGGATTAATTTTTAACTATAATTTTTTTTTCTAGCAACAAATTTGCTCCATTAATTTTAATAATTTGTGTTGTAACCAGTTTTACAAAACTTTTTTAGTCATATTTCTTTAGCTTCTTGATAATAAAAGATAACTAAACTTTTTATATTAAAGTCTTTGTCATATTTCAAAAAATTACAGTTTACTTTTTTTTATAATCAGTGGTAGCATGGTTTTTTAAGTTATTTTTAACCAAATTTTTTAACAAAAATGTGTGGAATAGTTGGAGTAATTAGCAATCAAAATGTTGTGGTGAAAATTTTGGATGGCCTAAAAAAGCTTGAGTACCGAGGCTACGATTCTGCGGGAATTGCAGTTTTAAAAGAAAACTCATTTGAGACTGTGAAAGAAGAAGGTAAAATTGCTGTACTAGAAAATGCTTTAGAGGCAAGCACAATTGATTCTAATGTTGGAATTGGTCATACTCGTTGGGCAACTCATGGACAACCAAGCAAAGAAAATTCTCATCCTCATGCTTCAAGCAAAGTTTGTGTTGTGCATAATGGAATTATTGAAAATCACCAAGAACTAAAAGAAAAGTTACAAAGAAATGGTGTTAAATTTTTAAGTGAAACTGATACAGAAGTTGTTCCTCATCTAATTGAGTACTATTACGAGAAAACTTCTGATATAAAAAAATCTTTAATTTTAGCGATGCAAGAAATTCAGGGTACTTTTGCTTTGGCAATTATCTTTAAAGATAAAAAAGATTTGATTGCATTTGCTAAAAGAGGCTCGCCTTTAATTTTGGGTGTAGGAAAAAGAGAAAATTATGTTGCTTCTGATTATTACGCACTAAGTGCTAATACTGATAAAATTATTACCCTTGAAGATGGTGAATTTGGAATAATATCACAAAATTCTTACGAAGTTTTTGATGAGAAAGGCAATATTCTGAAAAAGAAAGTAAAAACTATGGAGGCAACTAAAAATCAAGTCTCTAAAGATGGTTTTGATCATTTTATGTTAAAAGAAATATTTGAGCAGCCAAGAGTATTGGAAGAAACTGTTCAAGCTTATGTTAATTTAAGTGATAATTCAATTCATCTACCAAACTTTCCATTTTCTTTGAAAGATATAAAAAAAATAACCATGGTTGCTTGTGGAACTTCTTATTATGCAGCATCTTGTGCTAAATATTTGATTGAAGAAATTGCTAAAGTAGAAGTAGAAGTTGATATTGCTTCAGAGTTTCGTTATCGTTCTCATCCTTTTAGAGAAGACAATTTGATGGTTTTTATTTCGCAATCTGGAGAAACTGCTGATACTATTGCTGCTTTAAAATATGCAAAAAGTAAAGGACAAAAAGTTTTATCAATTGTTAATGTAGCTCATAGCAGTATGGCTCAATTATCAGATGCTGTAATTAGAACAATTGCAGGTCCTGAAATTGGTGTTGCATCAACAAAAGCATATACTGCACAAATTGCAGCTTTATCACTCTTTGCAATTGAGCTTGGAGTTGCTCACAATAATGTAAGTAAAGAGCAAAAACAAAAGTTAATTTTTGACCTAATTGATTCTGGCGTGAAAATGAATCATTTTTTCACTGAGAAGAATATTAAAAATATCAAAAAAGTTGCAAAATCTTTAACTAAGGCCAAACATGTTTTATATATAGGTCGTGGTATTTCTCAAATAACTTCTTTTGAAGCAGCTTTAAAGTTTCGTGAACTATCTTACATTAATGCGCAAGGAATCGCTGCTGGAGAATTAAAGCACGGAACGATTGCTTTGATTGATAGAAAAATGCCAGTAATTGTAATTGCTCCAACCAATTCTTTATTTGAAAAAACAGCTTCAAATACTCAAGAAGTGAACGCTCGAGGTGGTAAAATTATTTTAATTAGTGATCAAGAGGGAATAAGTCATATTAGAAAGCTTTCTAAAGAAGTGATAGAAATTCCTTCTTTGAGTGGAATGATTCAGGAGGCCTTGTTACCAGTAATCTCAACTCAAATTTTGGCTTACTTTGTTGCATTGTTTAAAGGTAATGATGTAGATCAACCAAGAAATTTGGCAAAATCAGTTACTGTGGAATAAAGCTAAAAATATCTTTTTTAAAAAAGAAAAAATCAGTTTTATTTATTTTCAAACAATGTTTTTGCTTCATTTTTTAATAACTTTATTAGTTCTTGGAAAATCAAATTAATTAAATTTAGATGTAACTAAAATGTTAGAAGAAAATAAAATAGATTTAATGCGTAAAGAATTATTTAATATCGAAGCAGAGCAGGCAGTTCTAGGAACTATAATTCTTAATAATGAATATCTTAATCGTGTTTCAGAATTTCTACGTGAAGAGCACTTTTATGAACCAGCTCATCAAAAAATTTATGCACAAATAATTCATAATATTGAAAAAGTTAATATTGTTGCTAATCAAGTGACTTTGAAACAATTTTTCGAGTCTGATACAACAATAAAAGCAATTGGTGGCGCTCTTTATTTGTCAACTCTTTTGTCTTCGGCTTCGGCAATTATTGATATTGCTGATTATGGTAGATTAATTTATGACCTATCGCTAAAAAGAAACTTAGTAATGATTGGCGAAGAAATTGTTGTAAAAGCATATAAGAACGAAGATAAAACAAGCGCTGTTGAGCAAATTGAGTTGGCAGAATCAAATCTTTTTAAGTTATCTGAAAATGGTAATGGAAAAAGTGATTTTCGTAATATTTCTTACTCAATTAAAGAAACTCTTGAAAAAACAACTTTAGCAAAACAAAGAGACAGCAATATTAGTGGTATATCAACAGGTCTTGTTGATTTAGATAAAATTTTGAGTGGAATGCAGCCATCGGATTTAATAATTCTTGCTGCTCGTCCATCAATGGGTAAAACCAGTTTAGCGATTAACGTTGCAGTAAATGCTTGTAAGTTTTTAAATAAAGATGTTGAAAATTCTTCTGATAAAAAATCTGTTGGCTTTTTCTCACTAGAAATGTCTGCTGATCAACTGTCAGCAAGAATTCTATCAATGGAAACAAGTATTAATGCGGGAAAGTTCAGAAATGGTAATTTAAGCGATATGGAGTGGGAAGCAATTGCTACAAGAAGTGCTGAAATTTCAAAATTACCATTTTTTATTGATGACACTCCAGCCCTTTCAATCTCAGCAATTAGAACAAGAACAAGAAGATTAGTTAGAAAAAACAACTTATCTTGTTTGGTAATTGACTATTTACAGTTAATTCGTGGAAGTTCAACTAGATCAAGTGATGGTAGAGTGCAAGAAATTTCAGAAATTACTCAAGGTTTAAAAGCGATAGCTAAAGAATTTAATATTCCAGTTTTAGCTTTATCACAATTATCGCGTGCTGTTGAGCAAAGAGAAGATAAAAGACCTCAACTTTCTGATTTGCGTGAATCAGGTTCAATTGAGCAAGATGCTGATGTTGTTGCCTTTATTTATAGAGAAAGTTATTACCATGAAAGAAAAAAACCAGCTGAGAACGACGAAAAATATCAAGCTTGGAATCAAAAAATGAATGAGCTGCGTCATGTTGCTGAAGTTATCATTGCTAAGCAAAGAAACGGACCAATCGGAAACGTTCATTTGTTTTTTGATGCTGAGTTTACAAGGTTTGGTAATTTAGAAGTTTATCATCAAAACTAGAATTATCTATATGGTTAAAGTTCTTGGAATTGAAACTTCTTGTGATGAAACGGCAGTAGCAATTGTTGATAGTGAAAAGAATATATTGTCTCATGCTTTAAATTCACAAGTTGACATACACAAAAAATATGGTGGTGTTGTACCAGAAGTTGCTGCTCGTGCTCATGTAGAAGTTCTGGATACCTTAATTTTACAAGCTTTAAAAGAAGCAAAATTACAACTCAGTGAAATTGATGCTTTTGCAGCAACTTGCGGTCCTGGATTAATTGGTGGTGTAATTGTTGGAATGATGGCTGCAAAAACTTTAGCTTCAGTTTACAAGAAACCTTTCATTGCAGTTAACCATCTTGAAGCTCACGCTCTTACAGTTCGTTTGACTAGTCAAGTTAAATTTCCCTATCTTTTGCTTTTAGTTTCAGGTGGTCATTGTCAAATTCTTTTGGCAAAAGATATAGGTTTTTATGAGAAGATTGGGGAAACAATAGATGATGCTTTGGGAGAAGCTTTTGATAAAGTAGCTCAAATGCTTGGACTTCCTTATCCAGGTGGTCCAGAGATTGAAAAAATTGCGAAACTAGGAGATGAGAACCATTTTAAATTTTCGAAACCGCTAATTGATAATTTTAGTGGTAAAGACCATCTTTTTAATTTTTCTTTTTCTGGTTTAAAAACTGCTGTTAGAAGACAAATAGAAAAAATAATTAATGATGAATTTTGTCACTTCACTTCATCAGATAAAATACCATATAATATTAAGTGTGATATTGCGGCTTCCTTCCAGAAAGTTGCAACTGATATAATTATAAATCGTTTAGAGAATGTTTTAAATATTGCTTTAAAAGATTCTCAAATAAAACCAAAAAGCTTGGTAATAGCCGGAGGAGTTGCTGCAAACCGTTATATTTTTTCTAAAATTCAAAATTGGGCAGAATCTTATAAAATAGAAGTAGTAGCTCCACCAATTAAGTTATGTACGGACAATGCTGCGATGATTGCTTGGACAGGATATGAAAAACTTAATCTTGGGTTGGTTGACGATCTAAACTTTAAACCAAGAGCAACTTGGCCTTTATAGAATAAACCAAACTCCATATTTTTTTAATATTTCAAGAACTTTTCAGCTGGTTTTTCTATTGTTTCAAATTTGTTTTCTCCAACTTTTAAAACCGCTAAGTTTCTTTGAACCAATCCGTTAGGCAAGAATCTGAACAAACCATCAATTCCTTCAAATCCATTTTTCGAATTTGTATAATTTATGAACTCTTTCAAAGTTGGTTCTTTATTGCCGTTTTTATTTATAACTTCAGAAGTTGCTGCAATTAAGTCATAAGCAATTGAAGAAATTCTTGGAGGGTTTTTACCAAAAATCTGATAATATGATTTTTCAAAATTACTATATCTACTAGCTTCAGGAGCAGAAAACCAAGCTCCTTGTAAATCGGAATTATTTAAAGTTGAAACATCATCCCATTGGCTTGTACCAATAATTTGAAAGTCTCTTTCTTCAGTATTTGATTTTTTGATTACAGAAATTATTTTTGATAAATTTGCTCCAGAATCAGGAACCATAATAACTTGTGGATAAACTTGATTTGATTCTAAAGATGATTTCTTATTTTTGTTATCAGATAAAATTGTCGAAGAAGTGGCAATTTTTTGGGCTGCTCTTTCAATATCTTTATTGTTATTTTGATAAAGCTCTGAAGCAACAAAAACTCCATCGCGATCTTTTACTATTTTCTTTAAAACATTACTTGACGTAAGGCCATATTGATTATTTGGAGCAACAATAGCAAAGCTTATTTTGCCTTGTGAAATACTGTAGCTTACAATTTTCTCAATTTGATTTTCTATTAAAGTTCCAGCAAGAAAAATTCCGCTATTTGAAGTTACATAGTTAGATAATTTTTGATTATTAGAAAAAGAAATAACAGTAATTTGGTTATTTTTAACCAAAGTTTTTATAGCTTCTATTGATTGTGTAAAAACTGGTCCAATCACAATTTTTATCCCTTTTTTAACTATATTGTCTTCAAAAGATTTTGTTATGTCTTGTTCAATATTTTTGCTGTCAACAGGGACTAATTCTATGTTATTGTTTGGATCATTATCAAAGAGCGACATTGTAGCAGCATTAAACAAATGAGTTCCAAGATCCTTATTTTTTCCAGATAGAGGTAAAAATAAAGCAACTTTAATTTTCTTTTTGTTAGACTTAACTGTTTCTAAATCACGTGTTTCAATTGATTGTGAAAAGTTTTGAGGTGGAGTGATTGTTTTTTCCACTGTACTTTCTATAACAAGTTTACCATTTGAGGGTTGCTCATTTTGTTGTAAGGTGTTGCAACCAAAAATAGAAAGTACTGAAATTACTGAAAGAACTTTAAAAATAGTTTTCATTTGTAGATGAATTGTTAATTTTAGAAAATCTTGAAAGTAAGTCTAATTTAAAAGTCAAAAAATATGCAAGATTTTTCCCTAATAAACTCACTTTTTTCTGAACAGAAAATTGAAAATGCTCTTTACGTTGTTGCAACTCCAATTGGTAATCTTGCTGATATAACGTTGAGAGCTATTAATATTTTGCAAAAATCAGATTTTATTGTTTGTGAAGACAGTAGAGTTACATCAAGGCTTCTAAGTCATTACAAAATAAAAGATAAAAAATTAATAGTTTATAATGATTATGCTGATCAGAAAACTAGAGAAAAAATTTTAAATTTTCTAATTCAAGGAAATATAATTTCTTTAGTTAGTGATGCTGGAACTCCTTTGATTTCTGATCCGGGCCATAAACTTATTGGATATATTCGTCAATATAACCAAAAAATTGTTCCAATTCCAGGTGCTTCTTCAGTAATTTCAGCATTGTGCGCAAGTGGAACTGCTTGTGATAATTTTTTGTTTCTTGGATTTTTACCGGCAACAAAAATACAAAGATCAAATCTATTAAAATCTTTATCTAAAAATTATACGTCAGTTTTTTTTGATTCTCCAAATAGAGTTTTGGCATCACTAAATGATATTTCAGAGATTTTTCCTGAAAGAAAAGTTGCTGTCGCTAAAGAGTTAACAAAGATGCATGAAGAAATCATTTCTGGGAAAGCGGCTGATATTATAGAATTTTTCAAAAATAATCCCCAAAAAGTAAAAGGTGAATTTGTTTTGATTATTGAAAAAGCATCTAAAGAAGAAAAAATCTTAACTCAAGAGCAGTTAGAAGAAGAAATTAAAAATTATTTCAAAAAAGGTTTTTCGATAAAAGAGTTGTCTCAAAATTTATCAGATATCTATGAATTTAATAAAAAAGATATTTACCAACTAGCTTTGAAAATTGTTTCAGATAAAAATTAGAATAAATTTTTAACACCACATAAAAAATAAAAATGAAAAAAAACACTTATCAATTCGGTATCCTTGCTGAAAAAATCTCAATATTATTACTAATAATAAAAGGTTACAAAATTTTATTTTGGCGCTACAAAACTTATTTGGGTGAAATTGATATTATAGCAAAAAAAGGCAATCTGATCGTTATCGCAGAAGTTAAGGCAAGAAAAAATCATTTATTGACAGAAGATGTTCTAAGAATAAAACAAGTAAAACGTATTAAAAAAGCTACTGAAATTTTTTTAAGTAAAAACCACCAACTAAGAAAATGTTCAATTAGATTTGATTTCTTTTTAGTTAGTAAATTTTTGTTGCCAAAGCATTATAAAAATTTTTATTAGGCAATCTTTGCTGTAGGGTATTGATATTTAGAAGTGTGATTATAATTTAGATCTGTACTTGACTTACAAAGCTTAAAAAAATCGCGTTGCGTTTACTAATTGCGTGGCTTTTTCTTACTTTTGTGTTTTTTTTTAACAATTAATATATTCTTGTGAAACCAGTAAAAAATCAGACAGTTGCCACAACTAATTTTGACAAATTATTCCGTATAAATGAGCAAATCAAAACTTCGGAGATAAGATTAATTGATCAAGATGGAAAAATGGTTGGCGTTACATCTACTTCTCAAGCTCTAAAAATGGCTCAAGATGTTGGTTTAGATTTGGTAGAAGTCTCTCCAAACGTTAATCCTCCAGTCTGCAAAATTGCAAATTTTGGAAAGATGAGATATGAGTTGCAAAAAAAAGCATCTGATGCAAAAAAGAAGCAAAAAGTTGTTGAAGTAAAAGAGATTAAAATGTCATTTAACATAGGCAAAGGTGACTATGATACAAAGGTAAAACATATTCAAAAGTTTATTGAAAAAGGTAATAAAGTAAAAGTAAGTATCAAAATGAAAGGAAGAGAAATCACTCACCTTGAAATAGCAAAAGATATGATGGCAAATCTTTTAAAAGATACCGAAGCTTTTGCCAAACCAGAGATAAATGCTAAATTAGAAGGAATGCAAATGGTTGTAGTTTTGGTAAAAAATAAGTAATAATTCAACAAATTTATATAATCTAAACATTGAAAAGATATGCAGGAATTAATAGATCAAGTAATTGAATTTTCTTCTAAAAAGGATCATAGCGAAGATTTTTTATTAGAGCAATTTCATGAGTTTGTAAAAATATTCTACTTACAAAACCAAGTTGTAGATTTTGATAGTTATACAACTGAAGAACTGTATGAAGCTGCATTGGTAAGTTTTAAATTCTTTAATGAGAAGAAAAACAAAGACTTCAAAGTCGAAGTCATTGATCTTGCAGATTTACAAGATGAAGAAAGTGAATATGAAACCAGTAACGTTTTTGTAAACGTGGTAAATGACGATAGACCATTCTTGGTTGATTCTATAGTTGCACATTTAGATAAATCGGAAATAGCTATCAAAAATATTGTTCACCCAATTTTTCATACCATCAGAGATAAAAGTGGAAAATTAAAAGAAATTTCTGAAAAAGACTCTGCAAACCAAGAGTCTGTAATTCAAATTCACTTAGAAAGCGGTTACCCAAGAGAAAATATTAAAAAGTTAGAACAAGAAATTTCAAAAATTGTTGAAACTGTTAATTTGGCAGTTGGTGATTGGCAAGGAATGATTGATTTTGCTAGAGAAGGTGCGAAGCAAATTGCAAAAGCAAAAAATCTTAAGAAAAAAGCAAGTGAAGTTAATGAGATTAAAGACTTCATCTCTTGGATTACTGACGGTAATTTTATTTTCTTGGGTGCTATAGAATTTGATATTAAAGAAAATAAAAATGGTGAGTATCAGCTTCACGAGGTAAAAGATTCAGCTTTGGGTGTTTTTAAATCTAAATATGAAGAATTTAAGCCAACTGTTGCTAATTCTTCTGTTGAAGAAGTTGGAGATTCTGTCAAAAACCCATTTGTAATTGAAGTTATCAAATCACGCTATAAGTCAGTCATTCATAGATATACAAATGCTGAAAGAATAAGAGTCCAAAAAATTTCTGAAGATGGAAAAGTAGTGGGAGAATTTAGATTTATTGGTTTATTTACCTCTTCTGCTTACAATCAAAGTCCAAACTCAATACCTCTAGTTAAAGGAAAAATTGCTGATGTTATAGCTAATTCTGGCTTTATAAAAGGAAGCCATAACTACAAAGATTTGGTTTCAACTTTAGAATCTTATCCACGTGATGAGTTATTCCAAATTGATGAAAAAGATCTGCTTCGTATTTCAACTGGAATAGTTGCTATTTGTGGAAGATCCCAAGTAAGATTTTTTGCTAGAAAAGATAAATATAATCGTTTTGTTAGCTGTCTAATTTTTACTCCAAGAGATCGTAGTAATTCTGATTTAAGAGAGAAAATAAAATCTTATCTTGCTGAAGTCTATGAAGGTGTTGTTACTGATTCTTTCGTTCAAATTACTGAATCAAAGTTAATCAGATTTCATGTAATTATTAGAACTGAAAATGGAGTTCCTAAAGTAAAAGAAGATGCCATCGAGAAAGAAATTACAAAGATGGTTAGAATTTGGAAAGATGATTTGAAAGAAGCAATCAAGGTAAGATATGATTACTTGGATACAGAATACTTATATAACAAATATAAAGATTCATTCTCAGTAAGCTATGTTAACAGATTCAATGCTAAAAGAGGAGCAATAGACATATCTTTAATTGAAGAATGCTTAGAAACGAAAGAAACTTTATTTTATCTTCATAAATCTGAAAACTTTTTGATGGATAACTTAAGTGAATTAAAAATTTACAATCCAGATAAAGAGTTACAACTTTCTGATATGATGCCTGTTTTAGAAAGTTTTGGGTTTAATATGATACAAGAATATACTTATTGTGTAAGTCCAGCTGAAATGCCAGGAAATAAAAATAATGCATCAAAAGTTTATATTCATTATTTTCAAATAAATTTCTGTAAAAATGAAAATAAGTTTTCTGCTAGAAGTAAAAACAATTTTGAAAAGCTAGTAACTTTGATTTGGAAAGGTGTAGCAACCACAACTCCTTTAAATAAGCTTGTGCCTGTTGCTGAACTAACTTGGAAACAGATTTACATGTTATCAGCATATACAAAATATTTGTATCAAGCTGGCTTTAGATATAGCCAAGGTAATATTGCAGAAACATTGTCTAAATATTCTGAGCTTACTAAGCTTTTGGTAGATTTATTTGAAGTTAAATTTAATACAGCAATAAATGTTACTCCAGAAGATAGAATAAAAGTCATTAAGTTTTATTGCCTAAAAATTGAGGAAGAGCTTGGATATGTTACTGATATCAACAGTGATGTAATTATAAGAAGATTATTTAATATTATCAAAGCAACTTTACGTACAAATTACTATCAAACTGATGAAAAAGGAGGATTTAAAGAATATATGTCCTTCAAGTTTGATTGCAAACAAATTACCGATCTTCCTTTACCAATTCCTCATGCCGAAATTTTTGTGTATTCAGCAAAAGTTGAAGGTATACATTTGCGTGGCGGAAAAGTTGCTCGTGGTGGATTGCGTTGGTCTGACCGTCATGAAGATTTTAGAACTGAAGTTCTTGGTTTGGTAAAAGCTCAGATGACTAAAAATGCTGTTATTGTTCCTGTTGGTTCAAAAGGTGGTTTTGTTGTTAAAAAGCCTATAAACAGCATGACAAGAGCTGAATATAATAAAGAAGGTGTTGAGTGCTATAGAACATTCTTGCGTGGTATTTTAGATATCACTGATAACGTTATAAATGGTGAAGTTGAATATGCTAATTGCGTAACTTATGACGAAGCTGATCCTTACTTGGTTGTTGCTGCTGATAAAGGAACTGCAACTTTTTCTGATATAGCAAACTCTATTTCTGCCGAATATAATTTTTGGCTTGGCGATGCCTTTGCCTCTGGTGGATCAGTTGGTTATGATCACAAGAAAATGGGAATTACTGCAAAAGGTGGCTGGGTGTCTGTGATGCGTCATTTCCGAGAAATGGGAATTGATACACAAAGTGAAGACTTTACTTGTGTTGGTATTGGTGATCTAGCTGGTGACGTTTTTGGTAATGGTATGTTACTTTCAGAACATATAAAACTTGTTGCAGCATTCAATCACTTGCATATTTTCCTTGATCCAAATCCTGATGCTTCTGAAAGCTATAAAGAAAGAGTTCGTATGTTTAACTTGCAGGGTTCTTCTTGGTTGGATTATGATAAATCAAAAATTTCAAAAGGTGGTGGTATATTTGAAAGAACTTCAAAAGTAATTCCACTTTCAGCAGAAGTAAAAAATCTTCTAGATATAGAAGAAGATGAACTTACTCCTAAGGCTTTAATAAAAGCAATCTTAAAAGCTAAGGTCGATTTGCTTTGGAATGGTGGTATTGGAACCTATGTAAAAGCTAGTGATGAATCTAATGAAGAAGTAGGAGATCGTGCAAATGATGATCTTCGAATTGATGGAAACGAATTAAGATGTAAAGTTGTTGGTGAAGGTGGAAACTTAGGATTTACACAAAAGGGAAGAATAGAGTACGCAATGAATGGTGGAAGAATTAATACCGATGCAATGGATAACTCTGCTGGTGTTGATTGTTCAGATCATGAAGTAAACATTAAGATTGCTCTTGTTGAAGCTGTTTTAAGTACAAAAATAACTTTAGAAGAAAGAAATAAAACTCTTGAACAAATGACGGAAAATGTTTCAGAGTTAGTTCTTTCTGACAACAGATTACAAACTCAAGCAATTTCTATTGCTTTTTCTAAAGGAGTTTCTGCTTCTGAAGAGCGCTCACAGTTTTTAACTAGACTTGAGAAAACTGGTTTACTGAATCGTAAAATTGAATTTTTACCTTCAAAACAGGAAATTGAAAGAAGACAAATAAATAAGATTGGATTTACTCGTCCTGAGCTTTGTGTGATGCTGGCTTATGCTAAAATGGATATTTATAATTCTATTGTAGGTTCTGATTTTATAAATGATGAATATTTCGAAAGCGAATTATTTGCATATTTCCCAAAACTTATGCAAGATAAATTCCAAAAAGAAATTAAAGGTCACCAGTTAAGAAAAGAGATTATTGCAACTCAAATAACTAATCTTGTTGTTAATAGAGCTGGAATAACTTTCATAAGCCAAATTTGTCAGGACAGTGGTTTTAGCGTTCCAGATGTTGTAAAAAGCTTCATAATAGCTTGTGATTCTTTCAGATTGAGAGAAGTTTGGGAAGAAATAGAAGATTTAACTGGTAAAGTTTCTCCTGAAGTTCAGTACCAAATGTTTCTAAACTCAAATAAATTATTGGAAAGATCAATCACGTGGCTTCTAAGACATCAAGCTAAAGGTTCTATCTCTAAGAATGTAGAACGTTTTAGAAAAATTGCAGATGAGCTTCTAGGAATTCTTAACAAAGTTATGGCTAGTGCGTCTAAAGAATCTTTTGAAAGAAAAGTTGAAAGATATTGTGGAAATAACGTTGATCGTAAACTGGCAACTAAAGTTGCTTCTATGGATCCACTTGCTTCTGCTTTTGATATCGCTGAAATATCTGCTGAATCGAAATTTGATATTGAGGTGATAGCTAAACTTTATTTTGCAGTTGGAACAAGATTTTCATTAAAATGGTTGCGTAGTAGAGTTTCAAATATGACATTTGAAAATCAGTGGCAAAGATTATCTAGTAAAACAATTTTAGAAGATATTTATACTTATCAGATGAAAATCTCTAAACTAGTTGTTGAGTTTAATCACGGTAAAAAAGATATTTGTGAAAACAAATCTATAGAAAAATGGATCGAATCAGTATCTTTCTTAGTTGAAAGATTTGATAACTTTATATTAGAGCTAAAAATGAATCCAAATCCTGATATTTCTGTATTTGTTGTAGCTTTAAATCGTTTAAAACCTCTTGTAGGATAGTTAACTAGTAAATAGTATATCTTGCAAGTTACGAAAAAATAACATTTATAATCAAGCGGTCGTGGCGGAACTGGTATACGCGCAACGTTGAGGTCGTTGTGGGGTAAAACCCGTGGAAGTTCAAATCTTCTCGACCGCACCAGTTTTTAGCTTAAATATATTCTGAATTAAATTATATTTATATGAAACTTCTAGTTCTTAAAGAAAATGTTAGTAATGAAAACCGAATTGCTTTAAGTTTAGAAGCTATCGCTAAATATAAAAAACTTGGTATTGAAGTTTTTGTTGAGTCAAAAGCTGGTGAAAAATCGATGATTTCTGATGAGCTTTTGAAAGAATATGGTGCTAATTTAGTTTATGATATTAACCAAGTTATTTCAGAAATTGATATTATAATTTCTGTTCAAAGAACTGATTTTGATTATTCTAAAGTTAAAAAAGGAGTTATATTCGTAGCTCTTTTAAATCCATATTTTCAAAAAGATAAAATAGAGCTTTTATCTAAGGCTAATATTTCTGCTTTTGCTTTAGAATTGCTGCCAAGAACAAGCAGAGCCCAAGCCATGGACGTATTATCCTCTCAAAGTAACCTTGCTGGATATAGAGCCGTAATTGATTCGGTTTATGAAATGCAAAAAGCAGTTCCGATGATGATGACTGCTGCAGGAACAATATCAGCTGCAAAATTCCTTATTCTTGGTGCTGGAGTTGCTGGTTTACAGGCAATTGCTACTGCAAAAAGACTAGGAGCAATTGTTTCTGCTTTTGATGTAAGAGCTGCTGCAAAAGAGCAAGTTCAAAGCTTAGGAGCTAAGTTTATTGAAGTAAAATCTGAAGAAAAAGCTCAAGGAGTTTATGCTCAAGAAATGAGTGAGGAATTTAAAAAATTGCAAGAACAACTCTTAAAAGATGTTATAAAAAACCAAGATGTTGTTATATCAACTGCTTTAATTCCAGGTAAGAAAGCTCCTACTTTAATTACTGAAGAAATGGTTAAAATGATGAAACCTGGTTCAATTATTATTGATACTGCTGCAGTAAATGGTGGAAATTGTGAACTAACTGAAGTTGAGAAAGAGGTTGAAATTAATGGCGTTAGAATATTTGGTTATGCTAATTTTCCAAGCAGGGTTGCTGCTGATGCAAGTAAATTATTGGCAAGAAATATTTTTAACTTTTTGGAGTTGTTAATTAATAAAGAAAATAACTCCATTTCAATTAATATTGAAGATGAATTAGTAAGAGCAACTTTAGTTGCTGACAAAGGAATGGTTTTGTTTAATAAGTAGCTGTAATTTTCTTTTTAATTACAATTTATTTTTTTATTTCTCCACAAAACTAGATATTTCGAAACGCTCCTGACAATTCTTTATCTAACAACTTTGGGCATCAATACTTAATTTGAATAGAATAATGGTAGCTGAAAAAAAGCACGAAACAGAATTTGGTATTAACCAAAGTATCAAAAATAGAATTCTAAGTTCTTTGGATAACGACCTAAACAGTCAGGTAAAAAAGTTATTTTTAGAACTTCATCCAGCAGACCAGGCTGATTTCTTTTCATCTCTAAATTTTGATCAAAGACTTAAACTACTATTAGTTGTTGCATCGGAAATTGATGCTGAAATTCTGACTTACCTTGATGACGAACTGAAAAATGAGGTAATTGAATTTCTTGGTAGTAAAAATACAGCGAAAGCGATTGATCAGTTGGAAGTTGACGATGCGGTTCAGGTTATTGAAACTCTTGAAAGCGAAGGAATAAGTGAAATTCTTCATCATATTCCAAAAGAAAAGAGAGATGAAATTGAAGAAGCATTGTCTTACCCTGAAAATTCGGTTGGTCGTTTAATGCAACAAAGTTTTGTCGCGGTAAAAAAAGATTGGAGTGTTGCTCAGGCTACGTATTATTTGCAAAACTCTTCTGGTCTTCCTGATGATTTTAATAATATTGTAATTGTTGATGATAATTTTCGTCCAACTTCAGAAGTAAAGGTTGGCGATATTTTAAAGAGTAAAAAACAAATACTGATGTCTGATATTATGTCTCAAGAAGAGATAAAAAGTTTATCAGTTAACATGGATAAAGAAGAGGCAGCACAGATTTTTAGTAAATATTCCTTAAGTTATGCTCCTGTAGTTGATATGAAAGGTATTCTGGTTGGAGTAATTTACGCAAGTGATGTAATTGATATTTTACAAGAAGAGGCTGAGGAAGACATACTATTACTGGGTGGTGTTCATGACACAAATTTATACTCATCATCATTTGAAACTGCTAAATCAAGAGCGCCTTGGCTTTTAACAAGTCTTTTGACTAGTTCGATGGCTGTTACTATTATTGCTATCTTTTCTAGTGAAATCCAAAGAGTTGTTGCTTTGGCTGTTTTATTACCAATTGTAGCTTCATTAGCCGGAAATGCTGGAACTCAAGCTTTGACAGTTCTTGTTAGAGCAATCGCAACAAACGAAGTTAGTAATATAGGTGCTTTTAAAATTTTGTTAAAAGAAGTTATAACTTGTTCAATTAATGGTTTAATTTTAGCAATAATAGCTGCAATTATTTGTTATGTTTGGCAGAATAACTTTTATTTAAGCTCTGTTTTTGCATCGGCAATCCTTGGAACAGTAATAATTGGTGGTTTTTCTGGTGCTGTAATTCCTTTGTTACTTCATCGCTTAAAATTTGATCCAGCAATTTCCTCTGGCGTTTTTCTAATTGCAATAACTGATACTTTTTCTTTTCTTGTTTTCCTGGGTCTTGCAAATCTGTTATTATAAAAATTCCAATCCGAACTGCTTTTTAAAAATAATTTTCGATATAATTTATTCTTATACGAAATATTTATTTTGTTCTTATCATTGTGGTTTTCTCAAACCAAGCTTTCGCTCAAATGTCTTCTCCTAAAGAAGCTTTTCTTAAGGCTTGTGAAAATTCTTCTCAAGTTTCTTCTTGTAGTTTTATACCAAAACATAAATCTATAC
>CAZENB010000009.1:0-38646 GCA_964513555.1 uncultured Rhizobium sp. | reverse complement strand
CATAAACTTTTTTGGAAGCTGGAAGCGCGCCTAAAGTAAGTTTTTTAGTAATTTTCTGAGTCATATCTTGTAAATTTTGAGTAAGTTTTAGCAATAATTGCGGCAAGTAAGAAGCATATCAACATTGCAACTAAAGTGTCACCAAAAAAATGGGCTCCTTTCATCATTTGATATAAACCTAAAATCCAACCAAGGAAAAAAGCCGAAAAAAAAGCAATAATTTTTTGATTTCTGCTTTTAAAAGCAAAAAATAGTATAAATAAGGCAAATCCTGTAATCGCATGACCCGCAGGAAAACACTGTCCAACTTTATTTTGCTGAAATTCTGCTGGATAATGATCGAAAATTTTTACATATGGTTTATCACCGTCATAAACAGTGGTCTGGCAAGGACAATAAATGTTGGTAAATTTTTTAATATTACCTGCAATTAGAGGAATTAAACAAAATCCAAGAAAACTTAGAAAAAGAATATGACGATTTAAAAATAAAAAAGCATTTTTCTTTTTAAAACCAAGAATAGCAAAAATTAAAGATCCCAAAATTGTCAATCCAAATAAAACTTTAGGCAATTTATAAAAAATTAACTTTCCGAAAGGTTCGTCTCTGTCAACAATCCATGAATTTGTTTGAAAATCAAAAAAATAGTTCTGAATTTTAATGTCAATATCAGTAAAGTTGACCCACAACAAAGAAGAAATCAAAATAAGAATATTTACCAATAATAACAGACAAAATTTATTATTCTGCGTCAAAGTCTTTGAATTTGCCATGCTTAAATAAATAACTTGCGCCTTGATAATAACTTATAACTTCTTCTAATTCTTCTTCTTCATATTCATTAACGACTTCTTCTTTTGAACCTTGCCAGCCATATTTTTTCATAATTACATGAAAGAATTTTTTTTGTTTTTTTGGTTTTAAAAGATATAGTTGACTATCTTCATAATAACCAATGTCTGAGTAGGTGCTTACAAAAGCATGGCGGTCAAATTTGTCTTTATTGCGCAAAACGTCAGTTCCAAAGAACTTAGACTTATAAGACAAATTTAGAATTCCCATTAAAGTTGGAGCAATATCAACTTGGCTGATATTTTTATTGAAAACTTGTGGTTTTATAATTTTTGGCGCGTAAAAAATTGCAGGAATTTGATAACGCCACATTGGAACATCAGTGTTTCCAGCAGAACCAGCACAATGATCAGCAACAAATACAAAAATTGTATTATCAAACCATTCTTTATTTTTTGCTTTTTCAATCAATTTTCCAACGGCATAATCAGCATATTTTACAGCACCATTTCTTCCTGTTTTTGGATCAATATCAATTTTTCCACTCGGATAAGTAAATGGTCTATGATTTGAAGTTGTCATAATAAAATTCAAGAATGGCTTACCTTTTGAATAAGATTCATCAGCTTCTTTTATTGCCTTATCAAATAAATCTTCATCAGCAACTCCCCAAGCATTGCTAAAAGTAATTTCTTCTTTATTGAAAGATGGGCGATCTACAATTTTAAAACCATTATTTCCAAAGAAATAATTCATATTGTCAAAATACCCATCACCTCCATAAAGGAATTTTGCTTCATAACCTCTAATTCTTAAAGGACTAGAAATGTTGAATAGATTTTCATTATTTGGTCTTCTAACAATTGAATTACCGGGTGTTGGTGGAACCGATAAAGATAAAGCCTCGAGTCCACGAACGGTTCTTGTACCAGTTGCTTTCAAATTTGTAAAAAATAATCCATTTTGTGCAAAATAATCCAAGTTAGGAGTAATATTATCTTTACTACCAAAAGCTGTCATAAATTCTGCACTAAAACTTTCCATAGTCACAAACATTATGTTATATCTTTTTTCAGAACCCATAACTGGCTGAGGAACAAAACGAGAAATATCTTCATCGTTTAAGAATTTTGAGTTTGGTTCTTGTTTTGCAACATTCTTTCTTAAAATTTTAATAAGCTTGTCTTTCTCCAAAGTGGCATAGAAAGTGTCATAATCAATTTCGTTATTTCGATATGCCGAGAATAACTCATAAATACCGTTTTTCGTAATTTCATTCACATATTTATTTTCAGAAATATCTGATAGTTGTGCGTTGTTAACAGTAAAAAAAGCAGCAACTACAATTGCAAAAAGAGGAGTTGATTTTTTGAGAGAAACAAAAAAACAATCAGATTTTGTTATGGTAACTTTTTTGTAAGTAAGAAGAAATATTGTAACTGAAAGCGCAAAAATAACTGAGATTAGAAGAGGTATTGGATAAGATTCCATAATATTGCCGATAACTTCAGTTGTATAAATCAAGTAATCAACTGCAATAAAGTTAAATCTAGTTTGAAATTCTTCCCAAAAAGTAATTTCAGAAAATGCCGAAAAAATTATTATAAAAAGAAACAAGAAATAAAAAATTTTGTTAGCAATTTGATGTTTTTTGCTGTTGAAAACTTTCTTTGGAACTAAACAGTAATAAAGAAGAGGAATAAAGAAAATATAGCCAAAAGTTAGCGCATCAAAAAACAGTCCAAGAAAATAAGATTCGGTAATTTTAGTAATTGAAAATTCAATCGCTTTTTGTTCCCAAATAAAAAAGACTGTTCTAAGAAAAGCTGATAAGGCAGCAAAAATAAAAAATATTCTGATTAAAGCGAAATTAAAGATTCTTTGCATTTTAATAGTTATTTTAATAGTTGTTTTTTGGCAATTATACCATAACAACAAGTGTTATCCCAAACGAAGAGAAAGATCTCAGTGCTTTTTAAGATAGTATAACTACCTATTTTTAAACATTTCAAGCATGCGATAAGTAACCAAAAATCCACCAAAAATATTAATTGAAGCAATAATTATAGAAATAAAACTTAAAACTGAAATTAGTGAAAAAGCTTTTGCTGATCCAAGAGCAATAATTGCGCCAACCACAACAACACCAGAAATTGCATTTGTAACAGCCATCAGAGGAGTATGAAGTGCTGGAGTAACTTTCCAAACAACAAAATAACCAACAAAACAAGCTAAAATAAAAATACTAAAACCAAAAATAAATGGATCAACACCACCACCTGCAGCAATTTGTATTTCAGCAATTTTACTTACCAAAAGATCTGAGTTTTTAGTAATTTGTTCAGATAATTTAATTACTTCTTCTAACTGAGTCATAAAATAAGTTTTGAAATTAATTTAAAATTCTACCAAAGCACATCTTTGATTTAAATTTAAAGATCAAAAACACAGAATTTCTTTTGTCCTATAGGTATAATAACAAAGCTTGTAACATCCAAGATAGGATCAAATAGATTTTTAATTTAGTGTAATTTATAGATCAAAATATAACTGCTATTAAAAGCTGTCAATTAATTACTAAATGGAAATAAATTAATGAAAACTTCAAATTATAAACAATTCACAATTCATCATTTTGAAGAGTTAAAAAGTACAAATGATACAGCATTTTTAATGGCACAAAATAAAGAAATCTTTGACTCTGAAATAATATTGGCAAACTCTCAAAGTGGCGGAAAAGGAAGGAATACAAGAAAATGGAATTCACCAAGTGGTAATCTTTATTTTTCCTTGGTTTTGAAACCAAATTTGGAAATTACTAAAATTCCTCAAATTTCTTTTGTTGCTATAACTGCTTTAAGAATAGCAATTGAAAAAATTAATAATCAAAATTTAGAAATCAAAAATAAATGGCCTAATGATTTGTTAATTAACCAAAAGAAAGTTGCTGGACTTCTGCTTGAAAGCAAATTTTTACAAAATAATTGCGATTTTGTAATTATTGGAATTGGACTAAATTTAGTTTCAAATCCTGATAATACTATTTTTGCATCTTCAAATTTAAAAGACTGCGGAATTGCTACAACAAAACAAAAAATACTGGAACTTTTTTTAGATCATTTCATCGAAATTTATAATAATTACTTAAATTACGGCTTTAAAGGAATTAGAAACTTATGGCTAAAAGAAGCTTATCTTTTAGGTAAAGAGATCAAAGTTAAGGATGGAGAAGAGGAGTTAACTGGAATTTTTAAAGATTTAGATGAGCAAGGAAATTTGCTAATTGAAATTAGCGGAGTGGTTAAAAAAATTTTGGCAGCAGACATTTTTTGAATATACCAAAAAATAAATTTTAACTCTCCTAATCGTAAGGACTAATTAATCAGTGCGTTACAAAAATATAACAAAACAAAAAACCTATTCTTCATTACTTGACAATTTTTTTGCTTGATCGTCAGCAATCAAAGCATCAATAAATTCATCTAGTTCACCAATCATAATGTCGTCAATTCTGTAGCTTGTTAGGTTAATTCTATGATCAGTAACACGACTTTGTGGAAAATTATATGTTCTAATTCTTTCACTTCTGTCACCAGATCCAACTTGCTCTTTTCTGCTTGCCGATCTTTCTTTATCAATTCTTTCACGTTCAGCTTCATAAAGACGAGAACGCAAAACTTTCATTGCTTTCTCTCTATTTTTAATTTGAGATTTTTCATCTTGCATTGAAACTACAACGCCAGTTGGAACGTGGGTAATTCTAACCGCAGAATCAGTTGTGTTAACTGATTGTCCACCAGGACCAGATGAACGAAAAACATCAATTCTTAAATCTTTTTCTTCAATTTTAATATCAACTTCTTCTGCTTCAGGAAGAACTGCAACAGTTGCCGCTGAAGTGTGAACTCGTCCTTGATTTTCAGTTTCAGGAACACGTTGAACACGATGAGTTCCAGATTCAAATTTCAATCTCGCAAACACTCCTTTGCCATTAATTGAAGCTGAAGCTTCTTTATAGCCTCCAAGACCGGTATCTGATATTGACAAAATTTCAAATTTCCAGCGTCTTTTTTCAGAATATCTTTGATACATTGCGAAAAGTCTTTGAGCAAACAAAGCAGCTTCTTCGCCACCAGTTCCAGCGCGCACTTCCAGAATTGCACTTTTTTCATCAGCGGAATCTCTTGGCAAAAGAGCAATTTTAATTTGTTGTTCAAGTTCAGGAATTTTTTTTGAAAGCTCAAAACGTTCTGATTCCATCATTTCTTTCATTTCTTTATCTGTTGTAATTGACAACATCTCGTCAATTTCAATGATTTCTTTTTGTGCTTTTTTATATTCGTTAATCAAAGCAACAACTTCTGCCATATCGGAATGTTCTTTAGAAACTTTGGCAAAATTTTGTCCTAAAGCAGAAGGATCTAATAATTTTTTTTCAAGCTCAGCAAATTTGGTAACAATACCGTCAAGCTTTTGTGTAAATGACATTTTATGGAATTATTTGTTGATTGTTTTCAGCAAACTAAGGAATATAAGAAGTTATACTCACTCTCTTAAATTAAAAATCAATTATGACGAATAAAAATTTCTACATTACTTCGCCAATTTATTACGTAAATGATGCGCCACATATTGGGCACGCCTACACTTCAATTGCATGTGACGTTGCTGCACGTTTTAAAAAATCACAAGATTTTAATGTTCATTTTCTGACAGGAACTGACGAACATGGTCAGAAAGTTGAGAAATCGGCAATTGCTAAAAATATTGCTCCACAAAAGTTTTGTGATCAAGTATCACAAAAATTTCAAGATCTTACTAAAACTTTAAATCTTTCAAATAACGATTTTATAAGAACAACAGAAGAGCGTCATAAACTTTGTGCTCAAGCTTTTTGGAATATTTTAGAAAAGAATGGCTGGATTTACAAAAGTACTTATGAAGGTTGGTATGCTTTGCGTGATGAAGCTTTTTATGGCGAAGATGAATTAGTTAATGGAAAAGCTCCAACTGGCGCTGAAGTTACATGGCATAAGGAAGAAAGTTACTTTTTCAAATTATCAGCTTTCCAAGATAAATTATTAGCACTTTACGAAGCTGTTCCTGACTTCATCCAACCAGAATCAAAAAGAAATGAAGTTGTATCTTTTGTGCGCGGTGGAAAAGATTATGTTAAAGGATCTTTGCGTGACTTATCAATTTCTCGCACTTCTTTTTCTTGGGGAATTAAAGTTCCAAGTGACGAAAAACACGTAATTTATGTTTGGCTTGACGCACTTACAAATTACTTAGCAGCTCTTGGCTTTCCAAATGAAACATCTGATATCATTCAAAGATTTTGGTGCGACACAACCGACTCGCCAGTTCATGTTGTTGGAAAAGATATTTTGCGTTTCCATGCAGTTTATTGGCCAGCTTTCTTAATGGCCGCCCATATTCCACTTCCCAACAAAGTTTTTGCTCATGGCTGGTGGACAAATAAAGGTCAAAAAATTTCCAAATCAGTTGGTAATGTAATTGACCCAAATCAAGAACTTTCTTGGTTACAATCACTTGGTTGCACAGAAGACGCAGCTGTTGATTATTTCAGATATTTCTTAATGCGAGAAGTTTCTTTTGGAAGTGATGGTGATTATGACAGATCGCACTTAATTACAAGAATTAATGCCGAACTTGCTAATAATATTGGCAATTTATCACAAAGAATTTTGTCTATGATTTACAAAAATAATGGCGGAAAAATTGTTGATTTTCGTTTTTATGATGAATCAAAAGAACTACTATCGAAAGCCTACAAATTGAATGATGAAGTAACTTATCAAATGGATCAATTTGCTTTTGATAAAGCAATTGAGAAAATAGTTAATTTTGGTAAAGCGTGCAATTTATTTGTTGATCAAAAAGCACCTTGGACCTTGAAAAAAGATCATAAAATTGAAGAAATGAATTTGGTTTTATCTACAATTGCTGAGTGCTTAAGAGTAATTGCAATAACTTTGCAAGCATTTATCCCAAGCATTTCAGAACAAATGTTAAACACTTTAAATATTGATAAAAAACACCGTAAATTAAAATATTTGACTGATGATTTTTCTTTAAAATCTAGCCATTTAATCAATGAACCAAAAGCTTTATTTCCAAGACTAGAAATCAAAGATAAAAATTAAAAACATGAAACTAATTTCTTGGAATATTAACTCTTTACGGCTACGCCTTCCTTTGTTAAAAGAATTAATAAAACAAAGTAACGCTGACGTTATTTGCCTGCAAGAAACAAAAGTACAAGATTCTGATTTTCCAGTTCTAGAAATAAAATCAATGGGCTATGATTTTTTGTCTTTTAGTGGCGAAAAGTCTTATAATGGTGTTGCAATAATTTCAAAGTTTCCTATCAAAAATTCTGAAGCAATTGATATTTTAAACTACGGCCATAAACGCCACATAAAAGTAACTTTTGAAACAAAAATTGGTGAAGTTGATTTACATAATTTTTACGTTCCTGCAGGTGGAGACATTCCTGACGTCAATTTAAATGATAAATTTGATCACAAGTTAAAATTTGTTGATTGGATGGCTGATTATTTTGCAACTCAAAAAGACCGTAAAATAATTATAGTAGGTGATATGAATATTGCTCCTCTTGAGCATGACGTTTGGTCTCACAAACAACTAATTAAAATTGTTTCTCACACTCCAATTGAAGTTGAAAAGCTTAATAATTTACAAAAGCAATTGAATTTCATCGACACTCATCGTCACTTTATTGATCCTTCAAAAAAACTTTATACTTGGTGGAGTTATAGAGCAAAAGATCCTCTTGGAGCCGATAAAGGCAGAAGATTGGACCATATTTGGGCAACTCCTAATTTGGAAAAACAAGTTCAAGACATGAAAATTTACAAAGATTTTCGTTCCGCAACTCAACCATCTGATCACGTGCCAATTCAAACAAGTTTTAATTTGTTATGAAAAATTTTATAATTAACTCGCAACAAGAAATGGCTATCCTTGCCCAAGAAATTGCTAGAAGCAGTAAAGTTGGAGAAATAATTGGACTAAATGGAACTCTTGGTGCCGGAAAAAGTTTTTTTGCTCGCAATTTTATCAATTCTTTAAGCAACCAAGAACAAACTGTTACCAGCCCAACTTTTAATTTGGTTTTTTCTTATCCAACTGCAAAAGGAGAAATATTTCACTTCGATTTATATCGCTTAAAATCAGAAGAAGAACTTGAAAATATTGGTTTTTTTGATGCTATAAAAAATGGTATTTGCTTAATTGAATGGCCTGAAATTGCAAAAAAATTCCTCAAAAAAAATTATACAGAAATTGTAATAAAAATTCTTGGCGAAGAACAAAGAGAAATTACAATCACAAAATTTTAATATGAAAAAATTTGAATTCATCGTTTGCCAAACAGAAAAAAATTTAAGGCTTGATAAATTTCTTACCTTAAAATTTCTGGCAATAAAACCAGAAATTACTCGCAGTAAAATTCAAAACCTTATTGATGAAAGACTAATCTATGATGAGAGTAATCAAGCAATTAAAAATTCTTCCCAAAAAACAAAATTGGATCAAAAAATTACAGTTCTAATTCCTGATGCAAAACCAATGAATTTATCAGCTAAACAAATTGATTTTGAAATTATTTTTGAAGATGAAGATCTTTTGGTAATTAATAAACCCGCTGGACTTACTGTGCATCCAGGCGCTGGAAATTCTGATGATACTTTAGTTAACGCTCTTTTATTTACCCATCAAAATAAGCTTTCTTCTATTAATGGTGAATTTCGTCCAGGCATTGTTCACCGCCTTGATAAAGATACATCGGGCTTGATGCTGGTTGCAAAAAATGACTTTACTCATCAAATTTTAAGTCAAAAACTAAAAGATCGTGAAATTAAAAGAAGTTATTTGGCTTTTATCTACGGCGTTGTAACTCCAAATGTTGGGATAATTGATAAAAATATTGTTCGTTCACGTTTAAATCGTTTGAAAATGGTTGTCGCAAAAACTTTAGGTAGAAACGCAATAACAAATTATGAAACAAAAAAGATTTTTGCCGATGGTTTTGCAAGCCTTGTTGAATGCAGATTGCAAACGGGAAGAACTCATCAAATAAGAGTGCATTTTGAATCAATAAAACACTCTCTTATTGGTGATCGATTATATAACTCAGCAAAAAAAAATCCAAAAAAAGAACTTGATGAAAAATTAAAAGAGTTCGTAAAGTCTTTTCCAAGACAAGCTCTTCACTCTTATAAAATAAGCTTTCTTCACCCAAGAAGTAATAAAGAAATGAATTTTGAGATTGATTTACCTGACGATTTAAAAAAGTTAGAAAAAATTTTAATTACCTAAAAATGTCAGAACGAGTTTTCGTAATATCTGGACCAACAGCTTCTAGAAAATCAGGACTTGCGCTTGAACTTGCGAATCACAAAAATATTGCAATTATTAATGCTGATTCTTTGCAAATTTACCAAGGATTACCGATTCTTTCTTCACAACCAACAATTTCTGAACAGAATCAAGTTTCGCATAAACTATATTCAATTTTACAACCCTACGAATCTTGCTCTGTGGCTTTATGGCTTAAGCTTGCTAATCAAGAAATTAAGAACTGTTGGCAAAATAACAAAATACCAGTAATTGTTGGCGGTACTGGTATGTATATTTCAAAATTGATTGAAGGAATTAATGAAATTCCAGAAACTTCAGAAGCAATAAAAAATTGCGTCAGAGGTGAGTTTGAAACAATTGGAATTGCAGAATTTAGAAAAAAGTTAATTTCTTTAGGTGAAGATAAAGAAAAAATAGAAAGTCTTGATAAACAACGCCTTATAAGAATTTACGAGGTTCTTAATCAAACTGGAAAATCGCTTTCTTGGTGGCAAAATCAGCCACTAAAAACTTTTTTTGCACCACAAGTTTTTACTCATATCAACTTAAATCCAGATCGCAATTTACTTTATAAAAACTGCAATCTGCGCTTTGAGAAAATGATTAAAAATGGAGCTTTTGAAGAAGCAAATTCTTTACTAAAAAACGATATTAAAGAAGATGCACAAATTACCAAAACACTTGGTTTTTTAGAATTAAAACAATTTCTTTCAAAAGAAATTTCTGAAAAACAAGCAATTGAAATTGCTTCACAGAAAACAAGAAATTATGCAAAAAGACAACTAACTTGGTTTCGTAATCAATTACCAGGCAAAATTATTTTTGAAGAAAATCAACAAGCTTTGAACTATCTAAAATCTTTATGAAATTTGTTGATCAAGGAATTATAATTAGCATAAAAAAATACAGCGAAAACTCCTTAATTGTTAAAGTTTTCTCTCAAAATCACGGAATTTATAGCAGTTTTGTTAAGTCAGCCAAATCAAGCAAAGATCGTCTAAATTTTCAAATTGGCAACTTAATTTCCTTTGAATATAGAGCACGACTTGAAGAAAATTTAGGACAATTTTATGCAATTGACTTAGTTTGTTGTTATTGTTCAAAAATCATGTTTGATCGATTAAAGCTAGATTGCGTTAAATCTTTATTTGCAATTGTTGAGAGCTGCTTTTTAGAACGAGAAGAACACAAATTACTTTTTGATGAATTGAATTATTTCTTACAAAAAATTACGGATGAAAATATCGATAAAAAAGATTTTCTAGCTTCTTATATAAAACTAGAACTAAAAATATTAGAGACCTTAGGTTACGGAATTGATTTATCTTCTTGCGTTGTAACAAACTCAACTAAAAACTTATCTTTTGTTTCGCCAAAGTCAGCTCAAGCTGTTTCTTTTGAAGCTGGAAAAGCCTATGAAAAAAAGTTGTTAAAACTACCGCCATTTTTGATTGCTGAATCTAATTATGATGACCATCATTTATTTGATGGTTTAAAACTTAGTGGATATTTTTTAAAAAAATTTATTTTTGATGAAAAAAGAGAATCTGAAAAAAAACAACATTCTTTTTATCGAGAAAATATTCTTAAAAGCCTTAATTTAGAAATGGGATAATCTTAATAATTACTACAACAAATTTAATTAAGGGAAGTTTAAGTAGTTATTAAAAAATTAATGAACCCAACATCTCCACCAAATTTATATTTTTTTCACACAATAAAGAAATAAAAAAAGAAGCACAAATTGCTGGAGCAAATGGAAAAGTTTTATCTTTTCTAAGATATTGCCAAATTGGTCCAAAAACTACGCCAAAAATACCGCTTAATAACATAAAAAATAAAAATCCTTTTGTTCCAAAAGCAAGTCCCGCAATAAAAAAGAATTTCACGTCATCAATTCCAAGAGCTTCCATTTTAGTTGCAACATAAAAAAATGCTATCAATCCTAAGCCGAATGCCACATATAAAAATGCTGATTTTATATTGGCAAAAACAGCAGGGTTTCCACCTTGGTTAATCAACCAAACTGTAACCAAAACTGCTAAAAAATATTGGGTAACATCTGGAATAAAATATCGCTCTAAATCAACCACAATCATTATAACTAAAGTTGCAAAAATTAAACAGGAAAAAATAAGTTTTAGATCAATTTTTTGTCCAAAAACAAAATAACAAATCAAAAAACCAATAACAAAAGTTGTTTCAATCAAAGGATATCGAGCTGATATTTTATCACCGCAATTACTGCATTTTCCTCTCTGAAAAAGCCATGAAAAAACAGGAATAAGATTTCTTATTTTCAGAGTAAAACCGCACTTAACACATTTAGAACGAGCAATTATAATTGGCTCTTTAGTTGCTAAACGATGCGAAATTAAACTAGCAAATGAACCAAAAATTAGGGCAAAACAAGTTATTAATAAAACTTGGCCAGAAAATCCAATTTGCAAGTTTAACAAAGAAAAAAAATCCATTTTTAAAAAAAATAAGAAACGAGTGAATATTTATAACTCAATTTAAGATAACTGAATTGACATAAGAACTTCTAAATTAATTGCTAATTTTTATAGATGTAAATAAATTCTATAATATTTGAAAAAAATAAATAACTAATGAGACACTTTTTCCTAAAACTAACAATTACATTTTTTGTTTTGCTTTGCTTTTCTTGCAGTCAAAAGCCTGCGCAAATTGTAAATCGCAGCGGTAATTTTTATGGAAAAAATAACTTCTTCAATAAAAACAAATATAGCAATCCTAAATTTTCTGCAGATAACAGCTTTAAACTTAATCAAGTTGAAATTTCAGAAGGTGACACACTTTATGCAATTTCAAAAAGATACCAAATTCCACTTCGTGACTTAATTCAAGAAAACAATTTAAAACCACCCTATATACTTAAGAACGGTAGCACTCTTATTATTCCCGCTCCTTCTTATCATATTGTACAGAAAGGTGATACAATTTACAGTATTTCACGTTCTTACAACATGAATATTGACAACCTTGTTGAGTTAAATGATTTAAAATCTCCTTACACTTTGTATGAAGGTCAAAAAATTCGCACTACAAAATCATCAAAAAACACTGTATTTACAAGTAATAACACCAACAACATAAATTCTGATATTGTAGAGAAACCACTAAATCCGCTTGAATCTAACAATGTTTCTGTTGCTCCTGCAAATTCAGTTTCAGTTACAGCTCCAGTTACAAACCCAATTCTAGATACTACAGAACAAAATAAAGAAGCTTCACCAAAGAAAATTGCAATTCCAAATATTGCAGAAACAAACTCAAACAAATCAAACCAATTTGCTTGGCCAGTTAAAGGAGAAGTTATTTCAAAATTTGGTCCAAAAAAAGGTGGACTTTACAATGACGGCATAAATATAAAAGCAGCTAATAGCTCAAAAGTAGTTGCATCAGAAGATGGAATTGTTGCTTATGTCGGTAACGAATTAAAAGGATATGGCAATTTAATAATTATAAAACACTCTAGCGGTTGGATTACAGCTTATGCGCATCTTTCTAAAACTATCGCCAAACGAGGACAAAAAGTTAAAAAACTTGATCTAATTGGCGAAGTGGGAGCAACTGGAAATGTTGAATTTCCACAACTTTATTTTGGTTTAAGAAAAGGTCGCGACTCAGTTAACCCTGAAAATTACTTGTAAAAATATGGCTCTTCTAAGTTTTTTCTCTAAATCAAAAGTTAATAACGAAATTGGTAAATCTAACAAAATTGCCTCTTCTATAACACAAATTTTTACTCATAAAAAACTTGATAGTGAAATTTTGGAAGAATTTGAAGAATTACTAATTTTAAGTGATGTTGGAGTTGAGACTGCAATCAGAATTATTAAGAATTTCAAAGATAAAAAATTTCACAAAAATATTACAGCTGAAGAAGTAAAAAAATTCTTTAGCGAAGAATTAACTAAAATTCTTGCACCTTGTCAAAAAACTTTAGAAATTCACCACGAAACTAAGCCTTATGTAATTATTTTTAATGGCGTAAATGGAGCAGGAAAAACAACCACAATTGGTAAAATTGCTTTCAACCTGAAAAACCAAAACAAAAAAGTAACAATAGCAGCTTGCGACACTTTCAGAGCTGCCGCTTCAAAACAACTAGAAGTTTGGGCTCAAAGATCTGAAAGTGAAATTGTTTCCGCCATAAAAGATGGAGAAGATCCAGCAGCAGTTGCTTATCGTGCTTTAGAAATTGCCAAGAAAAATAATTCTGATTTTTTGTTAATTGACACTGCAGGTAGACTTCAAAACAAACAAAACCTAATGGATGAGTTGAAGAAAATAGGTTCAATACTAAAAAAACACGATACTAACGCTCCCCATGAAAACTTGCTAATTTTAGATGCCACAACTGGACAAAATGCCAAAAATCAATTAGAAGTATTTAATCAAATTGTAGGAATCACTGGTCTTGTTATAACAAAACTTGATGGAACAGCAAAAGGAGGAATTGTAGTTGCCTTATCTGACCTATTTAAAAAACCAATATATGCAATTGGAATTGGCGAGAGAATTGAAGATTTACAAGAATTTGATGCCAAAAATTTTGTTGATAGCTTGTTGCTAGAGATTTAGAAAATTAACTAAATAAGTTCATTTTCTTGTGCCAAAAACTACAGTTAAAATTTTATAAAAAATCTTTAATTGCCTCACAAGCTTTGACCAAAGCTTTAGACTTGTTAATACATTCCTGATACTCCGATTTAGCATCAGAATCAAACACGACTCCTGCTCCAGCTTGCAAGTAAATTTTACCGTCTTTTATTAACGAAGAACGCAAAGTTATACATGTTTCCATATCACCATTTGCTGAAAAATATCCAACACAACCTGCGTAAAAACTGCGTCTAGTTTTTTCAATTTCTTCAATAATTTCCATAGCTCTAATTTTTGGCGCACCACTTACTGTGCCAGCTGGAAAACCAGATATTAAAGCATCTAAAGCGTCTAAATCATCGCGCAAAATACCTTCAACATTTGAAGAAATATGCATTACATGAGAATAGTTTTCTATAACCATTTTTTCTGTAACTTTTACTGATCCTTCAATACAAACTCTTCCAACATCATGCCTTCCTAGATCAATTAACATAAGATGTTCTGCAACTTCTTTTTCATCAGACAACAATCCTTCAGCAATTTGTTTATCTTCATCTATATTTTTACCTCTTTTTCTTGTACCAGCTAAAGGACGAATTGTAATTTTCTTAGATTTTGAAGAAACCATAATTTCAGGACTTGAGCCAATCAAGGTAAAGTCTGGTAATTTAAGATAAAATAAAAATGGCGAAGGATTAATAGCTCTAAGAGCACGATAAAAAGAAAATTCAGAGATTTTAGAATCAAAGTTTGAAACAAATCTTTGTGAAGGCAATACTTGAAAGATATCGCCATCAACTATGTATTTTTTTGCCTTTTCAACTGCCAAAATATATTCGGATTCAGTGTAATTTGAACTAAAATCAAATTTTGGATCAAAATCTGCTGATGTTTTTTCATAACTTTCAGATAAAATTTGTTCAATCAAGTTAATTCTATTTACAGCCAAATCAAAAATCTCAGCACTATTTTTCTTAATATTAGAAGAAAAAATTGGTGCACAAATTAAAGCGCAATCAAACAGATTATCAAAAATAATCAGAATTTGCGGACGCATAAAAACACTATCTGGAATTTTTAAATTATCTGGCAAATTGTTATCTCTTATTTTTTCCATAAGGCGCACCATATCATAAGACATATAACCAAAGATTCCGCCACAAATTCCTGGTAAAGATCCATTTGTATAGCTCAAAGATCTCCAGTCAATTTGTGATTTGTTGATCAATTGCCTTAAATTGTTAATTGGATCACCATGCTCTTTAACAAAAATGTTTCTGTCATTTGCAAAATTATCGTTCAAAAAAGACTCTTCAGAAGAGCATTTCCAAACTAAGTCAGGCATTAAACCAATAACGGAAAAACGTCCTTTATTATTACCTTTTTCAGCTGATTCAAAAAGAAAGTTGTAGTCTGGATATTTTTTTGATATTTTCAGCGATGCTAAAACAGGAGTAATTGTGTCGGTTGGAATTTTTTTATAAAGAACAGCAGAATTTGACTTTGACAAAAGATCGCAAAATTCTGCTTTAGTGAAGTTATACATTCAATTTTATTTTATTAAAAATTCAGCTATTTTTTATTTTCCAGCCAATAGTTTTTCATTCACTTTTACTGGATATTTTTTCATCATAGACATGTTATATCCCTGCAAAACTTCGTTTCTGAAAGAATTCTCAGCTTCCATTTTAGCGCGCTGTACTTGAACTGGATCAGCTTTAGATGATTTAACTGAAGTTAAAACTCCAACCATAAATTCTTCTCCTTGAGCAGAAGCTTCAGTTGCTTGTCCAACAGCAATTGAGAATAAACTTTCTAAGAACTTGCTAGCATAAGGAATTTGTCTGCCTTGATAATTCAAGAAATAGAATCTTGGAAATTCTTTATTTTTTTCCACAGTAATATTGTATTTTGCAGCAATTTTAGATAAATCTTGCGGACTTTTCTTAAGTTCTTCGGCAACTTCTTTAGCCAATTTCTCCATTTTCTCAATTTGCATATCTTTTTGCAAATCAGCCACAACCCTAGATTTTACTTCTTCTAACTTTTTATCATGAGCAACTTCTACCTCTTCAACTTTAAGAGCATAAAACTGATCATTTATTTTAGAGTAGAAAAGCTTTGAAGCTTGTCCTTGGGTTGCAGCAAAAGCGTTTGCTAAGAAACCATCTAAAGCAGAAAAAGACTTCACTTCAGAACCACTTTTATCTAAACCTTGTTGGTTAGTAACTACCACAGTTGCTGGTTTTAAAGAAAATTTTTGCACTGCACTATCGAAAGAATTAGAGGCCAAAATTGCGTCATCTATTTCTGAAATTTTTTGCTGCAACATATTTTCTTTTTTCTCTGCCAAAAGTTTTTTCTTAATTTGGTCTTTTACTTCTGCCAAAGGAACAGAAGCACTTTCGTTAATTTTATTTAACAAAAGCACGTGATATCCAAGAGGACTTTTAACGGCTGTACTATATTCATTCAAAGATAATTTGAAGATTGCACTTGATAATTCTGGCAATAAATTTTTCTGCTCAACATTGTTTAAAGTAATATCTTTTTGAGATTTGTTTTGCAGCGATTTTGCCAATTTTACAAACTCACCTGAAAGCTTGCTTTTATCTGAAACTTCCGATAACTTGGCAATAAAATTCTTCGCATCATTTTCATTTTCAAAAACCAAATGCATTAAGTTTCTAGTCTCTGGTTTTTTCAAAGTTTCTTTGTTTTTTTCATATTCAGCGGCAATGTCTTCATCGCTCACTGTTAAAGTTTTTGTGAAATCTTGCGCACTAAAAGCAATAAATGAAACTTTACGAACTTCAGGAGCAGAGTAGTTTTTCTTATTTTCTTCGTAAAACTTTTTAAGTTCTTCTTCAGATGGCTCCGCTACTTTTCCGATCGTTTTAAAATTAATTTTTACAATATCAGCAACGCGTTTTTCTTGCTTAAATTCCGCACTTAAAACTGCAAACTTTTCATTAACTGGAGCAACCAAAGACAAACTTTGTAGTACAGTTGAAGCAACAACTTCATCTTGCAAAATTTTTACGTATCTTTCTTCATTTAAACCATTTTTTGCCAAAAAGTTTTTAAACTTGTTTGAATCAAATTTTCCTTCTTCTCCTTGAAAATTAGGATCTTTTGCAACTTCCTGTAAGATTAATTTTTGGCTTACTGTAATTCCCAAATCATCACTTAATTTGCTTACAATAACACTGTTCACCATTCTGCCCAAAATGTCAGATTTAAATTGGTCAGAATCCAAGTATTTTATGACTTCTTCATTATTATTTCTTTGCAAGATCATTTCACGATTTTTTTGCATTTCTTGCAAAAAAGCAGCTTGAGTAATTGTTTTATTGCCAATTTTTGCAATCCAAGAACCAGAGCCATTTAAAAGAAATCCGCTAACTCCGAAGAAAACGAAAGTAATTGCTATGAAAGCTAGAATAATTTTAAAAAAGATATTTCCCGCAAGTTTTCTAAATATTTGCATTTTTCTGTGAAAAATTAATTTTAAAGATAAGTCATTAAACTAAAACTAACTTCTGTTTATCAGTAAATCAATTTTTTTGTTGTTTTTTCTTCTGTTCTTCTAAGTTAGCGTTATTTTTCATCAATATTGCTAAAAAAGTCGGGTTTCTAAAAACCCGACCTGCGCATTGGTTTGCGGGTGGTGGAAAATTGTTCACATCAAAATTAGGCAACTTAAACCTTAACAAGTGTTATACTGAGCTTTAGCGAAGCATCTCATCAATTTAAACAAAATTCTTTTACACACTTTTAAAAATAAAAACTAAAACTTAGAAATCCTTATACCACAGCTGCTAGAAGCAACTACGAAGTTCAGAACGACCTTAAATAAAATCAATAAGGAAATTTAATTACAATTGTTGTGCCCTTATTAATTTTTGAAGTCACTTCAATTGTTCCTTTTTGTAGTTCAACAAGCTGTTTGACTATTGGCAATCCAAAACCAAAAGAATCGACTTTACCAGAATTAGGGTTTTCAATAGTTCCATATTTTTTAAAAGCAGTTTTAACTTGATCTGGCGACATACCAAAACCTTGATCGCAAATTTTTATTTCAAGAAATTTTTCACAAACTCCAACCGCAACCTTAACTTCACTGTTGACTAGACTATATTTCACGGCATTTGAAATAAGATTAGTTAAAATTTGTTTAGTTCTTTTGGCATCAAGTTTTATTGGTGGAATATCTGAATCAATAATCATCTTAAAATTTACATGACGTAGTAAAGCGTAGTCATGATTTAACCTAAGTGACCTTTTAATCAGGTCAATAATATCAACTTTTTTAGTTAAATTTACTGAAAAATTTCCTGAAGCAACAGCCTTAACATCAAGTAAATCATGCACCAGTTCATTCATTTCTTGCGCCGTGTGATTTATTTCCTTCACATAATCAAGCAATGTTTTGATATCAACAATTGAAGCATTATTATCAACAACTTTCGCCAATTCTTCTTGCAACACATCAGAAAAACCAATTATGGCATTTAGTGGAGTTTTTAACTCATGTGTAATT
Organism: uncultured Rhizobium sp.; assembly: GCA_964513555.1. Classification (GTDB taxonomy): domain Bacteria; phylum Pseudomonadota; class Alphaproteobacteria; order Rickettsiales; family UBA1997; genus UBA2645. The sequence goes on along the minus strand of CAZENB010000009.1, from coordinate 20,270 downwards.
GCTGAAATATATTCAAAGGAGTGGAATGACTCTGGGGTTTTTGAAAATTCCACAACTTCGTTTTTTGAATTTTGTTCCATGTGTTAAAATGAATCTCTTATTATCAGAAAATTTGTGGGAACATTAATAAAATTGCTTATTTTAATATTAAGCAAATTAATTATATTTAATTACTCATTAACATAATTAATAATGTTACCAAAACAGTTTTACTACAAACGCAACATAATACAACAACTTAAAGGCTTTTACTATGCAGCACAAATTGGCAGCATTTCAAAAGCCGCAAAGAAAATGGGCTTAACTCAAGCAGCCGTTACATTGCAAATTCAGTCGTTAGAAAGAGATTTAAATTTGCAGCTTTTTAATAGAAACTCAAAACCTTTATCACTGACAGACGAGGGAGTTGACTTTTACAAAATAGCCTGTCCTTTAATACAAGAATTTGAGTCAGTTGTAGATAAATTCTTGAAAGGAAGAAATCACATAGAAGAAAAAACGATCAATATTGCTGTTCACCATATCGCAATTTCTTATCTTATGCCAAAAATTGTTGCTTCTTTCAAAAAACTTTATCCTGAAAGTAAAATAGTAATAAAAAATATTTCACTTGATGACGCCACCCAAAGAATTAAAGACAATAAAATTGATTTAGCTTTTTATCCGGCATCAAAACATGATCCAGAAATTAAATATGTTGATGCAGTTTCTTATGATCCAATTTTAATAATGCATAAAAATCATCATTTTGCCAAAAGAGAAATTGAGTCATTAAGTGACTTAAAAAAACTTGATTTAATAAAAATTGACCGCAATTTAATCACACTGCCTTTATTTGAAGAAGTAGTAAAAAAATATAATTTAAAAGGCAGTGTTGAATTTGAAAATGGCAATTGGGAAATGCTAAAACATTTTGTCAAAGAAAATGATTTTGTGGCTTTGGTTTCAACAATTTGTTTGGATGAAAATGACAAAAACTTGGCAATAAAGAATTTGTCAAACTTTTTTCCTAAAATGAATTATTCTGTGATGCATAAAAATGGCATGATTTTGAAAAAAATTACTCAAGATTTTATAGCCACAATTGATGAATTTGCAAAAAAATCAAAATATTCTGAAAATTAGGAAAAATTGATTGCCACGGAGCTAAAGCTCCTCGCAATGACGGGATAGGAAAATAGAGATCGCTCGTAATGACGTGGTTAATTATGGGGCGCAATAACTCATCTCGGTCATTGCGAGCGAGCAGGGTTGCGAAGCGTGGCAATCCATTCTTTTCTAATTCTCAAATAAACCATCCACAAAATTAAGCCACCTTTCCTTCTTTTTTCTTATCAATCACAGCATTATCAACAAAAAATTCAGTAATAACACTTTGTGGCTTATTCTCCACCTTTACAGCAGCATCAATCACTGCATCAAAAGCTTTATTTCAGAACTTTCACTTGTGGCAATTCTCACCAACATCTCTTCTGGTGGAAACATAAAGCACTCGCCAGGAACAGAGCCCAGTGAAGCTTCTTTTAATAACCATTTTGCAACATCAAGACCTGTATCAAATTTCTTACCATTGTAAATTTTGTCTCTTAAGCCAGAAAAATCAATTAAATAAACCCCTCCTGTTTTTGGGTCACTGACTAAAGGCTTTACATAAGCTTGATTTTCACTTTTTTCTTTACCAAAAATTTCACCAAATTTTTTATTTAATTGAGAAATTTTATTTTTAATTAAATCTATATTTGCCAAATATTTTCTTTTATTTTCAGCAAGAAATTCTCTATTTTCTTGGCTATCCTCAAGAGCTTCTCTTGTTACTTGCTCATTATAATATCCACCAACTTTCGAAAAATTACCAATCAAATCTTTATTGCCAAAACAAAAATTTGATGCAGCTCCAGAAGGCAAACCCATCATCTTTGATATGCTAAAAAATGTTGCAGATCTATCCAACATTCCAGGAACTCTAGCAATAGAAAAATTCTTCTCTGGTGAAAGAACATTACCCAAAAAAGCCTCATCTGAAATTACAAATAAATCATGTCTTTTTGCTATTTCAGATATTGCTTCAGCAGTTTCTTGGTTCATTAATGTTCCAGTTGGATTGTTTGGATAGCAAAGCAACAAAACTTTAGAATTTCCTTTTTTTACAGCAGCTTCTAAAATATCAGGATTGGGAAGAAAGCCCTGTTCTTTTGTGGTTGCAATTGTTTCAAAATCTATTCCTTTGTCTCTTAACTGCTGAAAATAATATCCAAAAGTTGGAGTTGGTAAAATGATTTTATCGCTACCCCCAATTCTTAAAGTTTCATAAACCTTAGATATTCCTGACAAAACCCCATCAGACAATGAAATATTTCTAGTTTCACAACTTATATTGTTAGATCTTAAGAAATTTGAACAGCTTTGAAGAACGGAAAGCGATCCGGTGGAAAGTCCTTTAAATCTTTTGTAATCAACTTCAGTATTTCTAATTTGATGCAATACTTTTTCTGGCGCTTTAGCAATTGCTTCAACTGACGTTAAATCAAACTTAGCTTGTGAACAAGAAGACAAAAAATCAAATGCTTCTTGATTTGGCAACAATTTAGCGGATGGTATTGTATATCTTCGTAAAAGTGACTTCATTTAATTAAATTTTTTAGCTAAAATTGATAATCTCTTTTCTTTGAAGATTGCAATATCTTCATCATTACCTTCTATAATTATTGGTCTTGTATGTCTTATTAAATTATTAAAAAAACTCTCTAAATCTTTTAAATCGGATAAAAACAAATCAAAATTTTTTATTTGTTGTTCAAAAGAAGGATTATCGAAAATTTTTAGGGCTAAAGTGATGTTATTAGAGGTTTTTTCATCAAATAATAAATTGCAATCAACACCAACTTTTGATATATAATCCACCAAGGCTTGGTTAAGCAACTTCTTAGCAGCAATAATTTTTTTATTACTTTCAACATCCTCACTAAATTTTATTTCAATTATTGAAATAAAATCATTAATAGAATCTAATTTTATCAAATTATCTGAAAAAATTGAAATGTGCATATTACAATTAAAAGTTTTAATATTAGACACTACAACATTGAAGAAATTTATAATAAATAAAACAACATGAAAATTTTATTATTTTTAAATCAAGATATTCACGCTAAAAAAGCTTTTGAAATTTTGCAAAACCACCTGCAAAAACATGAAGTTCATCTAGTTTTGTCAAGTCAGGTTGGCAAAATACAAAATCTCTCATCAAACCTAATTCCACTTAAAAGCATTGAACAAGAAGGTGTTAAAAGTTTTTTTGATTCTTTAAAATTACCAATTCTGCAATATCAAAACATCAATTCTGAGGAAGCGTTAAAAGATTTTAAAGAATTTGCACCAAATTTAGCAATTTCAATTCGTTTTGGACAAATCTTTAAACAAGAATTTATAAATCTTCCTGAATTTGGTGTTTTAAATTTGCATTCTGGAATTTTGCCCCGTTATCGTGGAATTATGGCAAGCTTTTGGGCAATTTTAAATGGCGAGAAAAATCTTGGAACAACATTACATTATATTCAAAATGAAGGAATTGATAATGGTGACATTGTTGATTTTTCTTATAGTGAAATTGATTGGAATGGAAATTTTATCAGCAATGTAAATAAGATTTACGAAGATGGCTGTGAATTGATAATAAAAGCTTTAAATAAAATTGAAAAAGATGAAAAAATTACAACTATCAAACAAAATAAATTAGGTGAAGGCAATTACTTTTCTTACCCAAAAGAAGAAGATTTAGAGAAATTTACTAAATTAATGAAATTGTTTTAGAGATAAAGCACTATCCAAATCATTACTTTAAAAATTTATAAATTCGATTCGTTTTTTTCTTGTCGTCATTGTGAGCCAAGCAAAACTGACGTGGAAATACACTTTGCCGCAAATTCCCCAAGCTCTTGAAGAGGTAGATTTTCACGCTTCGTAAGTTTGCTCGCTAACAATGACGAAGGAAGGAATAACAAATTGCCAATTGACCTTTATTCCCTTAAAGAGACAGAGGAAGCAAAGATTTAAATCACTCGTTTAAAAAAATTAATCTTTCAAAAAATAACCATCCAATTTTATCATAAATTAGCCACTTGCAATTAAGCAGCTGTCACTTAAAATTGTGCGCTTTGTAAAATTAGTTTTTTTTTAAACTCAAAAATTTGTAGAAAGGTTTTAAAAATTCATGGAAGAAAAGTTCATTAAAGTTGTTGGCGCTAAAGAGCATAATTTAAAAAACGTTAATATTGAAATTCCTAAAAATCAGTTAGTCGTTGTGACTGGTTTGAGCGGATCTGGAAAATCGTCCCTTGTGTTTGATACAATTTATGCTGAAGGACAAAGAAGATTTATTGAAAGTTTATCTTCTTACGCACGTCAGTTTCTTGATATGCAAGATAAACCAGATGTTGAATCAATTACAGGCCTTTCCCCCTCGATTGCAATTGATCAAAAAACAACTTCTCGTAATCCAAGATCTACAGTTGGAACGGTTACAGAAATTTATGATCATTTCCGACTTTTATTTGCAAGAATTGGAATTCCTTACTCTCCTGCAACTGGCAAACCAATTGAAAGCCAATCTTCATCTTTAATGGTTGATAAAATTTTGGACTTACCAAAAAAATCTAAAATTTATATACTGGCACCAATAATTCGTGGCCAAAAAGGTGAGCATCGTAAAGAAATGATGTCAGCAAGAAAACAAGGTTTTCAAAGGATTAGAGTTAATGGTAAAGTTCATGATTTAAACGAAATCTTGCCAGCTTTGGACAAAAATAAAAAACATGATATTGAAATTATTGTAGATCGCATTGTTGTATCTGATGATTTAGGAAATCGTTTGGCAGATTCTGTGGAAACCGCTTTAAAAATTTCTGGAGGTTTACTTTTTATTGAAATTGTTGGCTTGCCTGAAAGTCCAAAATCAAAATATAAAGTTGGTGAAATTTTAATTTTCAGTGAAAAGTTTTCTTGTCCAGAATCGGGTTTTACAATTTCAGAAATTGAGCCAAGACTTTTTTCTTTCAATAGCCCATATGGTGCTTGTAAATCATGTGATGGACTTGGAACTGAACTTTACTTCAGTGAAGATTTGGTCATAGAAGACGAAAATTTATCCCTACGCCAAGGAGCAATTGCAGTTTGGCAAGGCGTTCAAGCACGCTTTTATCAGCAAGTTATGCAAGCTTTATCAGAAAAATATAAATTTTCTTTAGACGTACCTTTCAAAACTCTTTCCGAAGAAATAAAAAATAAAATTTTCTACGGAACAGGAGAAGAAGAAATAGAAATCAAACATGAAGATGGACTTAAATCTTTCAAAGTTAAAAAGCCTTTTGATGGTATAATAAATGGACTTAAAAAGAAATTTTCAGAAAGCGAAAGTGAATGGGTAAGAGAAGAGTTGGTAAAATTCCAAACTCTTAAAACTTGCTCTTCTTGTAGCGGAAACCGATTAAACGAACAAGCTTTATCAATCAAAATTGATGGTTTAAATATTGGCGAAGTTAGCAGAATGTCTGTTGAAAAAGCAAGCGAATGGTTCTTAACACTTGATAAAAAGCTAAATACAACTCACCAAAAAATTGCCGAAAGAGTTTTAAAAGAAATAAATCGTCGTTTGGGATTCCTTAAAAACGTTGGTTTGGAATATTTAACAATTAATCGTGAAGCTGGTACTTTATCAGGCGGTGAAGCACAAAGAATTCGCCTTGCATCACAAATTGGTTCTGGACTTTCAGGTGTACTTTATGTACTTGACGAACCCTCAATTGGACTTCACCAGTCAGATAATGACAAGCTAATTTGCACATTAAAAAACTTACGCGATTTAGGAAATTCTGTTATCGTTGTTGAACATGATGAAGAAATGATGCGCGAAGCTGATTATTTAATTGACGTTGGTCCAGGAGCTGGAATTCATGGCGGTAATATAATTTCCGAAGGAATTCCTCAAAAAGTATTTAAAGACCCCAAAAGTATTACTGGTCAATATTTAAGCGGTAAAAAGCAAATTGAAATTCCAAGTAAAAGACGCAAAATTGATCCTAAAAAAATTATCACACTTAAAGGCGCAACTGCAAATAACCTAAAAAATGTTACGCTAAACTTACCTTTAAAGATTTTTGCTGCAGTTTCAGGAATTTCTGGAGGTGGAAAATCAAGCTTGATTATCAAAACTCTTTATCCAGCTTTGGACAAAATTGTTAATAAAGCAAAAGCAATTCCAGGTCCTTATGAATCTATTTCTGGATCGCATTTAATTGATAAAATCATTGAAATTGACCAATCTCCAATTGGCCGAACTCCAAGATCAAATCCTTGTACTTATATTGGCGCTTTTACTTTCATACGTGAATTTTATACTAACTTACCTGAATCAAAAGCCAGAGGATATAAAGTTGGGAGATTTTCTTTTAACGTAAAAGGCGGAAGATGTGAAACTTGTCAAGGTGATGGACTAATTAAAATTGAAATGCATTTCTTACCTGACGTTTACGTAAAATGTGAAACCTGTCACGGTAAACGCTACAATCGTGAAACTTTAGAAGTAAAATATAAAGATAAATCGATTTCTGAAATTTTAGAAATGACTGCAGAAGATGCAGCTAAGTTTTTCGCTTCAATGCCTCATATTTATGATAAATTCAAAGCATTATGTGATGTTGGATTGGGTTACATGAAAATTGGTCAAAGCGCAACAACACTTTCTGGCGGTGAGGCACAAAGAATTAAGTTGGCAAAAGAACTAAGCCGCAAAGCAACTGGCGATACTCTATATATTTTGGATGAACCAACCACTGGTTTACACTTTGAAGACATAAATAAACTTCTAAAAGTTTTACATAAATTAGTTGAAGGTGGAAATTCAATTTTAGTTATCGAACACAATTTAGACGTTCTAAAAACTGCTGATTGGGTTATTGATATTGGACCTTACGGCGGTGAAAAAGGTGGATATATAGTTGCTGAAGGAACACCTGAACAAATTGCAAAAGATAAAAAGTCTGTTACTGGAAAATATTTAGCAAAAAGTTTAAAATAACACAATTATGATAAACAATTTTTTGTCTTTGGTTTTTGTTATAACAATTACTTATAAAGTTAAAAATGCTTGAAAAATCTTTAGAAGAAGCCCTTGCATCTTGCGCTTCTTTAGTGCAAAAAGAAATGAAAAATCTTCTACCGAGAGACTTTGGAGATTCAAATTTAGTTGAAGCAATGCTTTATTCTATATTGTCTGGCGGAAAAAGAATCCGACCTTTCTTAACGACTATTTCAGCTCAAATATTTGGGGTTGATCCAAAGAATTCTCTTAGAACAGCTGCAGCAATTGAATTTGTTCACACCTACTCTTTAATTCACGATGATTTACCAGCAATGGATAATGATGATTTTCGTCGTGGTAAACTAACCTGCCATAAAAAATTCAACGAAGCAACAGCAATACTTGCCGGAGATGCTTTACTTACCTATGCTTTTGAGGTTTTAGCAGATACAGAAACTCACAGAGATCCTTTCATAAGATGTGAATTAATAAAAACACTAGCAACTTCTTCTGGTTTTAGTGGAATGGTTGGTGGACAAATGATGGATTTAGAAAATGCAGCTCAAAAGATTAGTAAAGAACAATTAGCAAAATTACATCGTCTTAAAACAGGAGCACTATTTGTTGCCTCATGCGAAATGGGGGCAATTTTAGGTCATGCAAATACTGCAGAAAAAGCTGCACTAAGCTATTATGCTCGTAATCTTGGATTAGCTTTTCAGATCAAAGATGATATTTTAGATCATTGTGGGTTGGACTTAGGAAAAACAGAAATTGATGAGAATATTCATAAAAAACCACAGGAAAATGCCAGTATAGTTGATATTGTTGGTTTAGAAAATGCAATAAAACAGCTAAATTTACTTAAAGAACAAGCAATAGCGCATATAAAAGTTTTTGGCAATAAAGCTGCTTTACTTGAGAAGTTAGCAGAATTTATTATCAATAGAAAAAATTAATTCTAATTTAAGTCAATATTCCACTTTTTACTTAAATAGTGCTCAACTGACTTTCTTTCTTCGTTTGTCAACGCCTTCTTAAGAAGAATAATCTCTCCAATATCACCTTCATAATAGCTAGAGCCTCCAGATATCACAATTCTACCTAAAGCAGCATCATCAAAAGCATGAGTTGGTGATGACGGACTTGGATAAGATTCAGATGAAATTAAAGTCAATTCTTTTCCATTTACATAATATTTTCTGGTAGAAAAATTAAAAACCACACTATGAATTCGTGGAGTCGGGTTAGAATATCCACTTATATTTGCATAATATCCATTATTTATATAAGACATCATAAGTTGCGTATCCGTGCTATAGCCAATGATTAAATTTGTATTATCTGTACTATTGCTGCCTGCAATAATGAAATTATCACTATTATTTGCTCTTCTTTGTTCAACTATAAAAACAGTATAAGGTGAATTTGCCAAAGAAGTTCCATCAAACAATAAATAATTAGAACTACTACTATTAAATCTGATTGCCGGTATACCATTTATAGCACTTTCAGTGTAAGTCGGCTTATTCACTTCATTATCTTGAGTTGCGTTATTTGCCACTGTTGTAATATTTGGATTAATATCATACCAAGTGCTAATTTTGCCACCACCAATACCCTCTTCTTTTATGAAACTTTTTTCTAAAGTTGGTTCAAACCAAGCCACTATATCACCAATTGATTTAACGGGAGAGGAAACGGTTAGTGTTCGAGCATTATTTAATTTAGCTTTTTTAACAATATTTCTACTTTGCAACACTCCTGCCATCAAGATTGCAATAATAATTGTAATAACCGAGATTTCTAACAAAGAAAAGGCTTTTGATTTTTTCATTAATATTTCAAAATAATTTTATGATTTTTTACTTAACCTATTTAAAATATAATTCTATTAAAACAAATCCTGTTACGAGTAGCATGCAATAATCGATAACATCTATATTGCAAAACCAATAGAACTACAGCATTGGGTATAAAATAACAACCTTAAAATCAAACATGCCAGTATCTGAAAGTTATTTCTTTCTTTTTTGTGACAGCTTCTTTTCAGCTTTAATTTTGCCACCAAGAGATGAGATGGTTGTGAAATTACTAACTATTTTTGGCAACCACAATTACTACCTTATCTTCTCTTTGGCTTTCTTTGGAAGTATTTGTGGATCTTTGCTAAATTACTTTATTGGAAAATATTTTTTATTTTTACGAAAAAGCGATTTCTTTCTTAACAAAGAAAAAGAAATTGCTAACGCTGAAAACAAATGGAACAAATATTTTATCTACTTGCTTCTAATTTCATGGATAAGCGCAATTGGAAATCCTTTTGCTGTTTTGTGCGGATTTTTCAGAAGCAATATCTACAAATTCTTGTCTTTGGTAACTTTTAGTAAATTTTACTATTATTTTTTGTTAGTATTCTTTGACTTGGATTTGAAGTTATAAAAAGCCACATTTCTCGTTACTCTATTAGTTTATAGAAATTATACGAGTTTTGTTTTTATCAGAAATAATCGATGTTGGAATTTCCCACCAAACCTGCCAACTCATAGATGGACTAACTATTAATAAATAAGTACTACTACTTAAAAACTCTGATATTTTCTCCAAATCCCCTTCAAATCTTCCTAATCTATGTCCGGATAAAACAAGTCTTTCCTTTTTTGTTATGAATTTGCTCTCTTTTAATTTTTACGAATTCTCCAAATAATGTCTCAAAACTCATTTGTTTATTTTGCACTTCTGAAGTTTTTGCTAATCTTTGTTTCATGGGGCTATTTTTGGTGTTTGTTTAATATTTTGTATAAAATCAGATACTACAAAATTGATTTCTGCAAAATATATTTTAAATCTGATAAATTCTTTTTAACATTTCTAAGCAAAATTTCAGCTTCTGCCATATTTTTTCTTAAAAATTTGGAATCAGAATTCTTATCAATAAAATCATCAATTTGATAGTTTTTAGGATTATCATCTTCTTGAATTGAATCATGAAGAAGCAATTTTTTTTCTTCTTCTGAAAATTCAGAATGCAAAATAATATCTAAATCTTCTTCCTTGTAATTATCTTGCTTTCTTTTTTTTAATAACTTTTGCAATCCAGCAATTGTATAGCCTTCTTCATATAAAAACTTTTTTATCCTTTTTAAAGTTTTCAGCTGTTTATTGTAATAATATCTTCTTTTTCCATTGCCAATTTCAGGCTGAATTTGTGGAAATTTTTCTTCCCAAAATCTGATAATATGAGTTGCAACTTTCAATTCTTTGGCAACTTCACCAATTGATCTTTTACGATCAATTCCAAGATCATCAGCCAATTTTTCTATTTCTTTTGCAATATCGTGATGACTCATTTACGTAAATCTCCTTTTATACTCAAGAGCAATATGTTTTATAATAACACCACAAATTGCCGTTAGTGGTACAGCTATTAAAACTCCAACAAAACCGAACAAATCACCGAAGAAAAACAGACCAAAAATTAACCAAGCTGGATGAATTCCAATTTTTGATCCAATTAATTTTGGTGTAAGCAAGTTTGACTCAATTATATTTCCAGTTAGAAAAATAAAAATAATTGCTAAAATTCCTGACACATCAAAACCCCATTGAAATAAAGCAACAATTATTGCGACTACAAAGCCAATTGTCATGCCAACATAAGGAATAAAAGCCAACATACCAGTTAAAAAACCAATTATAAAACCAAAATTCAAATCAGTAAAACTTAGTAAAACTGAATAAATTGTACCCAAAATAAAACAAACATTTAACTGCCCTCTTATATATCCAGAAAGCTTACCATCAATTTCTTTAAATATGCTCCTAATTAAAGAAGAGCTAGTTCTTGGCAAATAATCGTTAATTTTGGCAATAATCAAATTCCAATCTTTTAAAAGGTAAAAAATCAAAATTGGAGTTATAAAAATCAAAGAAAAAACGTTAATGATTACTACTGTAGAAGTTATTGCATTATTTATTATGTTTTTGGAAAAATTTATAACATCAGAATTTGTAGCTGATTGTTGAGCAAAATGTGAGAAATCGCTTTCCATAGCAAATCCTGCTTTACGAAGCAAAGATGAAATTTTGGGATAAATATTGTTGGTAGCAATTTTAAAATATTCTGGAATTGCATTAACTAAATCAAGCGTTTGCGAATAAATTGTCGGTAAAACCATCAAGGAAACGCTAACAAAAATAGCAAAAAACAATCCTAAAATAAGAGAAGTTGCATAAAGACGAGACATATTATGAATTCTATGGAAGCGCTCTACAACAGGATTTAACAGGTAAGCAATTATGATTGAAAATATAAAAGGCGTAAGAATAGATTTTACTAGATAAACCAGCCAACAAAAAACAATAACACTTAAAGTGGTAAAAATTACTTTTTCTTTTAACTGCATAGCTTCAATTTATTTTGCTATTAATGAATAAATACCATCATTCTTTCTTTCTAAGAATAGATTTAATTTTGAGAAAGACTCGATAATTCCTTCTTTTTTATTAACGTAGTTAATTGAAATAGTTGCATAATCTTTTGAAATTGACTCAATATCTAATTTATTGATTAAATTACTTCTCTCAATTCTATCTTTAATCATCAGCCAGTTACCCAAACCAGAAATTGGAATTTCAATTCTTACAAAATTTTTGTTAGATTGTGATTCTTTAGTTTTACTATTAATCAGATATTCAATTACTTTTTCACAAACTTTATTAGTTAAATCTTCATAGCTCAGACGATCCACATTTACAAATGAAAGTTTGAACTTCTTTTTTTGCAATTTGGTAATATCTTGAATAAAAATTGTAACTTTATTATCAATTTTGTCATAAGAAAAAAACATCACAATCGCATTAGAAGACTTATATTTAGAAAGCATCATTTCTAAATCACCAAAACTAAAATTTTCAATATTATCTTGATTAAGAGCCGCAATATTAGAAATATCACCTTCTGGAATTATAAATTGCGATATTACACGCTTTTTCAGGAAAGAATTTATTACTTCCATCCATTCATTTTCTTGACCCCATAAAGCAAATTTTGATAAATTATTTTCAAATCCATTAGAAGACAAAACCTTAACTGGAACTAACAAATAATTTTCACTCAATTCAGATTCAGCTTTTTTTACATTCTGATTTTGCAAAACTTTTTCAACAATACTTTTTGAAAATAAGATACTGAAATTTGCCACATACTCATTTGGTGAAATTTTCTCATCACTAATTTGCTCGGAAAGAACTGTATCAAAAATATCTTCATCGGTAACTTTATAAATCAATGCAGAATCCAAAGAAAGTTTGGCAAGTAAGTCCCTAAAAGCAGTTCTTCTAGCATTTTTTGTTGCTAAAGTTTTTGCCTCTCCAGAAGAAGTTGTACTTGCTCTACCTTCAATATTTTCAATCAAGTAAATATTATTAACTTGAGCAAAAACGTTTTGGGAAATTATTGAAAATATAAAAATCGAAATAAAAAATAGCTTTTTCATCTGTAAACAGTTATTTTTAGCATTGTATTTTGTGGCGAATTATCTTAATTTTAACTACATTTGCTAAGCTTAAAATGCAGCAAAAAAAAATCCATTAAATTATCTATCATGTCTTTAAATTATAAGCAAGCCGGTGTTGATATTGATGCTGGAAACGAATTAGTTAACCGTATAAAACCTTTTGCTAAAGCAACCAAAAGAATTGGTGCCTATTCTGATTTGGGTGGCTTTGGAGCTCTTTTTGATCTAAAAAAATGCAACTACAAAGATCCAATTTTAGTTTCTTCCACAGACGGAGTTGGAACTAAATTAAAAGTTGCAATTGAACTTGGAAAACATGATACAATTGGCATTGATTTAGTTGCAATGTCGGTAAACGACCTTCTTGCTCAAGGTGCTGAGCCCCTTTTTTTTCTTGATTATTTCGCTTGCTCAAAACTTGAAGTAAATGTTGCAGCAGATGTAATAAAAGGAATTGCTGAAGGATGCAAACAAGCTAACTGCGCATTAATTGGTGGTGAAACCGCTGAAATGCCGGGAATGTATACATCTGGTGATTATGATTTGGCAGGATTTGCAGTTGGTGCGGTTGAAAGAGATGCAATTTTACCTAAAGAAACTAAAGCTGGCGATATTTTAATTGGTCTAAAATCAAGCGGAGTTCACTCAAATGGATATTCTTTAGCACGCTATATCTTACAAAAAAATAACATAAAATTCGAAGATCAAATTGCCGAATTTGGTAATAAAACAATTGGAGAAGTTTTGTTAACTCCAACTAAAGTTTATGTTCGCAGCTGTCTAGAAGCTATTAAAACTGGTAAAGTAAAGGCACTTGCTCACATCACTGGTGGCGGCCTAGTTGAAAATTTACCACGAGTTTTAAAAGAAGGATTAACTCCAAAAATTGACTATAATTCTTGGGAAAGACCACAAATTTTTCCTTATTTACAAAAACTAGGAAATGTTACTGAAAGCGAAATGCATCGCACTTTCAATTGTGGAATTGGCATGGTTTTAGTTGTTGATAAAAACAATGTTGAAGAAATTAAAGAAATTTTAACTAACGCTAGTGAAGAAGTTTTTGTTATCGGAAATTTAGAATAATTTTAACTATGATAAATCGTAAAATTTCAGTTCATTTACAAAATTTCCCAGACGTTTCTTTTCTAAAAGAAGAAGAAAAACTAGTATCAGAAATGGATTTGGTTCGAGAAATTTGCAGCACAGCACTTTCAATTCGTGACAATAAAAACCTACGAGTTCGTTTACCTCTTAACTCATTAAAAGTTATAGGAAAGAATGCTTCTAAAATCAGCGAATTCAAAGAAATTATTGCTGAAGAAGTAAATATAAAAAATATTGAAATTGCCGAAGAAATAAGTGATTTAGCTGAGCTAAAATTGCAAATTAATTTCAAGAAAATTGGTGCAAAGTATGGCTCTAAAGTCAAAGAGATTACTAATGCTATCAAAAATGGTGATTGGAAAAAAGTCAGTGACAAAGAAATTCTAATTGCTGGTATTTCTTTAGTTGATGACGAGTTTGAAATTAAACTCACTCCTAAAAATCAAGATGATAAGAAATTTGTAATTGCAGCCCTTCCAAGTAATGATTGTCTTATTCAACTTGATATTGAGGTAACAAAAAATTTGGAAGCAGAAGGAATCGCTAGAGATATTGTACGTGCAATTCAACAAAGTCGAAAAGAATCCAATTTAAACGTTTCTGACAACATTGCTCTAAAAATAGCATCAAGTAATATAGAAATAACAAAAGTCGCTCAGATATTCTCTGATTATATCAAAGAACAAACATTATCAAACTCTATAGAAACAATTAACGACAAAAAACTAGTACAAGAATCATCTACATTTTTCTTTGAAAGTAAAATTGATGATGGCGATTTGTCGATTGGAATTTCGGTTATTTAAAAAATATTTCATCACTAATTTTGATTATATGAAAAAACTTTTTTCAATCTCATTTTTTATTTTCTTTCTATCATCAACAACTGCTTTCAGCTCTGGTGTTTTTAACATGAGTAGTGAAGACATAAAAATGGGCACTAAAATTGTTAATAAACACGTTTTTAATGGATTTGGCTGCTCAGGAAAAAACATTTCTCCTGAAATTAGCTGGAAAAATGCGCCAGAAGGAACAAAAGGTTTTGCTATAACCGTTTATGATCCAGATGCACCTACAGGAAGTGGCTGGTGGCATTATTTAGCAGTTAATATTCCTGCAAATTATACTAACTTACCTTCCAACTTTGGCAAAAAAAATAGTTTCAAAACTACTGATAACATTTTACAAATTAGAAATGACTTTGGAATTCGTAACTTCGGAGGACCTTGCCCACCTCAAGGCGACAAACCTCATAGATATATTTGGACAATCTATGCTCTATCTGTTGAGAAGTTAGATATTTCAGAGGAAGCAACTGCTGCCCTTGCAGGTTTTATGATAAATGCAAACTCAATTGCAAAAGCAAGACTTGAAGCTTTTTATTCAAGATAAATTTCATCTAGAAATAGATTCGTTAATTTCTTTTTGTGGATAAGTCTTAACTTTCATAATCTCAAAAGGCTCAACTTTTGTGTCAGGAGCAATTTTATAATTTATGCTTTGTTTTGGCAATTCATCAATAGTTCCATCAAAATTCACAACCACTTTTTCTGGATTCTCAACTAAATTTGCTTTTTTCAAACTATCAATTAAGTAAGGAAAAACCACCTCCGGCAAATTATCCATTCCATTAAATATTTGTTTCACTGATTCATCATAATTTGGAACGTGAGTATTATTCCCAATCAATCTTAATTCTAAAACTGCTAAATCAGGATTAATTCTTGCTAATCTGACCATTCCAGACTTTCCAGTGTTATCACGATGCACTGGAAAAGCTGAAGCATCTTGAGTGTGAATTTCTGGATCATATTGTTTATAGTAAGGAGTTTCTTTCAAGTAACCATCAAAACCTTTCTTTCTATCAATTCCAACTGAAACAAATTCTTGTCCACTTCTTGCAATCCATGGATTTTCTTCAATTGCTTTGGTCAATCCATTTTGAACAGCTTTTATAACTTCAATTGAATTAGCATTTACAAAAACTGTTTTTTTACCTTCTATTTCATCAGTTTGAATGTTTAAAAGACTTTGTTCTTGTCTTTGAACTCCAATATTTATTTGAACATCACGATCTTTTAGTCTTAGTTGATGTTCAGCAGCAACACGTCGCATATAATCTACAGAACTATTCTTTGCCTCCAGATTATCAATTGCAAAAGGACCAATTGCAACTTCATGTGCTCTTATCATATCTAAAGTTTGTGGGTAAAACGATGCGTTATTTGCTAGAGGAGGTAAAATATTATTCAAGTTTTGCTCTAAATTCTTATCCCACTCAAATACACCATCAAGAGCTAATTTATTACGTTGTGCTTCCTCATGCCTTAAAAATAATAAATCAAAAAAATAAATTTCCTCTCTACTCAGAAGAGGAACATTCGATATAGCTTTATCAATTATTTCAGAATTATCTTCATTTCTTCTAGTTTCTAAAAATTCTACAATTCTTGTACAAAATTTATCTTTGCCAGAATTATTTAATTTATTTTGCTGCTTTTCTTGTTCGATCTCATCTTCCGAAAAAAACAGTAAAATATTTGGTGTATTAGCAAGCTCTGTACTAGGAAAACCGTAATTATCACGCATCTTTTTTCTTGAACTAAGATCTGCTGAACCTTTTACTAATTTCTCAAATTCAGTTTTCTGACGCTTTTCTTCTGCTTCTGGTCCACCGAAAGGAAGCAATAAAAATTCCATTTCATAACCAACTGTAGTTTCTAAGCCTTTGCCAACTATACTTCTATTATAATCATCTTTCCAAGAATCTAAGTCTTTTGATTTTTTAACTTCTTTTTCTAAAGACTTAGTATCAACTTTTATACTTTTTAAATTGGACATTTTTCTAAAGAAAATACTAGCCTTACTTTCTAAGTCTTCCTCGCCAACAAAAGATTCTATCTCTTTTATTTGCCTTGCAGCATCAACTCCAGCACGATAAAGCGTTCCTTGATTTATTGCAGTATGTTCTTCAATTCCATCAACCCCATGATTTTTTTTAATAATATCGAAATTATCAGCCAAAGCAACTTCGTTGTTAAGTTTAACTAGAGATGAAAAAAATTCTTTTTCATCTTCAATTAAGTATAATTCTTGAGATTTTTGCTCTAAAGATTTTCCCTGACTTTCTAAAATTGTTTTAACAAATTTACCATAGTTCCATGAAATACGACTATGAGCATGCTGATATTTATGATCTGACTCTTCAATTAATTTTCTTCGGAATTCTTTTACGGCTTCTGATCCACCTAACAAATCTTCTACTTGTTGTCTTTTTTCTTCTAAAGTTATTGTTTTATTTGAATCAATTTTATTTATCTGATTTAAACTTTTCATCACTTCAACAGAAAAATCTGAGGACTCCAGTTTAGAGATATCTCTACCAAATATTTGTTGATAATTATATGCAAATATTTCCAACTCGTCATTTAATGATTTATTAGCTGTTAGCTCAGCTATTAAACTTGCACTTTCAATTAAAGGGATAACTAAGTTAATAGATTTCTTTTTCGTTTCTAATTCAAGTGAATTCCATCCAGCGATCACTTTCTTAAGCTGATCTTGACGATTTTCTAAAACAGAGACCATAAAAACCCTTTATAATTAATTATTGTTATTAATTTAGTCTTTATGGTCTTTAGTTTCTATCTTTTATTAAGTCAACCAAAATTATTTAGCATCCAATCCATAAGCAGTATGCAAAATTCTAACTGCTAATTCACCATATTCTTTTGCAATTAAAACCGAGATTTTTATTTCCGATGTCGAAATTAGAAGAATGTTAATTCCTTTATCAGCAAGTGTTTTAAACATTGTATGTGCAACTCCAGAATGACTGATCATACCAACACCAATCACTGAAATTTTAGCAATATTTTCATCAATTAGAACTGAATCGTATTGAGCTTGTTGTTTTACAGAATCAATTGCTAATTTAGCTCTCTCAAATTCTTCTTTTGAGGTTGTAAAAGTTACATCTGTGAAACCATCAGCTGAAATATTTTGAACAATCATATCAACATTCACCTCTGATTGCGCCAAAGCACCAAAAATAGATGAAGAAAGACCAGGACGATCTGGTACTTTAGTAATTGTAATTCTTACGTCATTTTTACTATAACTAATTCCTGTAATTAAACGTCTTTCCATAATTTCCTCGTCATTATTTACTAAAGTTGTTCCCGAATTTGGGGTTGTGTCAGCAAAAGTTGATAAAACACGAACACGAACATTGTGAGCCATTGCCATGGCAACTGAACGAGTTTGTAAAACTTTTGATCCACTGTAAGCCATTTCCAACATTTCCTCATAACTTACTTTTTGAAGCTTACGCGCTTTTTCAGTAATTCTTGGATCAGTTGTGTAAACACCATCAACATCTGTATAAATATCACAAATATCAGCTTTGATTGCCGCAGCAATAGCGACTGCAGAAGTATCAGAACCACCTCTACCTAGGGTTGTTACTCGATTTGATGAATCATTAATTCCTTGAAAACCAGCTATAACAATTACATCATAATCTTCTAGAGCTTTTATTAAAGATGATCCATCAATTTCTTCAATCCTTGCTTTACTATGAACATTATCTGTTTTTACTGGAATTTGCCAACCCAAAAAAGAGCGTGCTTTATACCCTTGAGACTGAAGTTCTAAAGCCAATAATCCACACGTTATCTGCTCTCCGGTTGCAGTAACAGAATCATACTCGCATAAAGCTTCAGGAGCTGTAAGGCTGGAAACCTGACTACAATAGTCAACAAGTTGATTTGTAACTCCTGACATCGCAGATACAACAACCACTACTTTGTTTCCAAGACCTAACTCTTGTTTAACTTTTTTAGAAACATTTTTAATTCTGGCAATATCACCTACAGAAGTACCGCCAAATTTCTGAACAACAAGCATAATTTATTCTCTGATTTATGTATTTGATGAAATTTCAAGAGTAAGACCATGATTTTCTAATATTTGAGAATATTTGCAAGAAGCTTTTTTCTTCATCTTATTAATAGGTAATTTCCAGTAACTTTTAAAAACTATAAAAAAAGCCCGTCACAATAAAATTGCGACGGGCCTGCTTTGTTAAATACTCAAAACTGAATATTTTTCAGAAGTTATCACTTGGATAAACCCCTCATCTTTCAAGACGAAAAAGCAATTACGCTATCTTAGCTTAGAAATTACATAACTAAAGATAACGTAACAAATATAACCAAAGGAATAAAGGCTACCATATAAGTTACGATAAGTTTTAGTTAATAGATAAGGAATTTACCACAGATCCAACTTCTTATAAAAGTTAGATAAGCAACAAACCACTAGAACAACGCGAAGATAAATTTTAGAAACTTTTCTTCACCTCATCCGCTACTTTTTTGATTTCCAAATCAGTAAGCGGAATGAGTCCTTTTTGCAGCAAATATCCATCTTTACCAACAGTATCAGTGCTTATAATTTCCAAGATAAATTCACGCATTTGCGGAATTAGTTTAATATGTTCTTTCTTGAAATATATGAAAAGTGGACGCGAAACAGGATAGGTTCCTAAAACAATGTTATCAAAACTTGGTTCAACATTATTAATTTTTGAAGCTTGAATTATTTCATGATTTTCTTCCAAAAATGAAAATCCAAAAATTCCCAAAGCATTCACATCATTTTTAAGCTTTTGTACAATTAGATTATCATTTTCTCCAGCTTCAATAAATTTACCGTCACTTCTAATTACGTGACATTTTTTTTGTCTCTTTTTCTTATCAGAATATTCTTTTTCAAAAGCCTTCATTTTAACACAAGGTTCTTCCATAACCAATTCAACAAAAGCATCTCGTGTACCGGAAGTGGAAGGAGGACCATAAACTGCAATTGCAATATTTGGCAATTTAGCGTCAATATCACTCCATTTTTGATAAGAATTTGGCACTAGTTTTTCACCACTTACATCAGGAACATTTTCAGCTAGAGCCAGAAATATTTGTTCTTTGGTCAGATTATATTGCAAACCAGCAAGAGAATTTGCCAAAACAATACCGTCATAACCAATTTTTATTTCTATAGGTTCAGAAATGCCATTTTCTGAACATCTTGCAATTTCGCTTTTTTCAATTTGACGTGAAGCATTTGAAAAATCAGGATAATGAACTCCAACACCTGAACAAAATAACTTAAATCCACCCCCTGTGCCCATTGCCTCTACAATAGGAGTTTTTGAATTTGGATTTTGAGATTTTGCATTACGACCAAACTCTTCTGCAATTGTTGCAGCAAAAGGATAGACGGTAGAAGAACCAACTATTGTCAGGTAATTTCTGGAAGAAGATTTTTGATTTTCTTTTGCACTAGACGCAAAAGACCAATTAGGAAGAATAGCAAGGAAAATTATGACTAAAAATCGCAACATAACCGCATTAAAATTAAGTAACCAAACGAAGCGGTAACATCGCTACTAAAAGAACATCTACAAAATTATCAAAAAATTTTGCGAAGTCAATTTTTTTGTTGAGTAAATATTGGTAATTATCCCTTGAAGGATTAATTTTACATAAAAACCAACCCCGTCATTGCGA
>CAZENB010000008.1:27890-39611 GCA_964513555.1 uncultured Rhizobium sp. | reverse complement strand
CCTTCAACAATTGCATCAACTGGACAAGCTTCTTGACAAAAACCACAGTAAATACACTTTAGCATATCAATGTCATATTTAGTAGTTCTTCTGCTACCATCAGATCTTTCTTCAGCCTCAATTGTAATAGCTTGGGCTGGACAAATTGCTTCACAAAGTTTACAAGCAATACATCTTTCCTCACCATTTGCATAACGACGTAGAGCGTGCTCTCCACGAAATCTTGGGCTAAGGGGACCTTTTTCATAAGGATAATTTATGGTGACTTTAGGTTTAAAAAAATATTTCAAGGTTAAAGCGTGACCAACAAAAATTTCTTTTAAAAAAAGTGAAAAAGCAGTTTTAAAAATATACATATTTTAACTATAAATATACTATACAAGCGGCTGAAGCAACAACCCAGATTAATGAAATAGGTAAAAATACTTTCCAGCCTAAACGCATAAGTTGATCATAACGATATCTTGGTAATGTTGCTCTTACCCAAACAAAACAGAATAACAAAACAAATATTTTCAACATTAACCATACTGGTCCAGGAATTGCGTTCAAAATAGCAATATCAAAAGGAGGAAGCCAGCCTCCTAAAAACAATATTGAAGCAAAAGAAGAAATAAGAATCATGTTGGCATATTCTCCTAAAAAGAACATTGAGAATGGCATTGAACTGTATTCAACGTTATATCCAGCAACAAGCTCTGATTCTGCTTCTGGGAGATCGAAAGGAAGACGATTAGTTTCTGCTAAAGCTGAGATGAAAAATACAACAAACATTGGTAAAAGTGGGAAGAAAAACCATCTATCTTTCTGAGCTAGAACAATTTCGCTGAGGTTTAAAGATCCAGCAAAAAGAACTACTGAGATAATGATTAGACCAATTGAAACCTCGTAAGAAATCATTTGAGCCGAAGAACGAATTGCCCCCAAAAAAGCGTATTTTGAGTTACTCGCCCAACCAGAAATTATAATGCCGTAAACACCAAGTGAAGATGTTGCTAGAAGGTAGGTAACACCAACATTTATATTTGAAATTACAAATGTTTCACTAAAAGGAATTACTGCCCAACCTATCAAAGCTAAAACGAATGTAATGATTGGAGCGATAATAAATAAGGCTTTGTTTGCATTAGTTGGAATAATAACTTCTTTGAACATTAGTTTTATGCCATCTGCAAGAGGTTGCAACAAACCAAATGGTCCAACAACGTTTGGACCTTTTCTAAGTTGCATTGCTGCGATTACTTTTCTTTCCATTAAAGTAAGATAAGCAACTGCGCCAATCAAAGGCAAAACAACAAGTAAAATTTTGCCCAAAACTGGTAAAATTGTCGATAATACTACAGGCAAAATAACATCATTTAATGTTTTAAGAAGCTGCTCCATTGGCTTATGATTATATGCGTTTGAGATTTATTTTTGTAAAAACGTCGTGCAAATTGATGCAAAATAGAAAATGACACTTTATTTTTGATTTTTGAGAATGTCAATTAGACAGTTATTTTTTATTTATCTAAAAAATAATATGTTTATTGAATAATAAATTTCTAAAATCACTACTTAATTATTAAGTTAATTATTAAGTCTTAAATTATTCTAAGATTGGATTTAAAACAATGAAATAGTGCTCTAAAACCAAAATTAGAGCAATTCCACAAATTCCACTTACAATCCCAGATATTAAGTCATCAAGCATAACGCCAATTCCTCCTTTAATCTCACGATCAATTCTGCCTATGAAAGATGGTTTTGCTATATCAAGAAAGCGAAATAATAAAAAGCAAAAACTTGTATGGGAGATGATTGTTAAGAAGCTGATTTTAGTGTTGGCAAGTCCAAAGTAGTAAGGTTTTATAAAAGGATATGTTAGTGATAAAGTAACTAATTGTCCCATAACTTCATCAAGTACAATTGAAGGGTGATCTTCTTCCCCAATAAATTTTGAATAAAATGGAATTATATACACTCCATAGAAAAACATTATAGTTGACGCTGAAATCCATATTGCTATTTCTGTTGTTGTAGAAATGTCATTTAAGAAAAACTGGTAGCTGGCAAATAACCATATTGCGGTTGTCACAAAACTGGTTAATGTTCCAGGGCCATATTTCCATTTTCCACAACCAAAAAATGTTAAAAATATTCTGTGATAGTTCATCGATGACATGTCAATTCTCCCCTTGTTAATTAAATAAGATATATATCTATTTTTTTTCTTTAAAACATTGCGTAACTTTTTTGGGTAAAGTCTGGTATTGTCGAAATCTTTATTTTTTTCTATCATATAAGAAATTAGTTTATGTTTTTTAAAACATCTAAATATGTTTGTTGTAATTTAAAAATATCTTCTAAATCAGCAAACTCGTTAACTTGGTGAGCAGTTTTATTAATTAGTCCAAACTCAACAACTTCGCAGTAATCTTTGATAAATCTAGCATCGGAGGTTCCGCCAGTTGTACTTAAAAGTGGTTTTATTTTGCAAATTTTTTCAACTGATTTTATCATTATTTCAGCTAAAAATTTTGGACTGCTTAAAAAAGATTCACCACTAATTTTGTATTCAATTTCATAACTAGCGATAAATTTATTTCCAAAGCCTTTCGATGATTTTTGGCAAACATATTCTATTAATTCAATGATAGATTTTGAGTTATGTTCATTGTTAAAACGAATATTGAAGTTTGCTGATGCTTCATTTGGAATTACGTTATTACCAAAATTTGGGGAAGAAATTGCTGTAATTTCAAGATTGGTTGGGTCAAAAAACTGATTGCCATTGTCAAATTTATGATCTTTGAGAATTTTAAGTAAGTTAATCAAAATAGTGTTTGGATTAACTGCATTTTCAGGATAAGCTACGTGTCCTTGGCGTCCAATTATTTTCACAGAAAAATTAATACTACCACGCCTACCTATTTTTATCATTTCACCAAATTTTTCTGGATTTGTTGGTTCTCCAACAATGCAATAAGTTATTTTATAATTATTTTCTTTCATCCATTTTAGAACTTTTTGTGTGCCATTGATACTATCAGCTTCTTCGTCATTAGTAATTAAAAATCCAATACCAAAATTAGGGTTAGGATTATTACCTAAAAATTCTTCTACAGCAGCAACAAAACAAGAAATTGCACATTTCATATCAACTGCTCCACGACCAATTAGTTTATCTCCAACAATTTCAGCAGCGAAGGGATCATTTTTCCATGCTGATAAATCACCAGCAGATACCACATCGGTATGACCAGCAAAATAGATTGTTTTATCTGATTTTTTAGGATTAAAAATAGCGTGTAAGTTGTTGACAGGATAAGAGCTATCGCCCTCATATTCTAAAGTTTCACAATTAAAACCCAATTTAGTTAAATAATCAGATAAAAATTTTATAACTTCGTCGTTTTTACCACTAAAAGAAGGAATTTTAATTAGTTCTTGAGAAAGTTCTAAAGCTTTTTGAGTTGTCATTTGAGTAAAATTATTTTTTGTAAAATTTGTGAATTGCTTTAGCTTGCAATAAAGGTTTTAGTTATTTAAAAATAATAACAACATTTAAACCCCTTAATTTTTCTAAATCAATTCAAACATGTTAGATATTAAATGGATTCGTGAAAATCCTGCTCAATTTGATGAGGCAATGGCCAAAAGAAACAACGAAATCAAATCTGATAATTTACTGAAAATTGATGAAGAAAAAAGAAAAAAAACTTTTTTAATTCAAGAATTACAAGCAAAAAGAAACAAGTTTGCACAAGAAATTGCAATTGCAAAAAAATCTGGAAGTGATGTAAGTCTTCTTTTGGAAGATTCAAAAAAAAATAATATTGAATTGTCTGCTTTAGAAAATGATTTTTCTTTGGATGAAAAGTTAAATAACATTTTACTTACAATTCCTAATATCCCTAATTATTCTGTTCCAAAAGGACTTGATGAGAATGATAATGTTGAGGTAGAAAAATTTGGAACTCCTAAAACATTTCAATTTAAACCAAAAGCTCATGATGAGTTGGGTGAAAACTTAAAAATGCTTGATTTTGATCAGTCAGTTTTGATGTCGGGTGCTCGTTTTTCAACATTATCTTCAGACTTAGCTCGTCTTGAACGCGCTCTTTCAAATTTTATGTTAGATGTTGCTATCGATAACAAATATACTGAAGTTTCGCCACCAAATTTAGTAAAATCAGAAGCAATGCGTTTTTCTGGACAATTGCCAAAATTTTCTGAAGAAGCTTTTTCAACAATTGATGGTTATTGGTTAATTCCAACAGCTGAAGTTTCTTTGGTGAATTTGGTTGCCAAGAAAACCTTGACTGAATCTGAACTTCCTTTACGTTTTACCGCTTATACTCCTTGCTTTAGAAGAGAAGCTGGCTCAGCTGGCAAAGATACTCGTGGTATGATTCGTCAGCATCAGTTTAAGAAAGTGGAGTTAGTTTCAATTACAACTCAAGAACAGTCAGAGTTCGAACATGAAAGAATGACGAATGTTTCTTGTGAAATTTTGCGCCGCCTAGAATTGCCTTTCCGCAAGATATTACTTTGTTCTGGTGATATGGGTTTTTGTGCTCAAAAAACTTATGACTTAGAAGTTTGGTTTCCAAGTCAAGAAAAATATCGTGAAATTTCAAGTTGTTCAAATTGCGGTGATTTTCAATCTAGAAGAGCTTCAATAAAATATAAAAACAAAGAAGGAAAAACTTTCTTTGCACACACATTGAATGGATCAGCTTTGGCTGTTGGAAGAACATTGATTGCAATCCTAGAAAATTATCAAAACGAAGATGGTTCAATTAATGTTCCAAAAGTTTTATTAAATTATATGGGTGGAGTTAGTAAAATTTCCTTGAAAAATTAATATTTAGGAAATATTTTCTAAGCCCTTAATCCTTTTTCCTTAAGAATTTTAAAATACTAAAAAACAATGGCTAATACAAAAGCGGCAATCAAAGCCCTTCGCTCAAGCACAAAGAAAAATGAAGTTAATAGCGCTAGAAAAAACAGAATCAGAAGTTTTGTAAGAAAAGTTGATGATGCAATTAAAGCGTCTGATGCAACTAAAGCACGTGAAGCTTTCAAAGCTCTAGAGCCTGAAATTATGCGTGGTGTTACTAAAAAAATCATCAAACTTAATACTGCTGCAAGAAAGTTAACCAGACTTTCTGCTGCAATTCGCAAAATTTCTCAAAAAGCTGCTTAAATTAATTTGAGCTGCTTTACTCAATTAATTTTTTAATGAGTTTTGGCACATTTCAGTTCCTTTTTACATAATACAAAAATTGACTTTATGAAAGTGCACAAAGTTGCACTTTTCTTGTCAATTTTCTGTATTGTTACTTCTCTAATCTTGGTTTTTGCAAGAGGTTTAAATTTTGGTATTGACTTTGCTGGCGGTATTTTAATCGAAGCAAGAGTTAATGAAGAAGTTGACATTTCAAGAATGCGTGAACTTGTCGGCGCAGAAGCTAAAGATGTTCAAGTTCAAAATATTGATCAAAAAGATTTTTTAATCAGAGTTGCAAAGTCAGATGTTGAACAATCAGTTCTTGTCAGAAAAATTCAAACAATTTTAGATAATAATTACTCTGATATTGAATATCGTAAAGTTGATTATGTTGGTCCGCAAGTTGGTTCAGAGCTTATTTTGAAAGGCTTACTAGCACTGATTTTATCTTTTGTTATGATAATGGTTTATATTTGGATCAGATTTGATTGGCAATTTGGTTTTGGCGGTATTTTTGCTCTTTTACATGATGCGATTGTTACTATTGGTTTTTTCTCTATAACCCAGCTTGAATTTAATTTAACATCTGTTGCTGCAATTTTAACTATTATTGGTTATTCGATTAACGATTCTGTAGTTATCTATGATAGAATTCGTGAAAATATGATAAAATATAAAAAAATGAATCTATCAGATTTAATAAACATAAGTACTAACTCAACTTTAAGTAGAACAGTACTAACCGCTGGTACAACATTAACTTCCTTAATTGCTTTGATTATTTTTGGTGGAGAAGTTTTAAGAAGTTTTAGTATTGCAACTTTCTTTGGAATTGCCATTGGAACTTACTCTTCAATTTATATTTCAGCACCTATTTTGATATATCTTGATCCAAGAAAAAAGAAAAAGCTAAAATAATAATTAATTAGTTTTCTTCTTCAGTTACACCGTGTAAATCTGGTTTTTGAACCCATCCCTTTTTATTATTTACTTTGATTGCGCACCAATCTTCAGTACACTTTATATAATCACCTATAACATTATTTTCTAGACGATATAAAATACGAGATTTTTCGTTGTTTTTACTATGCATATTAATAAAGCTTTTGCTAGTTCGAACCATTAAAGTTCTTTTTTTAGTTATTAAACTTTGGCTTACCCATCCGGTTTGTCCTTCATAATCTTCTATTTCGCTCCAGTTATCATACTCGTTTATTACGCGAACTGGAATGGCTTTGATTTTGAAGGTAAATTTTATAGGATAATTAGCTCCAGGTCCAGAGCGGACGTTTGTTTCATTTGCTCTAAATGATGCAAAGTAATTTGTGGGAATAATTTTTTGCTCAGCAAAAGAACTATTAGGAAAATAAAAAAATGCGATCAAACAAGTTAGAAACTTAATCATTCTTTTTAGATTTATTAATGTGATAATTTTTACCACCATTTTCAATAATACTTTGCTTAGTTCTACTTACTGCTAAGTCATCTTTTGCAACATCTTTTGTAATTACGCTTCCAGCTCCAACAACTGCGCCATTATCTATTTTTAAGGGAGCTACTAGAGCCGAGTTTGATCCAATAAATACATTTTCACCAATTACTGTTTTAAACTTATTATAGCCATCATAATTACAAGTTATTGTGCCAGCACCTATATTGCTGTTATTGCCAATTTCAGAATCACCAATATAGCTTAAGTGGTTAACTTTTGCTCCTGATTTTATATGTGATTTTTTAACTTCTACGAAATTTCCAATTTTGCTATTATTTTCAATTGTAGTTTGAGGACGAATTCTTGCAAATGGTCCTATAATTGAGTTTTCGGCAATTGTTGTTCCTTCAATATGACAAAATGATTTTATTTCAACTTTCTTAGCAATTTTTACATTTGGACCAAAGAAAACTTGAGGATAAATTATTGTATCAGATTTAACTTCAGTATCAAAAGAGAAGTAAACAGAATTAGGTTCAATTATTGTGACACCTGAATCTAAGAGTTTTTTTCTAATTTGGTTTTGTTTGATATTTTCAACTTTTGCTAATTCAGATTTTGAGTTTACTCCCAATACTTCATTAATTTCAGTTCTCAAGAATGTGCGTTTTAAACCGATTTCTCCGGCAATTCCAACAATGTCGGTCAAATAAAATTCTTCTGCGGCATTATTATTTTTTACTTGTGAAATTAACTCTTTTATTTTTTTACCGTCAGCAGCAATAACACCAGAATTGCAAAGCGCAATTTTTCTTTCTTCTGCTGAAGCATCTTTAAATTCTATTATTTTTTCTAGGTGACCTTCGTTGTCAATTACAAGTCTTCCATAAGAATTTTCTTCTTCATCTTCAAATCCTAAAACACAAAGCGAAAAATTTTCTAATTTTTCTGCCATCTTTTCCAATGTGTTGCTAGAAATTAGTGGAGTGTCGCCGTAAAGAATAAGAAGTTTTTCTTGTAAATTATTAAGACTTTCTAGAGCAGTTGCAACAGCGTGAGCTGTTCCTTTGCGTTCTTTCTGTAAGACAAAAGAAATTTCTGCGTCAGAGTGAGTTTTGATAATTTTTTCTTGGAAGTTCTGCATTTCCTCAGAAACGACAATTGTGATATTTCGGGGTTTTAGTTTCTTTGCTTCATCAATTACTAAGTTTAGCATCTCGCGATTTGCAACCTTGTGCATTACTTTTGGCAAATCTGATTTCATTCTGCTGCCTTTACCGGCTGCTAATATAATAATTGAGAGGTTGGAGGTCATTGATATTATTTTAAAAAATTACGAAATTATTTTTTAATGATTATTTTCTAAGACTTTTTATTCTTTTTCAATTTCTTCTTCAACTTTTCTTTTTGAAGTTGTTACTATTTATTTTTTAGAAATTTTTTTAAGATTCTTTTTCTTTTCTGATTCCACTTTTCTTTCAACTTTTTTAATATCTTCAGCTGGAGAAAGTTTTTCAGGCACAATTCCTCTGGAAATCAAAGTATTTCTGACTGTTTTATTATTGGTTATATGTTCATCAGATATTTGCTTTTCAGTATTCATTCTTTTTTCTTTGGCGTTGTGAATGGTAATTTCGGTAGCAAAATCTTTGGCTTTCAATAAAACTGTGGGCATAAAATCGGCGATAGGTTTGCTTTTTGTTTTCCACACAATTTTTATGTCAGCTGTATTTTTCCCACCAAAAAAAGCATTATCTCCTTTGCTTCTAATTAATGCAAAGTTCTGGTTTCCTCCTGTTTGTTGAAAAATAACGCTGGAAAGTTCTTTTTCTGTTTCTGATAGTTTTTTTCTTGCACCGATTCTTTCAATTTCGGCAATTCTTTCAGCAATTAATTCTGCTTTTCTGGTTTGAATTGCAAAATAAGTTTGAGCAAAAGCAATCTCTTCTTTTGATGAATCGCCATTTTGTGCTATAAGATAGCAAGCATATCTGGTAAGCATAATATCATCAATCTCTTTTTCTGCACTTTTGGGCATTGCGATCGTTTTCCTGATGTCAGGAAAATGATCGGATACTTCAATTTCTGATATTTTGCAGGCTGTTTTTGCTTTAGAAATAACATTTTGAAAATTTTCCCATTTGCTATAACCTAAAAGATGCTGCAAATCTCTAGCAAACCAAAATTCAAGACCGTCTTCTGTTTGGTGAGAGAAAGATTCAAAGTCTGTGGTGAGAGAATAAATTAGTTCGGGTTTCATAAAATTTATGGTTATTTTTATGGTTAAATTTTAGCAGTTTTTAATAATTTCAAAAATGTTTTCAAAGTTTTTGAAGTAATTTTTTGTTTCATTATTGCATATAAATTCACAAAAACCAACTTTCTTAGTTTTTTGAAATTCTATTCTTTCTCCACCGTATATCGATTCCTTTGTAAAATATTCATTTTTTATTTTTTCGTCTAAATAATCATAAAACATATGTTCTATTTCAAAAATAGTGTCTTTTTCCAAACTTTTAAACTCGCTATTAAATATTTGATTTTTTAGTGAAGAATATTTGAAATTTTTTTCCAAACAAGGTAGAAGCAAAGCGAAGTAATTTTTATTTTTATGTTTTTTTATAATTTCACTGTTTTCTAACTTATTCCAATCTTTTAATCCATTCCATTGATTCCAACCTTCTTCATCAAAATCAAAAATTCCAAATACAAAATCATTTTGAAAAAGATCAGCATTTTCTAGCTGGAATTGAAGTTTTTTTGCATTATGTCCGTCTTTAATATCCATGATAAAATATGGAAAATTCTGATTTTTATTTAATTTACTCCAAGCTGTTTCTAATATCTTTTTATCGGTTTTGCCCTCAAGTAATAATATAGGTTTTTTGTTTTCTTTTATTTGTTCTTTGATTTCTTCTTCAAATTTTTCTGTTTCTTTAAAAACATTATAGGCATGTTCAAATTCAGAAAATCTTTCCGTTGTTATTATTTCACCTTTTGGCATATTTCTGATTTCAAAACCATCTTCACCAAAAACTTTGTTCATCCCGAGTAAAAATAAAGGAGAGTGAGTTGTAATTATAAATTGAATTTTTGGAAATAGTTTTATCAATTCTGGTAACACTGAATTTTGTAAATCTGTGTGTAAATGAGCATCTATTTCATCTATTGCAACAATTCCTTGAATTTGTTGAGTAGTTTTTGGTGGATTATCACCATGACGAATAATATTTACGAAAAGATTAAGTAAAGTTGATTCCCCAAGTGATAAATTATCAATACTTGGTAACAACTCTTTTTTTGCGTTACCATCTTGATCTTGTTCTATAATACTAACCCTATTTCTTCCTCTTGGACCAATACCAAATCTAATATCATCTCTTTTTTTAATTTTTTGTAAAATAAGTTTGATGTTATCCCAAGTAACTATATCCAGCAGTTGCTTTTGAACTTCATAGTCTAGTGCCAAATCTAACAAAAAAGATTTGTTAGATTTGCTTGATGATATTATTTCTAATTCTTTTCCTAAATGTCCTAAAAATCTTTTTTGATCTTCAAATCTTGCATGACCTATAAAAGGTTCATTTTTCCAAAAAGGTTCTTCATATCTATAAGCTGGTTGATAAAAATGAACACCTTGAATCCATTCGTGTTGTAGTTTTTCTTTTCTATTGTTATCTATCTGTGTTGTTTCTTTTCCTGGATTTTTTGAGTTATTTGGAGAAAGTCCAAAATCTGAAATGTAGTTCGTAAAATCTTTCTTTTTGATTTCTCCAGATTTATCAAAATATTCTAAAGTTTGCTTTTCGCTATCAATAAATTTTAAAAGAGAGAATCCTTCATTTTTTCCAGCTTGTAAATTTACGCCTCCTGAAATTTTATAAAATTTTCTTTCTAATCCGTTTTTAATTCCCAAATCTTCAAAAAGGCGAATTCCAATTTCATATAAACCATCAATTATTTGTGATTGTAAAATTGTTTTTCCAGAGCCGTTTTGACCAACAAAAATTATTGGTTTTGGATCGCCATTTTCTTTGAAAGGTAATTCAACAGCAAGTTCTTCAATTGGTCCGATATTTTTGATAACAATATTCTTTAAATACATATTTAAGATTTGTTGGTTAATTGAGTTTTTGTTAGATTAACTCTTTCTATAACAAAGTCTGTAAATTTTTTTAGTATTTCCAAAAACAAAAAAACCTCTCAAGAATTTAAAAACTTGAGAGGTTTTTTGTTTTGATATTGGTAAATGTGCTGTAATTAGTTTTTGGTGATTTTTTAATTAGCAGATTTGTTCACTAATTTATTTTTTGCAATCCAAGGCATCATGGCACGAAGTTTTTCACCAGTTGCTTCAATTGGGTGTTCACGGCCTTTGGCACGCATTGCATCAAAATTTTTCTTACCAGTTTTATTTTCAGCCATAAATTCTTCAACGAATTTTCCAGATTGGATTTCGTTTAAAATTCTTTTCATTTCAGCTTTAGTTTCAGCAGTTACAACACGTGGACCACGAGTTAAATCACCATATTCCGCTGTGTTTGAAATTGAGTAACGCATGTTAGCAATGCCACCTTCGTAAAGAAGATCAACAATTAATTTCATTTCATGAAGACATTCAAAATATGCCATTTCAGGAGCATAGCCAGCTTCAGTTAAAGTTTCAAAACCAGCTTGGATTAAAGCAGTTACACCACCACAAAGAACTGCTTGTTCACCAAAAAGGTCAGTTTCACATTCTTCTTTAAAGTTAGTTTCAATAATTCCAGAGCGTCCACCACCAACGCCAGAAGCGTAAGAAAGTGCAGTTTGTAAAGCTTTTCCTGATTTATCTTGAGCAACAGCAACCAAACAAGGAACTCCACCACCTTTTACATATTCACCACGAACTGTGTGTCCCGGACCTTTTGGTGCAATCATGACAACATCTAAATCTTCGCGAGGTTTTATTAATTTAAAGTGAACGTTAAGTCCATGAGCAAAAGCAAGAGTTGCACCTTGTCTTAAATTTTCGTGAAGGTCATTTGCGTAAATTTCTGCTTGTAATTCGTCTGGGGTAAGAATCATAACTAAA
>CAZENB010000008.1:0-27880 GCA_964513555.1 uncultured Rhizobium sp. | reverse complement strand
GCTAAAGGAGCTGGGCTTGCCAAACAAAGTGTTGGCAATAATTCATCTGCAATCCCAGCCGCCAGTTTTGCAATCACATTCGCAGTGGCGGGCGCAATCAAAACTAAATCAGCCCATTTAGCTGCATCTTTATTTGAAAGAACTTCGAATCCAGCATTTTGAGCTTTTGAGATTGAATTTGAAGCTTCGCGAAGTGCAATTTTGACTTCTTTAACGCCTGAATCTCTGAGGTTTTGAGCATGAGCGTGAGCTTGAGAACCGTAACCAATTATGGCAACTTTTTTTCCTTTGATAATATTTAAATCGGCTTCTAAATCGTAGTAAACTTTCATTTTATTTTGGATAAATAGTTAAAATAGAGAGGGAATGGAGCATGATAAAAGCAGTAATTAAACAGTCAACTAGGTAGTTATAATGTTATTAAAAATTGATCTTTTAATGAGATTAATTTTTAAAATAGGCTTATTGTTTAGGTAAGCCTATTTTTTGATGAAAAAGTTTTAGAATTTTAATAAAAGTCAACCACTCCAGTTGCAACATCGTACATTCCACCAACTATTGCGATTTGACCTTTTTTATTCATGGTTTTTATTATGCTACTTTTTTTTGTTACTTCTTTTAGTGTATTTACTACGTTTAGAGAAGCAACGTTGCTAACAAAATTTTGATTTGTGGAGTCCCTTTTATCTTTTGTTTTTTTCTCAGATTTGATTGCTGGTTTTATTTTCTTTAGAAGACCAGTTAATTTACCCATTTTTACATTATCACAAGCACCTTTTATGGCACCGCATTCTGTATGACCAAGAACCATTATTAACTTTACTCCAGCAATTTTGCAGGCAAATTCCATACTTCCTATTATGTCGTCGTTTAATACGTTGCCTGCAATTCTACAGCTAAAAATATCCCCCAAACCTTGATCAAAAATCAATTCAGCGGAAGTTCTAGAGTCAATACAGCTTAGAATTAAAGCAAAAGGATGCTGCTCAGCAGAAGTTTCATTTACTTGACTTAGCAAGTTACGATTTATTTTTAGATTATTTACGAAGCGAGAGTTTCCTTCTTTTAGCATTTCAATCGCTGTTTTTGGTGTT
The DNA here is from genome assembly GCA_964513555.1 of uncultured Rhizobium sp. Lineage (GTDB taxonomy): Bacteria > Pseudomonadota > Alphaproteobacteria > Rickettsiales > UBA1997 > UBA2645. Next base: position 26,786 of record CAZENB010000008.1, on the reverse strand, counting down.
AATGCATCACGAGTTTTTTTTGTAAGAGTAACCATATTATTTTTGATTTATTTTAAGTTAATACCTTTTATTTCAACTGAAATGTTTTTTGTTTTAGCATTAGTAATGAAATCTTGAATGATTTCAATTACATCATAATGAATTGAAGTTGATCTAGATCCGTCAATTACAACTGTAGAATCTGAAGGAATTTCTTTAAGCATTTGAATAATACTTCCTTTATTTAAGAAAGACACTTCTTCAGAAAGTTTAATTATATGTTTGTTATTTTTACCTTCTTTCTCTTCAACTCTACTGAAGGAGTTACGGAAATTATGGTATAATATAAAAATAATTGCCACGACAATACCTATTCCAACACCTTTTAAAAGGTCGAAGATAAGCATTCCAATTATTGTCGCAATGAAAGGTATAAAATGTTCATAACCCATTTTATACATTTGTTTGAATATTGATGGTTTTGCCAATTTATATCCAACAACAAGAAGAATACAAGCAAGAGTGGCAAGAGGAATCATATTTAGCAAATTTGGAATTGTGATTGCTGATATTAGTAAAAGAAAACCATGGAATATTGTTGATAATTTGCTTTTAGCTCCGAAAGTTATGTTTGCGCTTGAGCGAACTATAACTTGAGTTATTGGAAGACCGCCAATTAAGCCAGAAACAATATTTCCCAATCCTTGAGCTTTTAGTTCACGATTTGTTGGAGTAACCCTTTTTGAAGGATCAAGCTTATCAGTTGCTTCAACGCAAAGAAGTGTTTCAAGGCTTGCAACAACTGCCATAACTAAAGCAATAGCGTAGATTTTGGGATTCAAAATTTGTGATATGTCTGGATTTTTAAATTGTGATAGGAAATCACCAAAATTTTCAGAAACAGGAATTTCAACAATTTGACCATTTCTTAATTCCAGAAAATTGCTTAATATAATTCCAGCAATTACAGCAACAAGAGGACTTGGAATTGCTTTGAAGATTTTATGTTTTTTAGTTAGAATTTCTTCCCAAATTATTAAAATCATCATTGAAATTAGAGCTATTATTAGAGCATTTGGAGTTATGAAATTCAACATGTCAGAAAACTCAAACCAACTTTTTGAAGCACTTATATTTTCTGTTCCAAAATCGTTGTTAAATTCTTTAACATAACCAATTGCATGAGGAATTTGTTTTATTATTATTATTAATCCAATTCCACTTAACATTCCTTTTATGACTGATGAAGGAAAGTAATAAGCAATTGTTCCAAGTTTCAAAAAGCCTGCTATAATTTGGATTATACCCATTATAACAACTGCCATTAAGAATGATTCCCATGATCCATCAAGAGAAATAATGTATCCAAGTACCAAAACAGAAAGACCAGCTGCTGGTCCACTAACTCCAAGAGGAGATCCACTAGCGGCTCCTACTATAATTCCTCCAATAATACCAGCGATAATTCCTGAAAAAAGTGGAGCTCCTGATGCTAGTGCAATTCCAAGACAAAGTGGTAGTGCTACAAAGAATACTACCATGCTTGCGGAGAAATCTTGTTTAAAATTTTGCAATATGTTTTTCATAGATGTTTTTTAAGCTTATGCTCTAAAGAGTGAGAAGTTTTTAATTTTCATAAATAGTTACACAATTTTAGTGTAAAAATTAGAAGTGTAGAACGCAATTTAGCTTAATAAATCAGGAGGTGGGGTAGATATACTAGAAATAAAGTTTGAAAAAAATTTATTACTTTCAGTGAAGTTTTTTTTGTCATTAATAACTATTTCTCTCGAAAATAAGTGACTAGATATATATTTAATTTCTGTATCATCTTCAGAATCAGAACCATCACAAATTATTTCTTCAGATAAACTTTTACTTTGCTCTTCTAAGAAGTTGATTTTCTTTAAATTAAATTTTCCATTCAGAGAAAAAACCTGTAAGTTTAGTATTAGTGATATGCTTAGAAAAGTTAAAATTATTTTTTTCATCTTTGTTGATTTTATATCAAAACTTTCTTTATGAAGCTTTCTAAGCTTATGAATTAAATGACTTAGAAAGTTTATAAGTATTTTAAGTTTTTACAACAAAAATTTTACTCCTCCAAGTACTGTGATCAAAGCAATCATTTTTTTAATTATTGTTTCGTCTGCTTTTATATGAACTTTATGCCCAAGTTTTATAGCAACGAATATTGGAATAATTACCCACCAAATTTCATTTAAGTGAATCGCCTTTATTTGATTGTTTAAGAAAAGTTGAAAAATTCTAACAAGATTGAATATTACAAAAAAAACCGCCATTGTGCTGCGAAGTTCTGATTTATTTTTAAAATCTTCTTTTAAACCATTGACAAAAAATGGTCCACCAATTCCAAAAGCTCCTTGAGATATTCCGCCAATGAATAGTAGTTTCTTTTTTAAAATTTTAGGAATTGCAATTTGATCAAAGAAAATAAGTTTTGCAGCTAGAAAAATAAGAAGTAATCCAAAAATTATTGATAATAAATCGCTACTAAATTTGCTAAAAATAGTTACTCCTATTATTGTTCCAAAAAGACAAATAGGAGCTGATTTTAATAAAATTTTTTTATTAAACGATTTAAAGTCAGTATAAGCAATATAAGTGCTAGAGCAAGTTCCAATATATAGACCAGCTAATACAGCTTTTTTTATATCAATGAAAAAACCTAAAAATGAATAAGCAATTAAACCTCCGCCAAATCCAATAATGCTTTCTACAAAAAATCCAATTGAGAAAAAGGTTGCGATTAAGATTGAAGTTAGCATAAATTGACGAATTATAATGAGTTAAGAATGATGGGGATAAATATTTTTTAAGTAATGTAATAATTTATTAAATGAGAAAGTTTTTTTTGCTATTTTTTTTATTTTTACCACAAAATCTTTGTGCAGAAAACTCAGATAATTTTTTTCAAGAAATCTGGGCAAATATGGTTGATTATGAATATGAAAATGAATATAAAAAATCCTCACTAGATTATTATCCAAAAATTTCAGGTAGAGTGATTACTGATGTTAGTTTTGATAATAACTATGACTCAAATGATAGTAAAGATAAGTTTAATGACACTGAGTTTTTGGGACGTTTTTTTTCAGATTTATCTTTTACAAAGAGTTTTTCCATAAAAAGTAATATTTTCTTGTCAAGAGTTGATGTAGCTAAGGAAAACGAAAAAAGAAAAAATTCTCCAAGTGGAGGGGGAGATATGACTTTTGAAAATATTGGACTTTATGTTAGAGAATTAGTTTTCGATTACTCAAAAAAAAATTTCTCAGTTATTTCTGGTAAATATACTGTAAACTTTGGTACTGCCTGGCGATGGGGTCGTGGAATTTGGAGCAATTCTTTACCAATTAACTATATACAAAAAGAAAAATTAGGATTTGGTGGAGTTTATAGAATTGGTGATGAAAAAAAAACGGGAAGATATAACTTTGGCTTTTCTGCTTTTACCAATGATCGCAAGAATTTTGATAATTCAATTTTTAATAGTAGAGATGTCGTTCATAAAAGTGATGCAAAGCCAGGAGACACAAGAAGTTTTGATTCTTATAATACATCTTTAGATATAAACTTTGATTTTGGCGTTATAGAGAAGTTATCATACCATTTTTCTTATTTGAATTTAGGTGTTAACTCTAACCAAACTTCTGTCAAATATTCTAAAATTGCCGATCAGAAAGGATTTGTTTTGGGTACCAACTATATTTATCCAATAAATGATATGTTAGTTTTAGACAGTTTAGTTGAATATGTTGAAATGAAAAATGTTGGGGGTAATTCTGATGACGGAAATAAAACTTTAAGTTTTAGTTTAGTGAGTGAAATTTATAAAAATTGGAATTTAACTTTTGCAAATAGTTCTTATAAAACTTCTAACTTAAGTAAAGGTGATTCAAACTATAATCAGAATTTATATGAACTTTCCACAGGTTATAAATTTGATAAAACAAGATATTTTAATCAATTTCTTATACAGTTGGGATATAAAAAATTGCGCAGTAATTATCAAAGTTATATTAATGAGCAAAATGCTGCTGGAGTTTTACTTCGTTATATAAAATCTTTTTAATTTTTTAATGTTTTGATGAAAAAAATTTTAATGGCAATTCCTAAAGGCAGAATTCTTGAGGACATAAAGCCTTTGTTTGGTAAAATAAATATAATACCCGAAAAAGATTTTTTTGATTCCTCATCACGTAAATTGGTTTTTAAAACTAATTTAGAAAATCTTGATTTAGTACAAGTTAGGAGTTTTGACGTAGCAACATTTGTTAAATATGGAGCTGCTGATATTGGAATTTGTGGTTTTGATGTTTTGGAAGAATTTTCATCAAAAGAAATTTTTTCCTTGCTGGATTTAGGTATTGGAAAATGTCGTTTGTCAATTGCAGCTAAAAAATTAATGAATCTAAACATTGACAGCCAAAGCCATGTAAGGGTTGCAACTAAGTACGTAAATATTGCTCAAAACTATTTTTCTAATTTGGGAATTCAAGTTGAAGCGATAAAGTTAAATGGTTCAATTGAAATTGCTCCTCAGCTTGGTTTATGTGACTTTATTATGGATTTAGTAAGTAGCGGAAAGACATTGATTGAAAATGATATGGTTGAACTAAGAAAAATTATTGATGTAACTTCGCATTTAATTGTTAATCGCACATCTTTTAAAACTTCCAACAGAGAAATTAATAGTTTAATTGAAATATTTAATGGGGCGTAAAGCAAAATTAAAATCCATTATTAGTATTATATTTTTAGTGACCTCCTTCTTATTGCCATTCAAAGCTATGGCTGTTGGTTATGAAGGTGTTAGAAGTGTGCACTGGAATCAAGAAAATTCAACTTGTGATGCTGCTAATTTAAAGTTTGATCCTTTGACAACAAATAAAGATTTGGAATGGGAATTGACTAACCCAACTTGTGTTGCTTTTATGATTGGAGTAGGAGCAACTGTTAAAGCAACTGGTTATCTAACGAAAACCATGTGCAATCCTATGAATGATGCTGGACTTTCTACGGTTGCAGCAATTGAGTGGCCATCAGAACAAGCTCTTGAGCCAGAAGAACCAACAATGACTATAAAAACAGCTCAAGGGATTGCTACTAGAACTTATAGATGTGGTAAGAGAATTTCAGAATATTCTGTATATCAGACAACTTGTGCTTCAACTGCTGGCACGAACGCTTATTCTTGTGGACAGTCAGGTCTTGCACTTTCTGATTCTATAAGATGTTGCGGAGCAGTTACCGCCTATACAACAGCAGTCGGAGCTGGAATTTCGGCTTTATCAGTTATTTATGGTGTAGCGCAAGGTTCATATAATTATGCTAAAATTTGTGGTAATGACTGGTATACTTGGAAGGAAATTGATGAAAATGGAGAAGAAAAAATTGGAACGGGTAAATGGAATAGAGGTAAATATAGTGGATCTTACTCAAAATGTTTGACTCAATTATTTAATGATGAAAATGGTGTTAATAATTGTGGTATTAATCCTAATGGAATTGTTGGAACTAAAACTGTTAATGGAGTTACTAAAACTTTTTATAATAAAAATTCTAACATCATAAATAAATATTACCGCGAATATATGTATGGTGGTAAAGAATATGAAGATAGTGGAGATGGAAAATGTTCTAATCCTTCTTCTTGGAATAAAGAAGAAAGGTTAAAGATTTTAGGTTATGATAGTGATACTCAGCGTTACTATATGACTGGTTCAGGAAATTCATCTATTTATGCATGTCATCGTTTTTTAATGAAAGACGCAACTGATGCTTCTGCAAAAGCTTCATATGATTGTTGCTCAAAAAGAAGTCAAACTACTGTTTGTATAGATAGTAGACCAGCTGCTGAAATTGGAGGAAATATGCAAATTTATGGTGGATATACCCATAAATTTTGTCAAATTGGTGGAAGATGTAATGTTGCTAATGTTTGGTATGATGTTTTCTCGTCTCAGAAAAATCCAGAATATGCTTGCGTAAAAACGTATTCAGTATGTCCTTATAATCATTTACTTGGTGGTGGAACTGAAACTACGGAGTACGAAGATGATAAAGTTAAAGTCAAAAACTACTGTCAGGTAATGAATCACTGTGCAAAAATACCGATTAAGCCTTACATAAGAACCAGCGATTTAAATGGTGCCTTTATTTCCTCTGCTTGTAGAGATTTTATTGGAGACAGTCAAAATGTTTATGATTACAACGCTGATTTATTACCTCTAAGTGTTCGTGGTTTTTCAGCTCCAATGGCGCAGTGTTTTAAAGAAACAATGGAGAACTTGTTTTTAAATAAAGCAGGTCATACTGAATGCGCAAATAATGAAGTTCCTGATGAAAATGGTAACTGTGCTAGTGGAAAATATGTATTTAAAGAGGGTGGAAGCTTAGATTCTTTATATGGCAAATCTTTTTTCTTAAAAATTCAAGATAATCTACAAACAATTATTAAAATTACTTTATCATTTTCAATAGTTGGACTTGGTTTTGGAGTTTTGCGTGGTATGTCGGCATTAACCAAAACACAAATTTTATCTTATATATTTAAATTGGGTTTAGTGATGTATTTTGCTGTTGGTAATGGTTGGCAAAGTGGTTTCTTAGATGGCGTTTTAAATGCTTCAAATAATATTTCAGTTATAGTTTTTAGACCTAATTTTTCTGATGACCCAGCTAAACTAGATGGATGTCAATTTCCAAGATTTAATTATGCTGATCAAAATGCCGGAACTAAATATAATAATCCACAATATCCAAAAGGAAAAGAGTATCTGCAAATTTGGGATACTTTGGATTGTAAATTAGCGCGAGCTATAGGATATGGTCCAGAAGCTTCTGTTCCAAACTTAGCTATGATGATTTTGGGAGGATTTTTAACCGGTGGATTCGGTATTATTTTCTTAATGGCAACTTTAGTTTTTGCCATTTTTATGTTCTCTATAATTGTCCGATCTTTGCATATTTTCCTTCTTTCGACCACTGCAATAATAATGATGCTTTATGTTTCTCCAATAACAATAACTTTGTCTTTATTCGCAAAAACAAAAAGTATATTTGATAGTTGGTGGAAACAGTTATTAGGATTTGTTTTACAACCAGTTATACTTTTTGCTTATTTGGGAATTTTATTAACATTCTTTGATTCTGTAATTATTGGAGATGTAAATTATAGTGGTAGTGGTTTGGAAGCTCCAAAGAAAATCATTTGTGATGCTGAAGCAAATAATAGTAGCGTTTATTGTATTTTTAATGTAGCGGATATTAAAAAATTTACAGGTCTTGAATTAATAGGTGTTGGTCTACCAATTCTTGGATCAATGAATCAAGCAAAGTTAAGTACGATAATAAAGGCAGCATTCTTGTTATTCGTTTTTTTGTCAATTTTAGATAAAATTTCAGAAGTTGCCAAAAATACTGTTGGTGGTGCTGTATTGTCTAGTGATTGGAAAGCTTCTATGACTGGAATAAGTAAAGCTTCTTATGAAACTCTTAGGGGCGTTCAAAAAAGGGGTATGGGTGCAATCAAGAAAGCTGGAGGTTCTGCCTATAATAAAGCAAAATCTCAAAGTAGAGATATTGGAGTTCAAGGAGATAGGAAAAATATTCAAACATCATATGGGAATGAATCCGACAAACCAGATTCTGATAAAGAAACATAATGATGTGTTTACACTTTTTTGGACATTTTTTCAACAAAGAAGAATCGAAACTATGTCCAAAATCAATCGTAACAATTACTCTTTAGAGTTTAAATGTCCTACCCTCAGAATCATTGCCACTTCAGTGGAGACTTTTTAAATTTTTAATCAGTAATTTTTTAGAACAATATTTTGGTTTTTAATTTTATCAATATTGTTAATATTTTGCTGATATAAAAATATCTTTGGTGGCAATCAACCTAAACTTGAATTAGGTCTTTGGTAATTATATTCAATCAACCAAGTAGATATTTCTTTGATTTTTGGACATGATTTTCTTTTGAAACTTTGTTAAAAAAGTGTCCAAAAAAAGTTAGCCAGTGTAATTATATCTTTCACTTTTTGGGGCTGAATCTTCAATATTAGAACCTTTTACTACTCTTCCACTAAATAAGTTCTGAGATGAAATAGAATTCGGGGAAGGATTTGGTAAAACTTCTTTTTGCTTAGAAATAACATTTCTCAATCTTTCAAAAACCTCTTCATAAAAAGGCCTGATGTGATCTCGAGCTAATTCTGGAGTAAGATTTTCTTGATTCATTCCTAACATTTTCATTTTAAATTCATTCATTTTTGAAAGATCAGCTTTCAAACTTTCTTGAGCAATTCTAATGGTTGTATAAACATTATGAAAAGCACATTCATTGTTGTGAGAAATTGTCCCTTTGCTTTCTTTTTCTAAATTTTCTGAATATTGTTGTTTTTGATAAGAACATCCAAATGGACTATACCCAAGTTCATTAATAACGTTCTTTAGAGCAACATTTGCAACTCCATCTTCACTATCAAGTAATGAGTCGATATAGCGATATTTTTTTGTTTCTGGATCTAAAGCTAAGGTTTTGTAGTGCCCTCCTCCATGAAGTGAGAAAATAATTTTTGCTCCTTTTTCTTTGTGATTATTAACAAAATTAATAATAGTGTCTTTGTGAGTGTCATATTGAGTTGTAATTGATTGTATTGGACAAATAGCAAGTATCTTATCATCTTTTTTTATCTCAGCAAAAAATTCATCACGATTAATATTAAAACTTAATCCAGCATTGCCATTACACTCCATCCATAAAGCTAAGAACCTTTCATCATCTGTTAAATATCTCTCTAATTTACTTTGATGTTTTTCTTTTAATTTTTTAGGAGAAATTTCTTTAGCAATATTATAAGAACTCAGCAAATCATTATGATCAAAAGTTTTATACAGAAGCAATTCTTGGTTAAAATCCACAGCATGCTTCTTAAACTCAATTTCCTCATTTAAAATTTTTTCATTTTGACTATTTCTTTCAAGTGGCTTGGTTTCTTGTGGTTTGTTTTCTTCTTTTGTGCCAGCCTCAGCTATTTTGATAAAATTATTAATAATATTTGCAGCTTTGGGTGAACTAACATCCGCAAGACTTACAAGCATATCTTTAACTAATTTATCTTTTTTGAAAAAAGACTTAAATTTATTTTCTTTTAGACAAAGATCATCAAAAAAAGATTCATAAGCTTTTAAAGAATTAAATAAATTACTTTTGTCTTCTTCGTAACACTTTATACAGTGAAGAAATTCTTCAGACCGCCCTGCTGGTTCAGCAAAAAGTGGTAGAAATTTGTAAAGCAAAATATTGTTCTGATTTTCTGAATTATCTTTTTTCTGCCCCTCATTCCATAAGCATTTCAAAAATTGACTCATAAAAATCTCAGCTTATTTTGCCAATTCTCATAAATCAAACCCTTTAACATATGCGTAAATGATAAGAGTCTAAAGTAATATTAAAACTAAAAAGAGTCTTTAATTTTTTCTGCTATTGCTTGGTTTATTCCATCAATTTTTATTAAATCATCAATGCTTGCTGATTTAATTTTTTCTAAAGACCCAAAATGATTTAGTAAAGCTTTTTTTCTAAGTTTCCCTATACCAGAAATTTCATCTAATGAAGATTTGATGACTGATTTGGCTCTTTTATTTCTGTGAGTTGTTATTGCAAAACGGTGGGCTTCGTCCCGCATTCTTTGTAAATAATACATAACTGGGCTATTTTTTGGTAAAGTAAAAGATTCCTTTCCAATTTGATGAAAGTTTTCTTCTCCTGCATTTCTATTTTCTCCTTTTGACATACAAACTAAAGGGATTTGTATATTCAATTTTATAAATACATCAGTGGCTGCTTTTAACTGTATTTTTCCACCATCAATTATTATTAAACTTGGATAATCTTTTTTATCTAATTTTGAAAATCTACGAGTTAAAACTTCTCTTAACATTGCAGTGTCATCGCGATCAATTTCGTCAAATCTAATATTGAATTTACGATAACCACTTTTTATGAAGCCTTCTGTTCCAGCAGTGATTAAAACTCCAACTGCATATTCTCCACTAATATGACTATTGTCATAAACTTCAATTTTTTGTGGTAAATTTTCTAATCCAAATATTATTTTTACTTCATTTAAGATAGATAAATTGCTTAAATCTTTAACTAATTTTTGTTCTAAGTTTTGCAAAGCAATTTTTTCCTGATCTTTTATTATTTTTAATTTCTCTCCTTGTTTGGGATTTCTTATTGTAACTTTCTCACCAGATAAATTTGATAGAAAGTTTTCTGTTAAATCTATTTCTTCAATTTCTAAGTTAATTAAAATAAGTTTTGGTGGATTCTGAGACAAGTAAAACTGTCCTAAAAACTCATCTATAAATTCTTCTAAATTTTGTTCAAAACCATCAAAAAAATATGGTTTTGCACCATAGTTATTACCGCCTCTAAAAAAAGAAATATAAATACATATTTTATTATCTTTATTAACCAAAGTTATAATATCACAATTTTCTAGACCTTCTATATTGATATTTTGTTTTGATTGTATCGATGTTAAAGCTTTAATTTTATCTCTAATTACTGCTGCTTTTTCATATTCAAATTTATCGCTAAAATATTGCATTTTATTTGATAATGACTCCTGAATTGCGGCTGATTTTCCGCTTAAAAAATCAATAGCATTCTCAACAGATTTTGTATATTCACTTTGAGAAATTAAGTTAACACAAGGTCCAGAACATCTTTTAATTTGATATTCAAGACACGGTTTTTCTCTTCTATTAAATTCAGATTCTGAGCAGTCTCTAAGCAAAAAACTTTTTTTTAAAACATCTATAGTTTTATTGACATCACTTGCAGATGCAAAAGGTCCAAAATATCTTCCTTTATTTTTTTTTGCTCCACGATGTTTTGTAATTTGAGGGAATTTGTCTTTTGTGATTAAAATATGAGGAAAAGTTTTGTCATCACGAAGCAATATGTTATACTTTGGAGCGAGTTTTTTTATAAGATTATGTTCAAGTAAAAGAGCTTCAATTTCAGTTTCAGTCTGTATAAATTCAAGTTTCTGTGCCAAAAAAACCATTCTTTCAATACGTCTAGAAAGTTTGTTAATTTGAGTATAACTTTGTAGTCTTTTACGCAAGTTTTTTGCTTTTCCTACATATAGAACTTCATTCTCAGCATTGAAAAATTGATAAACGCCACTATTTTCTGGAATATTGTGAATTTGTGATTTTATTATTTCAGAAGGCATTAAAAAATATTGTATAAATGAAAAAAGTGATTTTAAATTGAGTTATTAAATTTGTCTTTAAATCAATCTCAAGAAAAATAAACAGATAAATCTCTCACAACATGGTAATCAAAAAAGAACAATTAGAAGAAATTAATATTTTACGTAACCAAGTTAGCCAAACTATTAGACCGGTTTCTCCTGAACTTGAAAAAGTTTTATACCAGCCTTTTGAAGTTTTGGATCATGGTTTTGTGAGAGTTGTTGATTATATGGGAAATGATTCTGCTGTTGTTCAGGCTGCAAGAGTTTCTTATGGCCAAGGAACAAAGAAAGTTAACGCTGATAAAGGATTAATAAATTATTTAATTGCTCATCGTCACACAACTCCTTTTGAAATGTGTGAAATTAAATTTCACATCAAGCTACCAATTTTTATTGCTAGGCAGTGGATTCGTCATAGAACTGCTTCGGTAAATGAATATTCTGCACGTTATTCAATTATGGAAGATGAGTTTTATATTCCAAAAGCTGAAGATTTATCTGCTCAATCTAAAATTAATCATCAAGGACGCGATGAAAGTAAAGTTCTAAATGCTGAAGAATCAAAAATAGTTTTAGAAATTCTAAAATCTGATGCTAAAAACTCATATAATCACTATCTTGAAATGATTAATCAAAACGAAAAAGGTGAGATTGTTGATGAAGATAAAGAAGGACTGGCTCGTGAGCTTGCAAGAATGAATCTTCCGATTAATTGTTATACTCAGTGGTATTGGAAAATTGATTTGCATAATTTACTTCATTTTTTAGCACTTAGAGCTGATAAACATGCTCAGTATGAGATAAGAGCATATGCTGAAGTTATGCTTGATATTGTAAAAAAATGGGTACCATTTTGCTATGAAGCTTTTGAAAAATACCGTCGTGACGGAAAAGAATTGTCAAAAGCTGCAATTGATGTAATTAAAAAAATGCTAAAAGGGGAGCAAGTTACTCAAGAAAGATCAGGTCTTAGTATTCGTGAATGGAATGAGTTATCAGATTTATTAAAATAAAGAAGTTTTGAATTATAAAAGGAGTTTTATGTCTATTGGAATTTGGGAATTATTATTAATTCTAGCAATTGTTTTTGTTCTTTTTGGAGCTGGAAAACTACCTCAAGTTATGTCTGATCTTGGAAAGGGTGTTAGAAGTCTAAAACAAGGATTGAAAGACGAACAAAATAAAGAAAAAAAATCATCTGAAGATTCTTCTGGAAACTCTAATACAAATTCTTAAACAGATTATCTTTAGTGAGCGATCAAGAAAAAATAATTACAACTCAAGTTCTCGAAGATGTCGTCAATAGAGCATCTTCCGATCGTATTTTGATCAAAGATCTTATTGACTCAATGGATTCTGTCGGCTTTGGTTTGGCAATTATGATATTTGCTTTTGGTATAATAATTCCTCTACCTCCACCATTTCCAAGTATTATTTCTATTCCATTGGTAATATTTTCAATGCAAATAGTAATGGGATATGAATCTCCTAAGTTGCCAAAAAAATTTTCCAAGCTTTCTGTAAGTAGATCAGTCCTTGCAATGCTTATAAGAAGGTCATCACCTTATATTCGCAAAGTTGAAAGAATACTAAAACCAAGACTTGGCTTTATGTCTTCACTATTAGCTGAAAGAATTATAGGCTTTTTCATTTTAATATTTTCCGTATTTATTTTAATGCCAATGCCACTTTCTAACTTTATTCCTGGACTTGGAATATTAATAATATCCTTTGGCATGTTAGGAAAAGACGGTTTAATAATTATTTTTGGAATTATGGTTGGTTTAGCTGGAATAGTAATTTCTATGGTTGCAGTTTTTTTAGGAGTTGAGGCAATTTACTATTTAAAAGACTTAATTTTTGGTTAATTTTCTTGACAGAAAATTTTTTTAATCTTTTAATTAAGACCTACTGCTTTTTTCACTTTCTCGGAAGACTCTAAGTTTTTTAAATATAATTAGATTTTTTAATCAAATTTTTTTTAATCAGAAATTACAAATCTAAAATTTGTCAGTTTTTCAGAAGTTTTAAAAATCATTTATAAGTTTTAATTTCTCTAATATCATTTTCATTTTTAGTTTCTTGTCTTTCTTAATCTCTTCTAAATTGTAATATTAACAATCAATTTTAATTAAATGTCATCTTCCACTCTGACTCTTCGCTACGGTTCAAATGCGAATCAAAATAATTCAAGTTCAAGTCAAAATTCTCAATTAAACACTCAAGTTACAGACAGTAACTCAAATACAGCAGTTGTTCCAAATAGTTCTGAGCAAACAACAAAAGGATATATTCACACTGGTAACTTAATTAGTAGAGGAAGCCAAACTAATAGTTCAAATAATTCTAAAGATGACTCAGAAGAGTATTCTGAAGAAAATGGTTCTCGTGATAATCAAGGAAGAAAATTAGCTTCTCCAGCAAGAACTTTGGAATTGAAGTCTTTAAAATCAAAATCAGCTGAAAAACTCATTGAAGTTGCAAAAGAACATGGTTTGGAAAATATTGGTGATTTTGGTAGACAAGATATAATTTATCATATTTTAAAAAATTTCTCTGATCAAAATCCAGAAAATGTTATTATTGGTGAAGGTGTGTTAGAAGTTTTACAAGATGGTTTTGGTTTTTTAAGGGCTCCTGAAACCAATTATTTTCCTGGTTCTGACGACATTTATGTTTCCCCCAGTCAAATTAAAAGATTTGGTCTTAGAACTGGCGATACTGTGAAAGGACAAATTAGGGCTCCTAAAAAAGGAGAAAGATATTTTGCTTTACTTCGTGTTAATGAAGTTAATTTTGATGCTCCAGAAAAAATTAGAAATCGTGTTTTATTTGACGATTTGACTCCGCTTTATCCTCAAAAGAAATTAGTATTAGAAGAAGATAAACCTCTTAATAATGATATTAGTACTCGCGTTATTGATATGATTTCTCCTCTTGGAAAAGGTCAAAGAGCATTGATTGTTGCTCCTCCTCGTACAGGTAAAACTTCTTTAATGCAAAATATTGCTCATGCAATTACAACAAATCACCCGGAAGTTGTGTTAATTGTACTTCTAATTGACGAAAGACCAGAAGAAGTTACAGATATGACTCGTGGTGTAAAAGGTGAAGTTGTAAGTTCTACTTTCGATGAACCAGCAACACGTCACGTTCAGCTTGCTGAGATGGTAATTGAAAAGGCTCGTCGTCTAGTTGAGGCTAAAAAAGATGTAGTAATTTTACTTGATAACATTACTCGTTTAGCACGTGCTTACAATACTGTTATTCCTTCTTCAGGAAAAGTTTTGACTGGTGGTGTTGATTCTAACGCATTGCAAAAACCGAAAAGATTCTTTGGTTCTGCCAGAAATATTGAAGAAGGTGGTTCTCTTACAATTATTGCTACAGCTTTAGTAGATACTGGTTCAAAAATGGACGAAGTTATTTTTGAAGAATTCAAAGGAACTGGTAATGCTGAGATTATGTTAGATCGTAAGATTTCCGATAAGAGAATTTTTCCAGCCATTGATATTACAAGATCTGGAACAAGAAAAGAAGAATTATTGGTTGATCGTGCAACATTATCAAAAGTTTGGATGTTAAGAAGAATTGTAAATCCTATGAACTCAGTGGAAGCTATGGAATTCTTGCTTCAAAAAATTGAGCATACTAAAACTAATGAAGAATTCTTTAAATCAATGAATTCTTAAAATTAGAAAATTAGGTAACTTACCATCTTAACAAGTACTGTCGTTCTCATTGAAGTGAAGGATCTCAAGAGGCAAGCTCTGAACAAGAAAACTCTTGAGATCTTTTTTTAAGAATTTGCAAAACAAATTCTATAGCTCAAGATGAAAGTTTCCTTTAAGTCTGCTAATAAATAATTTTGTTATAAATGAGCAAATTAAGAGTTTTAAAAACCTTCTCATTTTCATTACTTTTACTCCTTTTTTTTTCCTGCGCTTCAGAAACTAAATTATCTATTCTTGCAAGAAACGAGCAGATGATTCGTTCTCGTTCCGATTTTAATGGTTATCTTGCTTTAGAATATCTTCAACTTTCTCGTAACTTACTAAACAATAAATCAGAAAAAGATTCTGAATATTTTGCTGCTAAAGCAATTGCAGTTTCACAAAATTCTGAATATATACCAGAAAATCCATTAAATTGGAATGCTGATAAATCTCAAGTTGAAGAGATAATTGCAATGCAAAGAAGATTAGAAGATGTTATAACTCCAAGTCTAAAAAATAATTTACCAATTCAGCTTGCTCACTTGTCTTATCTTTATGATTGTTGGGCAGCAAAAGAATCTCAGCCAATATTTCGTGCTGCAGAATTAGCAAAATGTCGTGAAAGATTTTACAAATTATTAAATGAAGTTGAGTATTATGTTGAAGATTTAAGAAAAGATAAAACTCCAAAAACTGTTATTATTGAACCAGAATTTAAGAAATTTGAAATATTTTTTGATTTAAATAGCAATAAATTTAATGATAAAGCAAACAAAGATTTAATTGTAATTTTAAAATATTTGATTGATTTGCAAGGTGATTTTCGTTTGTTATTGGTTGGAAATTCTGATCGTAGCGGCAAAGAATTGTATAATCAAAATTTAGCCTTTAGAAGAGTTCAAACAGTTAAAAACTATATTATAAAAAATGGTGTCGACAGTAACTTAGTTGAAATTAGATCTTATGGTGAAGATTTTCCTGATATTTTAACTTCTGACGGAATTACGAATCAAAAAAATAGATCGGTTGGAATTTATGTTTTACGAGGTGCTAATTCATTCCAAGAATTTCCTTTGCCTTTGATTGAAAATATTATTTATAAACAAGGTGTAAAATCTGCTCGTAAAAAAAGAGGTTTGCTTAATTAAAGGCTCTAAAAATAAAACAGATCCATGAAACTTGATTTAGAAAAAAGAAAAAAAATTGTTATAAAGATAGGCTCTTCTCTTCTCGTTGAAAAAGGTGTTTTGCGTGAAAAATGGCTAAAAAAATTCGCTATTGATGTTGCTTGTTTAGTAAAAAATAATTTTCAAATTACAATTGTATCTTCTGGTGCTATTGCCTTGGGAAAAAGCTTTTTAAAAGTTGGTCAACGTAAGCTTTCTTTAGAAGAAAAACAGGCTGCAGCAGCGATTGGTCAAATTCAGTTAATGGGTTTTTACCGAGATTTTTTTGCAAAATGCAGTTTGAACGTAGCACAAATTCTTTTAACTGCTTCAGATTGTAATGATCGTGATCGTTATTTAAATTCAAAAAATACGATAGAAACTTTACTTAAAAACCAAATTCTACCAATTATTAACGAAAATGATACAGTAGCAGTTGATGAGATAAAAATTGGTGACAATGATCGTTTGGCAGCACGTGTTGCGCAAATGATTTCTGCTGATATCATGATTTTATTTTCCGATATAGACGGTCTTTATGATAAAAATCCAAGAGTTGAAAAATCGGCAAAATTAATTGAAGAAGTTTTTGAAATTACCAAAGAAGTTGAAAATATGGCTGGTGGGGCAGGTTCTTCTGTTGGAACAGGAGGAATGATTACAAAAATTCTGGCAGCGAAGATGTTGGCAAACTCTGGTTGTGACGCAGTAATTACTAATGGAGTTGAGGATAATGCTTTAAAAAAGTTAATTAATGGCCAGCAGAACTTTACAATTTTTTATAGTAAAAAAATAGCTTCTAAATCTAGAAAGAAATGGCTTTCTGGATTTTTTAACCCAAAGGGAGAAATTATAATTAATTCTTGCGCAGTTGAAGCTTTGAAAGATAAGAAAATTAGTTTACTTCCAATTGGTGCTATTGCTGTTCAAGGAAATTTTAAAAAAGGTGATGCAGTTTTTATAAAAGATGAAAAAGGAAATCATGTTGCAAGTGGAATTAGCAATTACGATATTTTGGATGTAAAAAGAATTTTAGAAAAGAAATCCACAGAAGTGAAAAAAATATTGGGTAAATCTGCTAAATCGGAGTTAGTTCATATTGATAATTTGGTGGTAATTTAAGAAGTTGAAATTTTTTTTAGTTTTCATTTTTTCTTTGAAAAATTGTGGTGTTCTTTATTCTTAGTTGTGCTGGTGCAATTCCTAAAAAATCGGTTTGAGTGAAACCATTTTGATTGAAGAATTTGAAAATTTTTTGATAGTTTCGGCGTTCTGAGTCATCTAAAATTATTATTCCATTTGGTTTTAAAGCTTCAATTACATTAAGCGCGCAATTAAATCTTTTTATTGAATCAATCACAATTATATCAAATTTCTTGCCGTAGTTTTTAGCAAAAGTTTCATAATTATTATTATCAATTCCATCATTCATTAAGGTTATTTGAACATTATTTAGTTTTTTTTCTGCTAAAAAATCTTTAACAATTTTTAACCATTTTTCATTGGTTTCAATTGATGTGACAAAAGCTGATTTTTCAGCAAAAAATAAGGTTGATGCTCCACAACCAAACTCAAATATATGCTGATCTTTGTTTGTATAATTTTTTAAGAAACTAATTGCATCATATGTCATCCAAGGCACAAAATTGCCGTTTTCATCTTGTGACAAACCGCTCAAAGAAGAATTTTGCCAGCTGATTTTATTTTTAAAGAATTGTTTTTTTATCATTAGTTTTATTTGGTAAATTGAAAATTTCACTAGAAATAAATAACTAAATTTGGTGAGATGAATTTATTATCAAACAAAGTTAATCACAAATGAAAAAAATTAGTATTGTAACTGCTTGTTATAACGAAGAAGAAAACGTTGAAGCGCTATATTTGGCAGTGAAAAAAATTTTTGAGAATAAGCTTGAAAATTACAAATATGAACATCTTTTTATTGATAATTGTTCAACAGACAGAACTGTTGAATTGTTAAGAAAAATTGCAGCTTCAGATAAAAGTGTTAAGGTAATAATTAATTCGCGAAATTTTGGTCATATACGTTCTCCTGTACATGGTCTTTTACAAGTAGAAGGTGATGCTGTAATATCTTTAGTTGCTGATTTTCAAGATCCGCCTGAACTAATTGTTGATATGGTGAAAAAGTGGGAAAGTGGTTTTGATACTGTTGTGATGGTCAAAAGTAATAGTAAGGAAAGTAAAGTTTTATTTAAGCTAAGAACTTGGTATTACAATTTACTTTCTAAGCTTTCGGAGGTGAAAATTTACAAAAATTTTACTGGTTTTGGTCTTTACAGTAAAAAAGTTATGAATGAAATCAGAAAAATACAAGATCCATATCCATTTTTTAGAGGTATTATTTCTGAAGTTGGTTATAAAGTTGCATCAATTGAATATGTTCAACCTGTAAGAGCAAAGGGATTTTCTAAAAACAGATTTTACTCACTTTATGACATAGCAATTTTGGGCATAATTTGTAATTCTAAAATTCCGCTTCGTTTAGCAGTTTTTTGTGGTGCAATATTTTCTGTTCTAAGTGCTCTGATTGGTTTTGGATATTTTGTAGCTAAGTTAATGTTTTGGAATGAAATTTCTTTAGGAATTGCACCATTGATTATTATTACTTCTTTCATGTTCTCAGTATTGCTTTTTTTTATTGGTATAATTGGTGAGTACATTGGATCTATATATACTCAAGTTTTGAATAGACCATTAGTTCACGAAAGTGAACGAATAAATTTCTAAAAATTAAATAAGTTTTTCTCATTTGTTTGATTTGAATTGATAACTAAAATAATTTACAATTTTTTAACGTTAATTATGGTTTTAATTGACAAGTTTGCCTTTCTGGCATTAGAATGATTTAAATATCACAAGCTGCAAAAAACACCAAATTTTTCACCACATTAATCTAATAAAATTTACTTAATTTAGACCTTTTTTAGGTGATGGAAAATTCCAGCAAATTTTTGCTAAATGATTTATTTATTAATTCTGATTTTTGGTCTTCAAGACTAGAAAACTTATCGCACCCAGTTGCAATAAGAATGGCTCAAGATTTAGATTTAGGAGGAATTTTAGGAATTGGTAATGCAAATAAGCCTTTTTGGAAAGGTTTTAAACATGGTGATGGTAAAAAAGATTCTAACATTGATTTTCTTCTCAGAATTAAAAAGCAGCATCCACAAAAAATTGTCCTTATTCAGATAGGTGAATTTTATGAGACTTGGGGAATTGATTCTATTTTTTTAGTAGAACATTGTGGCATCAATAGAATGGGTAGGAAAGGTCCAAGAGCAGGTATGCCAATTGCTAATATTCAACCAGTTCTTAATGATTTAACGGAAGCAGGATTTTCTATTGTTGTTTGTGAGCAAGCTGATGATATTCACAAAAAAGGTCGTAAAATTAGATTTATTTCAGAAATAATAACTCCTTCATCTCCAACCTACACTTATGGTTTGGCGATGAGCCACAAAGCGAATGTTTGTTTTGTGGAAGCACCACCAGAATTTGGATTGGCAACTAATAGTAAAGGTGTTCAGGTTGTAGAAATTAACCCAGATTTAAGAACAACTTTAATTTTAGAAGGTTTAACCCAAGAAGCGGCAATAATTCGTATAAGTAAATATAGCGGCAGGTTGAACAGAGTATTTTTGCATGATAAATTACCAAAATCTCTTTTAGAGGCTGCTAATTTGAAGTTCCATAATTTAGTAAAAATTCAGGGATATTCTTCACAATTTTTTGCAAATCGTGTTGAAGAATTAGTGAAAATTGACTTAGGTTTAGATGCAAACATTAGTTTTCTAAAAACTAAACCAGTTGGTGAAGAAAATTGTCCAAATCCACTTTATCAGCAAACAGCAGAACAAATTGGTATTTTGCCAAGAAGAGGAATTCCAGATCTTATTGAAATTATGTTACCAAAAGGAAGTCCAGCAACTTGCAAACATATTATCAGAAATATGTTGTTGAATCCTCCAGCTATAAAATATGCTAATAGTTTAAGAACAGCAATTGTTGAAATGCAATCAAATGAAAAGCAATTACCTATTTTGATTGTTTCAAATCCAGTGCGCTATATTAAGACTTTAAATAAAAATGAAGCACATCCAGAAATTTTAAAAGATCTATTTTCTTTGGCCGAAATCTTTTTGATTTTTCAAAAAAACATGCCAAAAACTTTTATAAGCAATGCTTTGAAAGTGGTTTCTTACATATCCTCAATTGAAGCAGAGCAAGATATCTTAATTAATACCAGTAATAAAATAATTGATATTTTAAATCCAATTTTGCCCAAAGATGAAGATTTATTTCATTTACCAAAAAGTGAATTAATTCCTATAAGTTTATTTGAAAGGATTGAAGAAGATTTTAGAGGCAGAATTTCTAGAAACTCTAATAGTAAAATTGCTGATCTTTATCAAAAAACTGAAATTGCTGCAAAGAAATATGAAGAATTGCTTAACACAAAATTATTATCTGCAATTGAAGATTGTAAAAGTAGTGAAACTAGAAAATTAAAACTAGCTCTTTCATATGATATACATAATCAGACAATTTGGATTTCCGGAAGTTTTGGAACAAAATATGTTGAGAAATATAACCTAATTCGTCCAGTTGATCGTTATGGAAAAGAAGTTCATGACAGATGGAGTGTTATAGAAGTTGAAGATGCATTGGAAAAATATAAAGAACTAGCTTTAAAAACTCATAACGCAATTAAAGAGGTTTTAAAAGAGGTTTCAAAAGAATTGTCTTGTTATTGTTTGCCAATAATTCATTTGGCAACATTTTCTAATTTGGCAAAGACAATTTATTTGCATATTAAAGAATGCAAACCAAAAAATTGGACAACAAATTTCAGTTTTAGTAATTCAAAAAACAATGAAATTACTTTAGAAGAATTTTTTCCTTATTGGATGAAGTTAAGTGATGCAGTTACAAACTCCATTAGTTTTGATAAAGTTTGTTTATTAACAGGTCATAATATGGCTGGAAAATCAACTTTAATTAGATCTCTTGCGGCTACAACTCTTCTTGGATCAAGTGGATTTATGTTCCCTGCTAAAAGTATAAATATATCAAATGAAATTGATGGTTGGTATGTAAGAACTGGTGCGGGTGATGATCCAGAAGCAAATCTTTCAGCTTTTGCTGTTGAAATGACTGATATAAAAGTTGCCCTGCGAGATGCGTCACAAAAAAGCTTTTTATTAATTGATGAACTTGGAAAAGGTACAGAATCAAATTCAGGTCATGCAATTGCAGCAGCTGTTTTAGAGCATTTAGCACAAAAAAATATTCGTTCAATTTTTGCAACTCATTGGCATGAAATTTTTGCAAATTCCGAAGTAAAATTAGAAAATATCCGAAAAATTAAGATGCATTGTAATGGCAATGATCCAAGCTACAAAGTGGTTGAAGGCGTTGATTTAAATTCTTCTGCTTTTTATACAGCATTGAAAGTTGGTTTAAATGAAGAGATAGTTTTAAGAGCTGAACAAATTGCCAAAAATTATGGTAGATCTGAAATTCTAAGATTAGAAGAGCCTTCTAAAGATGAATTTATTTATTCTGATAAAATAAAAAAACTGCAGTTAGTAAAAGATTTTTTGGCTTCTGTTTCTGGACAAAAAATATCACAAGTAAAAATTCTCAAAGAAAATGAAACTCCATCTTTAAGTGAAATTGGTTTTAGTGTTGTTTATGTTTTAAAAACTTCTAATAACTTTTTTTATGTTGGTGAGACGGATAATTTTGCCCATCGAGTTACAGCGCATAAAAATCGTTTGTCGGATAGTAAATGTGAGTTTTTCTATGTAACATTAAAATCAGGAAAAAGCCAAGCTCGTCAAATTGAACAACAACTTATAACAAAATTAAAAAATGAAGGTTTTCCAATGCTTTCAATTTCTGATTCTGAAAATCTTAACTTTGGGTTGGGAATCTAGTTTTTTATGAAAGATAGAGCAAGTTTCATATAATATAAAAAAATCAAATCTGATTTCTTTTATTGATAATTGTAATGAAGAAATAACTTTTTAAAATCACTAAAAAATTTTATCCAAAAGTTATAACCAATAAAAAAATAAATTATATGATTAAAGCTAAAGGAATTGCTGCTTATTCAGCAAAGTCAGAACTTGCACCTTATTCTTTCGAAAGACGCGATCCCAAAGAACATGATGTTGTTATAGATATTAAATATTGTGGAATTTGTCACTCGGACATTCATCAGGCTCGTTCTGAATGGTTTGAAGGAATTTATCCAATGGTTCCAGGACACGAAATTGCTGGTATTGTTCGTTCTATTGGTTCAAAAGTGATAAAATATAAAGTTGGCGATAAAGTTGGTGTAGGTTGTTTTGTTGACACTTGTCGTACTTGTTCAAGCTGTAAAGCTGAAATGGACAATTATTGTCTTGAAGGAATGGTGCAAACATACAATGGAGTTGAGCGTGATAGAAAAACAGTAACTCAAGGTGGATATTCAGATGTTATTGTTGTTGATGAAAATTATGTTTTAAGAATTCCAGAAACAATTTCTCTTGATAAAGCTGCTCCTCTTCTTTGTGCTGGTGTAACGCTTTATTCTCCTCTAGTTCACTGGAAAGCAGGAGTGGGGAAAAAAGTGGCAATTCTTGGTATGGGTGGACTTGGTCACATGGGTGTTAAAATTGCTGTTGCTTTGGGCGCTGAAGTTACTGTTTTAAGTCACTCAGATAAAAAGCGTGAAGATGCTTTAAAAATGGGAGCGCACAATTTTGTGGTAACTCAAGATCAACAAAATTTACAAAAATATGCCAGTTATTTTGATTTGATTATAAATACAGTTTCATCCGCTGAAATTGATATGGCACAGTTCTTTAACCTTTTAAAACTTGATGCAACTTTAGTTTCTGTTGGTGCTCCTGATAAACCTCTTTCAATTAATCCATTCCCACTAATTATGATGCGTCGTAATTATGCTGGTTCAGTAATTGGATCAATAAAGGAAACACAAGAAATGCTTGATTTTTGTGCTAAACATAACATTGCTCCAGAAATTGAGGTAATTAATCCATATTATGTTAATAAAGCTTACGAACGTGTTTTAAAAAGTGATGTGCGTT
Organism: uncultured Rhizobium sp.; assembly: GCA_964513555.1. Lineage (GTDB taxonomy): Bacteria > Pseudomonadota > Alphaproteobacteria > Rickettsiales > UBA1997 > UBA2645. Next base: position 3,492 of record CAZENB010000008.1, on the reverse strand, counting down.
ACAGATTTGTAATTGATATGTCGAAAATTTAAAAATCTCAAATAATCGAATTATTATTGTTAAACTTAAAAGAAATGCTTAGTTTGTCTAAATTAACATTATTTTTTTGTAACCTTAAATTTACTGCCACAACTTTTTGAACAAAATTTAACTTCATTCCAAGATCTTTCCCATTTCTTACGCCAAGTAAAATGTTTAAGACAATTTAAACATTTTTTACTTGGTAAATTTTGTTTTTTTATTCCTTTTGGCAATTTTTGATTAAGTAAGGTTGAAAAAAATTAATAAATTCATATTTTGTAATACAAGTAACAAGTTAAGAAGTTATATTAAAATTCTATTTTTAAGTAGAATTAGTTACCGCAAAATCAATCTAAAAATCTATGGCTAAATATCTAATAGTTGCAGCAAGCAGTTCAATTGGTCAAGTTTTAACTAAAGATTTGAAAGATCTGGGACATGAAGTTTATACAACTGCAAGAAATAATGATAAAATCGATCCAAATTTTATTTTAGATGCTACTGATTTTGCAAAAACAGAAGAAGTTTTTAAATCTATAGGTGAAATTGATGGAGTAGTTAACTTAAGCGGTTCTCTTTTGTTGAAAGGTGCGCATTTAACTTCTTTTGATGATTATAAGTCAGTTATTGATTCATCTCTAACAACGTCATTTAGTGTTGTAAGATCAGCAGCAAAATATATGAGAAATGGTGGTTCTGTGGTTTTGGTTTCTTCGGCTGCTGCAATTACTGGTTTGGCAAATCATGAAGCAATTGCTGCTGCTAAAGGTGCAGTTATTTCTTTAGCAAAGTCTGCTTCAGCAACTTATGCTACACAAAATTTAAGATTTAATGTTGTTGCTCCTGGTTTAACTGATACAAATTTGACAAAACAAATTGTTGCAAATGAAAAATCTTTAGAAGTTTCAAAAGCCATGCACGCTCTTGGAAGAATTGGTCAAGTTGAAGATATTGCATCGGCAATTAAATTTTTCTTAGATAAAAATAATAGCTGGATTACAGCTCAAGTTCTGGCTGTTGATGGTGGTTTAAGTTCAGTAAAGCCTAAAAATCGTAATTAAAATTATTTGATTAACTTATGAAAAAATATTTCAAAAAATCATTATTTATATTCTCTTTTATTATAACTTCTTGCTGTGCAGCAAAAATTAATAGTGGTGAATATCGTGGCTACGAAACGCCGGAATATAAAGTATTGAATAAGTCAGAAAATATTGAAGTAAGAATTTATGATAAGTATTTGGTTGCTGAAGTTGAAGTTGAGGGAAACAGAAAAGAATCAGTTAAAAAAGGTTTTTGGATTTTAGCAAAATACATTTTTGGTAGCAATATTGCTAAAGAAAATATTGCTATGACTTCTCCTGTGATCCAAAGCAGTTTAGAAAAAAAAGAAACAAAAAATTCTGAAAAAATTGCTATGACTTCTCCTGTTTCGCAAATTCCAAATCAGCCTCTAGATAATAATTTGGAAAAAAGTCAAAAATGGCTTGTTCAATTCAAAATGCCGAAAAAATATAGTCTGAGAAACTTACCACAACCAATAAATAATAGTATTAAGTTCAAAGAAATTAAACCTAAAAAAACTTTAGCTATTACTTTTTCTGGTCTTTGGAGCGATGAAAAGTTTTTAGAGAATCAAGAGAAAATCAATCAATTTGCTGCCAAGAATAGTTTCAAGTTAATTGGTCAGCCAATAATTTCTTACTATGACGATCCTTTAACTTTACCGTGGAACAGAAGAAACGAAATTATTTGGGAAGTTCTTCCCTAGAATAATCTAAGTATGTTTATGGTTTTTTTTAAAAGATTTTTTTGTTTCAAAATCAAAATTAGTCTTGTGGTCACACAGAATTACATCATCATATAAAGATTCTGAAATCTTTGGGAAGTCTTTATCATATTTTAGTTTTATAATTGAATTTAAAAACTACACCGATTGTGCTTTTTTAACTCTGATTCTTTTACCACCAAAATTTATGCCATGAAGATTTATTATTGCATCATTTGCTTCTTCGTCATTTGGCATTTCAACAAATCCAAAACCTTTAGATTGGCGTGTGACTTTATCCATCACTATCTCACAAGAATTAATTTTTCCGTGAGTAGAAAAAAGGCTAATCAGATCTTTAGCTTTTGCTGTACGAGGTAGGTTTAGTACGATAATATTCATTATATTTCCTTAGAAGTTTTAAAAAAAATCTAATTCATCTTATCACCTTATTTCAATAAGTCACTTAAGAGATTTGTTGGTAAGAAAAGTAGTTAAAAAAATTGTGAGTAAAAATATTTCCTTAATTTGAATTGCAGAAATTTTGAACCCTATCAAAATCTTTGCATTTAAGGGTTTGATTGGACTTTGTGAGATTTATTTGGAAAGAAAAATGGCTCAGTGAAGGCACCTTTTCGAACTTTTTCTCCAAAGTGATCTCTAGCGTTGATATATAAGGCTTCAGGACTTGGCTTTTTATTTCGAGATTTTTCAACCGCTCTAGAGGGGATACCTATATCGAACTTGGTCTCCAAAACTTTTTTGGTAAAAAACTAGTTCTTAATTATTGCCCAGATTGAAGCTATTAAAAAATTTGCCACCACATCTCTTTTTTCAAATAGAAATTTTTGAATATTTTTTAACTCAATTCTCCTTCCAGTACTTAGTATAAGAAACGATTCTCCAGAATCTTTGCCATGAAATGTGTTTATCGTTCCTAAAGTTATATACTTTTGATGGGTTAATATATTTCTGACAGTTTTATCGTTATGCGATAAAATTAAGTCATCGTTTAAATCGGATTTATACTTCTCATAAATTGAGCCAAGATTACTTGGTAAAGATCTAATTAAATCAGTAAAATAATAAGAATTTACTTCTTTGTGGCATATGCGTACCGCTGTGTTAAAATAATCAAGCGGTGCTCTAATTTTTAGAATAAAGGCCTGAAATTCATAATCTAATTTTCTTGTATAAAGATTGCCATAAGCCATCGTTTGGTTATGAATTTGTTGAGATCGTTTTCTCAGAGATTGTTCTAAAGATATCTGTAGATCATCTATTTGTTTAATATGGTAATCTGCTGAATAAATTATGTCCCGTATGCTGTGTATTTGTTCTATAAAGTTTTTCCAGTTTTCATAATCTTTTGAGTACAGGTCTCTGATTGTCTGAGAAGGCTCTGGTAAATTTTTATCTCTAATTCTGGGGTTAGCTAAGAAATTACAAATTTCCGTAAATTGTTTTTCTAATTTTAGGTCTGGTTTTACATACCAAGTTTTCTCAAATTCAAAAATATTGTCCGGTACGCTTTCCAAAATGTTTAGAAATTCTTGAGGAGGAAGTTGTCCTTCATAATTTCCGGTTTCTTTAGCTGAAGATATTTGTTGCAGGAGTTCTTTTTTTGTTAGACTGAGAAGGTTTTTTTCGTTCATTTTTTTACCTAAACAATTTCACATAACCCTCAAACACAAAATTACGAT
>CAZENB010000007.1:0-40077 GCA_964513555.1 uncultured Rhizobium sp. | reverse complement strand
CTGCAACTAAACTTGCATCTATTTGGTCTTTTTGATCAAAATCACACTCACAATTATTTCTATCTATTAATTTGAAAACTGCCTCTTTACCGTTTCCGCATAATAAAAATTTTTCTTGTGGCAAGAAATCATATATATTATCGATTGTTGCTAATTTTGCTTCACATATTTCTCTTATTTCTCCGTCTTGTGAGTAAAAGCTGCCAACAAAAAATTCATCCATTTTAGCATCAATAGCCACAAAAATATGACCCTGATAATGTCTATATTTAAATGCTAAAACTTCTAAAGAACTTATTAAAATTAGAGGTAAGTTAGTTGCTAATTTTAGGGCGCGGGCGGCTGAAAGTCCAACCCTTACTCCAGTAAAACTACCAGGACCGGAAATAGCAGCAATTGCTTCTAGATCTTGGTACCAAATTTTGTTTTGATTTAATATTTCTTCAAATTTACTGATCAGAACTTCTGATTGTTTGTTATCTTCTGTAGTTATTCTCGCAATATTAGTTTCTCCTTGATTAAGAGCAATTGAGACACCAAAGCTGCTTGTATCAAAGGCGAGAATTTTCATGAAGAATTAGTTTAAAATAAAGTTTTTGATATTTGGAACATCCAGTGAAAATGTAGGAATTTTTATCTCAAATAATTCTCCATCTTCTTTTTGCATTTGATAATGTCCTGTCATGATTCCAGAGGGATAGCGCAGGTGTACTCCGCTGCTGTATTGAAAATCTTGATTTGGAAGTATTTTTGGTTGTTCTCCTATAACTCCTTCACCTCTGACTTCTTGGATTATTCCCTTTTCATCAATAATCTTCCAATAGCGATTTAAAAGTTGTACGCTGTAGTTACTTTTATTTAAGATTCTTATATGATAAGCCCAAATAAACAAGTTATCAGTTTCAAGCCCATTAATCTGATTATCTATAAACTCTGGCCAAGCAGTTACTTCAACACCATTGGTTTCAGCAATATATGATTTTAGATTAAGTAGGTTGGCACCACTATTTGGTAAAATATCTTCTAAAATTTTGTTAGACTTAATAATTCTGGTCATTTTTTTAAAATATTACTAATTCATTCTATCAGTCATATCAACTGCTGTCATTAGCTCTTTTAAATCTATAACTCCGCTTATAACTTTTTCAATTCCATCTTCAATCATAGGTTTAAAACCTTTGCTAATAATATAGTTTAACATTTCTTTACGACTTGTATTATTCATTATAAGATCGTCAAGTTCACGGTCAACTATTAAAATTTCGTTAATAACAATACGACTTTTATAGCCACTTTGTCCACATTGTTCACAACCTGAAGCTTTATATAAAGTTAGTATATGATTATATTTAGGCCCAAGAAGTTTTCTTTCAAATTCTTCTATTGGATGTTCTTTTTTGCAATTTTGGCATAGTTTTCTTGTCAATCTTTGTGCAACTACTCCAATTAAAGATCCAGCAATAAGATAACTAGGAATTCCCATGTTCATAAGTCTTGGTATAGTTCCTAAAGCGTCATTAGTATGAAGTGAACTATATACTTGGTGACCAGTCATAGCGGCCTGAATTGCTGTTGTTGCTGTTTCTTTATCACGCATCTCACCTACTAAAATTACGTCTGGATCTTGACGAAGAATAGCTTTAATACCAGCTGCAAAATCAATTCCGCTTTCAGTTTTAATATTTGATTGTCTAACCATTGGAATATGGTATTCAACTGGGTCTTCCAAAGTCATAATGTTTTTATCAACAGAGTTAATTGAGTTGATAATTGTATAAAGACTTGTTGTTTTACCTGAGCCTGTTGGACCAGTGAAGATAATAACGCCTTCTGGTCTTTTAATCATTTTGTTGACCAAATTGATACTATGCTCATTAAATCCAAGTTTTTCCAAAGAAAGAATTGATTGTTTTTCGTCTAAAATACGCAAAACAATATTTTCACCATTTATTGTTGGTTGAGTTGATACACGAAAATCAATTCTTCTTCCTAAAATTTCTGACTGAATGTGACCATCTTGACTTTTACGTGTCTCGGCAATGTTCATTCCTGATATAATTTTTAAACGAACAGCTATTGCTGACCAATAATCTTTGTGTATACTACGAACTTGAACCATTTTTCCATCAATACGGTAACGAATACGAAGAAATAAGTTTTCCGGTTCGAAATGTAAATCTGAAGCTGAGCGGTGAACCGCATCAGTTAAAATTGCATCTACAAGACGCACCATTGGACTACGATAGTCACCGCGTAGGTGAGCCTCGTCATTGATGTTGTTGTTTTGACTTCCTTCAATTTCTTTTAAGATACCCTCAATTGACATCTCGTATTCATAGTACTGGTCAATTGCGTGTAGAATATCAGCTTCTGAGACGTAAACGGGAAGAATTTTGAAATGTGGAGGAAATAATCTTCTAACTTGATCTAAAGCAACTATGTCAAATACGTCTGACATTCCAAGGGTTACGGTGTTGTTGTTGTAAGAAATTGCAATTAGTTTGTTGTGAATAGCAAAGTCTTTCGGAATTTTTTTAACAAGTCTTGCATCAATAATTGCAGATTTGATATCAAATTTTTTAATTGTGGAAGATTCATTTAGAATTTCTCCTAAAGCACCTTCAGAAATAAAACCCATTTCAACCAGAATGGCAGCAATGGTTTTGGTGCCATGCAATCTTTCTTGTTCTTTACTTGCAATTGCTAGCTGGTCTTCTGACACTACCTTTTTTTCCAATAATCTTGCGGCAATATCGGTACTATTTATAGTTGGCATTTCAGTTTTACTTATGATTTTAATATATTGTTTATTATTTAAATTATATTCTTTTAAGCTTAATTATTGTCAAGAATACAAACTTATTTTTGTTATTTTAAAACATGTCTGTAATAACTAGATTTGCTCCTTCTCCAACAGGATATCTCCACATCGGTGGTGCTCGTACAGCTTTATTCAACTATCTTTTTGCTAAAAGCAATGGTGGAAAGTTTTTACTTAGAATTGAAGATACTGATAAAGAAAGGTCAACTGAAGCAGCAATTGATGCAATCTTGCAAGGTCTTGATTGGCTCGGATTAAATCATGACGAAAATTACGTTTTGCAATCAAATAATTCTTCAAGACATAAAGAAGTTGCTGAGAAGTTATTGGAGCAAAATCAAGCTTACTTGTGTTATACGTCAGCAGAAGAACTAGAAGATTTGAGAAAAGAAGCTGAAAGCAGAAAAGAAGTATTTCGTTTTAAAAGTCCGTGGCGTGATAAATTTCAATCACAATCCTCAACTGTAAAGCCAGTTATCAGAATTAAAGCTCCGTTAAATGGAGAAATGGTTATTAATGACTTGGTTCAAGGTGAAATTAAAGTTCAGAATTCTGAACTTGATGATTTAGTCATGTTAAGAAGTGATGGAACACCAACTTATATGCTAGCAGTTGTTGTTGATGATCATGATATGAATATTACTCATGTTATTCGTGGTGATGACCATTTAACAAATGCTTTTCGTCAAAAAGTAATTTATCAAGCAATGAATTGGAAAGTGCCAGAATTTGCTCATATTCCTCTAATTCATGGACCAGATGGAGCAAAACTTTCTAAGCGTCATGGTGCAACTTCGGTTATTGAATATAAAGATATGGGATATTTACCAGAAAGTATAAGAAACTATTTGCTGCGTTTGGGCTGGTCTCATGGTGATATGGAAATTATTTCTGATGTTGAGGCAATAAATTTGTTTAATTTGGAAAAAGTTGGTAAGTCGCCTTCACGCTTTGATTTTGCAAAATTGAAATCGGTTAATAAACATTACATCAAAGAAAAAAATGAAGAAGATTTATTAAGATTGAGTTCGAATTTTTTTGATCGCAAGATTACTGCAAATGAAAAAGAAAGATTACTAAAGGCAATAAAGTTTGTTAAAGAAAGAAGTGATTTGGTACTTGATTTGGCAAAAAATTTAGAAGTTTATTTTGATGGTTTTGTTGGAAATTTTGATGATAGTTCGCAAGCAATTATGCTTGAAAGAAAGTTGTTAATTGCAGATTTAAAAGTGCTTTTACAAGATTTAAATGAATGGAATCACGAAGGAATTAAAAATGCCCTTAATAATTTTGCGACTGAAAAATCAGTAAAAATTAAAGATTTCGGTCCATTATTAAGAGTTATTTTAACTTATTCTTCAGCTTCTGCCGGTGGAATTTTTGATGTTGTAGAAATTTTAGGAAAAGCCGAAGTTTTAAGAAGAATTGAAGATGTGTTGTAGTTGTGTTAATTTAGCTTGAGGCGTGAGTTTAGTGCAATTTGGTGTCTGATGAGCACCAAGCTTTAGGTTCATTTCTTAATTTTGAAATTAGGAATGAAAGTATGGACTGGGTCTTCTGACCTCGTCCAGCAAGGCATTAGATGGTAAAAGCTACTTCGCCTTTCTCGCAATGACGGATGTTATAATGGATTGCTACTTAGCTTAGACTCTTCCGAAGTGACGATTTCAAAAGCTAAATTATGGTTTGTGGACAATTGTTATTAAGTTATAATCACCAAAAATTATGTTAGAAAAATATAAAAAAGATGACTCAAAAATTTAAAATACATTCTAAATTTAAGCCTGCTGGTGATCAGCCAAAAGCAATTGAAAAGTTGTTGAAAGGTATTGAAGAGAAGAAAAAAGATCAAATTTTGCTTGGAATTACTGGTTCGGGTAAAACTTTTACCATGGCAAATATTATTGAGGCAACACAGCGTCCAACATTGATTATGGCGCATAACAAAACTTTAGCAGCCCAGCTTTATGGAGAAATGAAAGAATTTTTTCCAGAAAATGAAGTAGGATATTTTGTATCATTTTACGACTATTATCAGCCAGAAGCTTATGTACCAAAGACTGATACCTATATTGAAAAAGATTCGCAAATTAATGAGCAAATTGATCGCTTGCGCCACGCCGCAACTCGTGCTCTTTTTGAGCGTAAAGACACAATTGTTATTGCCTCTGTTTCTTGTATTTATGGTATTGGATCGCCAGAGTTTTACTCAAAAATGGTTTTGCGTTTAAAGGAAGGAGAAGAAATAAATCGCCAAAAGTTAATTATGAGATTGGTAGATTTACAATATGAGCGCAATGACTTAGCTTTTGAACGTTGTACTTTCAGAGTTTCTGGTGATGTGGTTGATGTTTTTCCATCGCACATGGAAGATAGAGCTTGGCGTTTTTCTATGTTTGGTGATGAAATTGAAGAAATTGTAGAATTTGATCCATTAACAGGAGAAAATTATGGAAAACTTAATGAAGTGGCAATTTACCCATCTTCCCACTATGTAACTCCTGCTGATACTTTAAGAACTTCAATTGCAAATATTAAAAATGATTTAGCAATAAGAATTAAACAATTAGAAGAGCAAAATAAAATTGTTGAATCACAGCGTTTGAATCAAAGAACAACTTATGACATGGAAATGATGTTGACAGTTGGTTCTTGTAAGGGAATTGAAAATTACTCTCGTTATTTAACTGGAAGGCCAGCTGGAGCTCCTCCTCCAACATTATTTGAATATTTGCCAAAAGATGCTTTGCTGTTTGTTGATGAAAGTCATGTTTCGGTACCTCAAATTGATGGTATGTATAAAGGTGATTTTGCAAGAAAATCAAACTTAACAGATCATGGTTTTAGATTGCCTTCAGCTCTTGATAATAGACCTCTGAAATTTGTAGAGTGGGAAGGTTATAAACCACAAACAATTTATGTTTCTGCCACTCCTGGAAAATATGAACTTGCTAAAATTGATGGTGAAATTGTGGAGCAAATTATTCGTCCTACCGGACTTCTTGATCCAATTTGTGAAATTCGTCCGGCTAAAAATCAAATTGATGATTTGATTGGTGAAGTAAAGCAAATAAAAGAGCGAGGTTTTAGAACTTTGGTTACTACTTTGACTAAAAAAATGGCTGAAGATTTAACTGATTATTTGAACGATGTGGGTATTAATGTTGTTTACATGCACTCTGATGTTGATACTTTAGATCGTATCGAAATTATCCAAAATTTACGATTGGGAAAACATGATTGTTTGGTTGGAGTTAATTTACTTCGTGAAGGTTTGGATATTCCTGAATGTGCTTTGGTAGCAATTTTGGATGCTGATAAAGAAGGTTTTTTACGAAATGAAACTTCTTTGATACAAACAATTGGAAGAGCTGCAAGAAATTCCGAAAGCAAAGTAATTTTATATGCTGATAAAGAAACAAAATCTATAAAAGCTGCAATTGGTGAAAATAATCGTCGTCGTGCCATTCAAATTAAATATAATAAAGAACATAATATTACTCCAAAAACAACTTCAAAACCTTTGGGATCAGCTCTTGCTAATTTATATGCTAAGAAAAAAGAAGATGATGAAATTCGCGAAGATAAAAAAGAGTATAGTAAAATAATTGCTAATGCTAGACTTGGTGATTTCGCTGCTTTAGAAAAGAAATTAAGTGTTCTGAAAAAAGAAATGCTAGAAAAAGCAGCTGAACTTGATTTTGAAGGAGCAGCTTCAATTAGAGATGAAATTAAAAAGTTAGAGGCTTTTTTGTTGGTTTAGTGTAAAGAGCTTAAATTGTGCTTCGTAAGCAAGGCTTATAAGTGTGTAAATGCTGTGCCATAAATTTTGAATTTTGTGTTAAGTGGATTGTGAATTCAGTTTTTTATTATAGTCGTAATGAAAAATAGTTATTACTCTTTAACGAAGAATCATTTAATTTCTAATTTTCAGTGATTGATTTTATTTTCTGTATAAATTAGAAATGTCTCGATGTTTTGTTATTTTCAGAGAGTTCTCGCCTAAATTAAAGATTTAAATCTTAATATTAAAATCATATGAGATTATTGTTTTTTATTATTTCAGTCACATTTATCTCACAGTCTTTTGCATATGCGGGTAAATCTTCAACTAAATATAGTGAATTTCATTTTAAACCAGCAGCAACAGTTGAGTACCAAGTTTCCAATATTTCAGGTGGTGGAGTTAATTCAAATTTTAAAACTAGTGATTTTAATTCCCAAATAACTAACTTTGACAATATTGTTATTGGTGGATTTTTTAAGTTTAATCACAGAATTGGAATTAACCTAAATTTTGTTAAAACTAATTTAGGCAACTCAGAATTGCAGGGTACTTCTTTATCACAAGATGCGCGTTTAAAAATTAATCAAATTAATGCTTCAGGAGTTTATTTATTTCCAGTTATTGATAGTTTTATGGAAGCTTTTGGAGAGTTTGGTTTTTCTAATAGAAAAAATAATTTAAAGTATATCACATCCTCTTCTGATTCGGTAGTAAAGTCTAGTCGTGAAATTGTTCCTTTTATTGGAGCCGGGTTTCAGATAAAGCCTTTTAGATCTGTAAGTAAAGTTCTAAGATTTAGTGTTCAGAAATATTCTGGCAAAATTGATGTTTTAGATTCTTCTTATTTAACCGTTAGAGCTGGTTTTGTTAAATATTTTTAATTTATTTTAATGTCTAAAAATTTTTTATTTACTTCTGAATCGGTAGCTGAAGGTCATCCAGATAAAATTTGCGATCAAATTTCAGACGCTTTGGTAGATGCTTACTTAAAAAAAGATCCTTTTTCTCGTTTGGCAATTGAAACTTTTGCTACTACAAACAATGTTATAGTGGGCGGCGAGATAAGAGCTCCTGAAATTTCCAATGCTGAAATTGAAAATATAATTCGCTCAACTGTTAAAGAAATTGGTTATGAGCAAAAAGGTTTTCATTGGCAGAATCTTAAAATCACTAATTTAATTCACGAACAATCTTCTGATATTGCGGTTGGAGTTGATTCCACAGAATCAAAAGACGAGGGTGCTGGAGACCAAGGAATTATGTTTGGTTATGCATGCCGTGAAACAGAAGTTCTAATGCCAGCAGCAATTTATTATGCTCATAGAATTCTAGAAAATATTATGCAGGCAATAAAGAAAGGTGAAATTAAAGGTTTAAAGTCAGACGCAAAAAGCCAAGTCACTCTAAATTATGAGAATGGAATGCCTATTTCGGCTGAAAATGTTTTGGTCTCAATTCAGCATCAAGAAGGAATAACGCAAAAAGAAGTTCGTGACATAATTTATCCTTATGTAAAAAAATCTTTACCAAATGGCTGGATGTGCGAAGAGAGTAAGTTTCTGGTAAATCCAACTGGAAAATTTGTAATTGGTGGTCCAGATGGTGATGCTGGTTTAACTGGTAGAAAAATTATTGTTGATACTTATGGTGGTGCTGCTCCTCATGGCGGTGGTGCTTTTTCAGGTAAAGACCCTACAAAAGTCGACCGCTCAGCTGCTTATATGGCGCGTTATTTGGCAAAGAATGTTGTCGCGGCCGGTCTTTCTGATCGCTGTACCATTCAGATTTCTTATGCAATTGGCGTTTCTAAACCATTATCTCTTTATGTCAATGGTCATAATACATCAAATGTTTCTGAAGAAAAATTAGTAAAAGTTATTAATGAATTGGTTGATCTTAGTCCTAGAGGAATAAGAAAACATTTAAGTTTAAATCGTCCAATTTATAAACGTACAGCAACCTACGGTCATTTTGGTCGAGTTATCGAAGCGGATGGAGGTTTTTCTTGGGAAAGTACCGATTTGGCTGAAAAATTTAAGAAAGCTTTTTAGAATATTTTGTAAAATAACAGCTTATATTTAATAAAATAATTTAAGAGCTTATGAATCTATTTCTAATTGCAATTGGTGGTGCTCTTGGATCAGTCTTGCGCTATTTATCACTTGATTTCATATTAAAAACTCTGCATTCAACTCAAAATTCTGTAACAAAATTTCCTTGGGGAACTTTGTTTGTAAATGTTGTTGGATCTTTGATGGCTGGAATTTTATACTACTTAATAATAAGAAGTTTTGATAATTTTGATATAAAGCTGAAAAATTTTTTATTAGTTGGTTTTTTGGGAGGTTTTACAACTTTCTCTAGCTTTTCTTTGGATTTCTTTCGTCTTGCAACTTCCGGTAATCACTTGCAAGCTTTTTTATATGCAACTTCTTCATTTACTTTAGCTATTTCTGCTTTGTTTGCGGGATTCTATGTAACCAAAATATTCTATTCATAGATGCTGCTATCTAAAATAAAAAAAGAATTATTTGGTCTGCGTCTTGATAAATTTTTATGTCGAGAGTTTGATATTTCTTTTGCTTTATCTCAAAAAATAATTCGCGAAAAAAAAGTCAAAGTTAATGGCGCAAGAGTAGATCCTTCATATAAAATTTCTGAAGAAGACCAAATAGAAATTTTCTCGAATTTAAAATCACGTCAACAAAATAAAAAAATAACTCCAAAAATTTCAGAAAATAAAAGACAAGAATTCTTATCTTGGATTATTTTTGAAGATGAAAATTTAATCGCAATTAACAAGCCTTCTGGTATTGCAACTCAAGGAGGTAGTGGTGTTAAAATTTCAGTTGATGATTTTTTAAAAGGAAAAACTTGGCAGCTTACTCATCGCCTAGACAAAGACACAAGCGGTGTTTTATTGATTGCTAAGAATTCTAAAACAGCTGACTTTCTGACTGATGCTTTTCGAAATAAGACGATTAAAAAAACATACCTAGCTTTGGTTGATGGAGTATTTAAGAAAAAAGAAGGAGTGATAAAAATTCCACTTTTGAAAAAAATGTTGGGAAAGAACGAAAAAGTAATTCCCGATCTTTTGCAAGGCAAGGAAGCAATAACAGAATTTACTTTGCTTAAAAGTTTTTCTGATTATTCGTTATTGGAGTTAAGACCTCTTACTGGAAGAACTCATCAATTAAGAGTGCATTGCAAAGAGTTAGGTCATTCAATTCTAAATGATATTAAATATGGTGGAATTACAGTTTTTAGAAAAGATATTTGTAAAAGATTGTGTTTACATGCTTATAAAATTGAACTGAACAATTATTTTGGTAAAGAGTTAAAAATTGAATCTCAATTGCCAGAATTTTGTAAAAAAAGTGATATTTATTAATTGGTATGTTGTAACTGTTTAAAATATTAAGTTTTTAAGGTTTAAAATATTTGAGTTATAAATAAATTTAGGGATTATCTGACAAAACCCACAGATTCTCAAGAACTGTCGCATAATTTTTTTTAAATCGTAATTGCTAAAATCTTTAGTTTCTTACAATTGCGAATGAAATTATAATTATTACACCACGTATGTTAACCAAACATCACTTTATAATTCTTGTATTATCCTGCAACTTTTTCAGTCAAGCATTTGCCGTAACCTTAACATCATCTCAAAGTAACTATATTACTAGTTCTGATATAACAACTGATTCCCATGGTATAACAAGTTCTTTTTCTGGCACTAGTTCTTCTCTGAGACAAATTACTAATCTTCACATTATTACAACTGGTAATAATGGCACAGTTAGTGGTGCATATGGGATTAGATCAAGCGGTGATTATAATAAAATTACCAATAGTTCTTCTGCTTCAATTGTTACTACGGGAAATTCTGGTCGGGGAATTAGTGTTAGTGATTATTCTGAGGTTTATAACCAAGGAAGTATAACTACTCAAGGCACAACTTCTTATGGAATTTATACTTCTGGAGATGGGAATGTTATAAGTATTTCTGGCTCAATTTCTACATCAAACACAACTGCTTACGGCATTTACTTAAATGGAGATAGTAATTCAGTTACTAACTCAGGTTCAATTTCAACAAAAGTATACGGGATTTATGGTTATGGAAATAAAAATCAGATTTTTAACTCTGGAACAATTGCAACTACTTCCAGCAGTTCAGCCCATGGAATTTATGTTAGCGCTGCAAGTGCTTCAAATGCAACTTCTAGCAGCTATAATGAAATTGAAAATTCTGGTACAATTACAAGTTCTGGAAATGGAATTTATATCAAAGATAATTATACTAGAATTACTAATTCCGGCACAATTACATCTGCTTCTACTGCCTCAATTTATGGTATTAGAAATGAAGGAGATAATGTAACAATTACAAATTCAGGAACTATAAACTCACAAAATTACGCCATTTATAATTCAGGAAGTGGCGTTATAATTAACAATTCTGGAACGTTAAATGCTAATGTTTTTTTAGGAGATGCAACTTTTAATATTTTAGGTGGAAGTTTAAAAGAAGTAGAAGGCAATTCATCTTCAACTATTGCAAATATTGGTTCAGATTCACTCGCAATAACTTTTAATCAAAGCTCTGATTTTTCTGGTTTGTTATCTTTAAATATCAAGGAAAGCAGTGTTTTAAACTGTTATGGAAGTATTGAAGCAGATAATATAACAATTTCTGAAAATGCAATTTTAAATTTGGAAGAAGGGTCAAGCATAAATGCTGCAATTATTGGCTCTGACTCATCTTCTGGGACATTAAATATTTCAGGATTTGATTTTTCTTTCAGTAATACAATTGGAACTTCAAGTAACAAAATTGATAATTTAAATATTACGCGTTTATATACTTGACACTACTAAAAGTGAGTTTTAACATTGCTAAGCAATGTTAAACGACACAAAACTTTTTATGAAACAAAGCATTTTAGATCAAAAACATTTTTACAACGAAAAAGCTGCCTTCGCTTATGTGGAAAGCATCATTTGGAAGGCTGGTAAAACTTGTCCTCATTGTGGCAACACTGGCAAACACTACTCTTTAAAGGCTCGTGTTGGTTTAAATAAATGTGCTGAATGCAAAAAAGAATTTACTGTGCGCATTGGCACAATTTTTCAAGATAGCGCGATTCCTTTGCACAAGTGGCTTCAGGCGATTTTTCTTTTAGCTTCTAGCAAAAAAGGAATCAGCTCTCACCAACTTCACCGCACTTTGCAAATCACTTACAAAAGCGCATGGTTCTTGTCTCATAGAATTAGAGAGGCAATGAAGCCAAGTGGTGAAATTGACATGATGGGCGGCGAAGGAAAAGTTGTTGAAGCTGACGAAACTTATATC
Organism: uncultured Rhizobium sp.; assembly: GCA_964513555.1. Lineage (GTDB taxonomy): Bacteria > Pseudomonadota > Alphaproteobacteria > Rickettsiales > UBA1997 > UBA2645. Next base: position 28,110 of record CAZENB010000007.1, on the reverse strand, counting down.
GGCAACAAAGGCAAACATAAACAGGGTGCGCGTGGTTGGTCTCATAAAGAGAAAGTTTTTAGCTTAGTTGAGCGTGGCGGTAAAGTTCGTTCTCATCATGTCCAACTGACAAATGTAAAAACACTTTTGCCAATTCTTCAAAACGAAGTGAAGCAAGAAACAACTTTGATGACAGATGAAGCTAGACAATATAAAAAAATTGGTGCAGAATTTAAACAACATAATGTTGTTGTTCATAGTCGTAAAGAGTATGTGCGCGGCGATGTTCACACGAACACGATTGAAGGTTTCTTTAGTATCTTCAAGCGTGGTATGAAAGGCGTTTATCAGCATTGCAAAAGCAATCATTTGAAACGCTATTTATGTGAGTTTGATTTTCGCTATAACACTAAAGAAATTACTGATTCAGAACGCGCAGAAGCTGTATTGGCTGGCGTTATGGGTAAACGATTAACTTACAGAATCTCATCAATGGCATGACCCAAAAAGAAGAGAATTTACTCTATTCCATCAAATTTGACATACCGAAGAATAAAAAAATCACGCCTGCGGAATTTGTAAAAGGAATGGAAATTGCTTTAAATTCTTTGGAAGAATTTAACCATGCGATTGTCTCAGGAATAGGAGATGACACTATTCAAGTGGTTTCCTATATCGAAGAACTAGAAGGTGGCTCGATAATTTACAAACTGCGCGACAAAATTTTTCAGGCAAAAAAAGGATTAGAAAAAGTTTCAGATGAAGAGATAGAAGAATTTTCTAAACAACCTCGTCAAAAATCGTTGGCGTATGTTTTGAAGAAAAGTAAGACATTTGCTATTGCTGCTATGAATAAAGTTGCACCCGATGAGGATTTTGAAGAAAGAAAAATGAGGATTATCAATCCAATCGTCAAAGAAATAGAAGATCACAACAAAAAATTCCAAGATGGACAGATGGAGTTAGGAACAATTAAACTCAATCAGGATAAATTACTCCTGTCCGTTTCTCATATGTCAGATGCTTCTAAGGCTCTTGATGGGGCAATATCATTTTCAGAAGACGCTGATATGAAGGAACAATTACCAGTAGCACAAGATTTTCATTTTTCACCTAGAGCTAAGGAAGAAATAAAATATGAAGATAAAATTTTGTCAGAAAATGAATCAGAAGACTATTTGGTTCTATTAACTCCAAACTATAAAGAAAATTGTAAATGGGTTTTTGAAGATGGAGAAGAACAAATTCATTGTGATATTAAAGACCAGAAATTTTGGACTGAAATTTTAACCAGAACTAGATCAACCAAAGCTAGAGATGTTTACAAAGTTAAAAGAAAGGTGATTAAATTACTAGTGAATGGAAAACAGAAAAAGCAACACGAGATTCTTGAAGTTCTTGGAATAGAGGACGAGACAAAGCTATTTAGAAATGAAAATGACAACTAAACCAGCAAAAAAACAGCCTAAAAAATCCCAGCACGACCTCTTTAAAGAGACGGCAAAAGATTATGGTTGTAATGAAAAATTTGATTTAAAAAAGACAATTACACGATTAACAAAAATCAAAAAACCAAAGTAAATTATGAATAGTCCTGATTTTAAGAAAGCACAAGAAAAGGCTTTAGAACTTTTAGATAAGTTCGGATATGTAACGCCACCAGTTGATCCCGTCAAAATAGCGAAAGACTTAGGAATTAGGGTTTATTTTGCCGACTTCAAAGATGAAGACGATAAAATTTCTGGCTTTTTCTTCGCCGAGAAAAATGAAATTTACATTAACAAAAATGAATATGCACCAAGACAAGCTTTTACAATAGCACATGAACTAGGACATAAATTTTTGCATGAAGATTGGCTTAAATCCTCAGACTATCAAGTTTTGTTGCGCGAATCATTCTCACCAACAACAAAAGATTTAAAAGAGGTAGAAGCTGATACTTTTGCTGGTCATTTATTAGCCCCTAGACACATGCTAGATCAATATTATAAAATTGCTTCAATTGAGGAATTGGCAAAATTATTTATGGTTTCTATTCCAGTAATTAGAACAAGGCTTAAATATGAATATGGAAAATAATTTAAGAGCCTTGGTTGATAGGGTAAAAACAGAAAGAGAAGAGGAAGATTTAGATTTATCTGAACTAAAAAACGAGGCTCGTAAGGAGCAAATAGAACTCGATGGAAGAAAAAAGTTTTTTGAGCTACGGAATAAATGGTCTTGGTCGATAATTATTTGGATCAGCGTTTTTATTATTTTTCATATAGTAATTACAGTTCTTGTAGGCTGTAAAGTATTAGATTTTCAGAATCATGAATGGCTTTTACCAAGCATTATAGCAGAAAATTTTCTTCAAATTGTTGGTATGGGTTACATCATTGTTCGGTTTCTTTATCAACCATCTAAATAGAATCTTTAACTTTTTTCTAAGTTAGTAGTGTCAAGTATATAAACGCGTTAATTTAACTAATGGTGATGTTTTATTGGTAACTTTGGGTAAAGAAGTTGGAGATTTAAAGGTTTTGGGTGATGTAAATATTGATGAGAATGCTATTTTAAAAATTAACACAAGTTCTAATTCTTCTTATATTGTAAGTGGTTCAAGTTTCGAAATAATAAATTCTACAAGTGGTACTTTAAGTTCTTTTAGTAGTAATAATATTTCAATTAATGGATCAAGTTCTAACAGTTATGGTTTGCTTACTTACAGCACTCAAAATAATACAAATTCAGTTATTTTAACAATTAACCGTCTTGCAAGTTCAGAAGTTACCAGCAATCAAAATGCAGCAAATATTTATGAAAATATTAATCAAATTGGTGCAAATTCTTCAGATGAGTTACAAAGTTTTCAGGTAGCACTTGATAATAGTGAAGTTAGTGTAGAAAAGCGCACAACTATTCTTAATCAAATTGCTCCCAGTCTAACTAAAGCTATGATTTCTAGTAATATTAACTTAGTTAATAGTTCTTTTAGATCTTTTGAAAATAGATTGGATAAAATAAGGTTAAATAACTTAGGAAATGGTTTTTGGTTAGAAACTTTTGGATCAAATTTGAGTCAAAAGGAAATAAAGGATGATGAGGGTTATAACATAAATTCTGCAGGCTTATCTGTTGGTTTTGATAAAGAGCTGGAAAATAACAATATTTTTGGCATTTCTTTTAACTATGGAATATCTCAAATTTCTTCTCTAAGTAAACAAAAACAAAATTCTGCAAGTTCTTATCAAATTACGCTATATAATTCAAAGAATAGGCAAGATTATTTTTTTGATAGTTTATTTTCAGTAATTTTTAATCAATATGACGCAACTAAGTCAATTCAATTGGTTGAGGAAAAATCCACAGCGTCTTTTTTGGGAAAAGCTTATGCTGCAAAAATTAAAGGTGGAAAATTTATTCAAATAAATAACCAGTGGAGTTTGGCTCCTGAAGTATCATTAAATTTTGTTCAAACCAATATAGGTCGATATTCTGAAAAAAATGCTGGAACTTTGAATTTAAATGTAAGTGAAACTAAAGCTAATTTTTTAGAAAGTAGAATTGGTGTTAACTTTAGTTACAATTCAAAATTTCATAACTTTCCTGAATTTAGTAAAGCTGTGTTTAATTGTGGAATATCTTACGGATTAGCTTTTATTAATGATGCTGCTGTTACAAATAGTTCATTCCAAAAACAGAGCTTAAGTTTTCAAACAAAGATTTCTAATGTTGATAATCAGAGTTTGCAGTTAAGAAACGAAGTTAACCTAAATCATATTGATGACTTTTCTTTTGGAATTTCTTATAATTTTGAAAGAAAAAGAAGTGCTAAAGGACATTTTATTTCTCTCAAGCTAAAACAAGTGTTTTAGAAAAACAAAAAGCTTTAGGGAAAAGGTATTTCTTAATTGGAATTAATAAAAAAATATTAAGTATAAATCAAAGAAAATGCTTTGTGCTTTTCTGTTTTCAAATTAAAAACCGTAATGTTGTAGAAATCTAATATCATTTTCAAAAAACATTCTTAAATCAGTAATGCCATATTTCAACATGGCAAGTCTTTCAATTCCAATTCCAAAAGCGAAACCTTGATATTTGGTATGATCTATTTTGCAGTTTTGTAAAACATTAGGATTAATCATACCACAACCCAAAATCTCCATAAATTTGTCACCTTTGCCAATTTTAATTCTGCCTTGTTCAAAAGAGTAATTTATATCAACTTCAGCTGATGGTTCAGTAAAAGGAAAAAAGCTAGGACGAAAGCGTAGTTCAACTTTCTCAACATCAAAAAATTTTTGCAAAAAATTTTCTAATAACCATTTCAAATTGGACATATTGACATTTTCATCAACTACAAATCCTTCAAATTGATGAAACATTGGTGTGTGGGTTTGATCAGAATCACGACGGAAAACGCGTCCCAAGGCAGCAACTTTAAGTGGAGGTTGTGAATTAATCATTTTTCTAATTTGAGTATTAGAAGTATGAGTTCTTAAAAGGAATTCAGAATTTTGTAAATAGAAAGTATCCTGCATTTGGCGTGCTGGATGATCTTTTGGCATATTAAGTGCTGTAAAGTTGTGGAAATCATCTTCAATTTCAGGTCCAACAGCAAATTCAAAACCAAGATCATGAAAAATTTCTCTAATTTCTTGCATTACCTTAGAAACTGGATGAATTAAACCTTTATTTTCTTTTCTTATTGGTTGTGAAACATCGATTTTTTCACTAATTAGTTTTTCTTTTAACTCAGCATCTTCAAAATTATTTTTTGTATCTTCAATTTTACTAGTAATCTCATCACGAATTTTATTGATTGAAGCTCCAAACAATTTTTTTTCTTCAACAGATAAATTTTTTAATTGTAAAAATGTTTCAGTAACAACTCCTTTTTTGCCAAGAAAATATAAGCGAATCTCTTCCAAATGTTCTTTGTTTTTAACGTTAGAAATTTGGGAATTGAATTCAGATAAAATATTGTCTAAATTTGGCATATGATTTTTTGTCTTTTAGAGATTTATTTTTTTGACGAATTTTTACTAAGAGCTGTCATCATTCGCTAAAGCTCATGATGACAATTATTATAAAGTAAAAAATAATTACCTAAAATAAATCACAAACTTAAAATAAACAACTTATGTTTTGTTCTACAATTAATTGGTTTGGTGCTTTTACTTTATTGAAAAAGGAAGTATGGCGTTTTTTAAAAGTTTATCATCAAACTTTGTTTTCTCCTGTAGTAAATATTGTTTTATTTTTGGCAGTTTTTTCTCTTTCTTTGGGAAATCATATTGAAAATGTTGAAGGTGTACCTTTCGCAGTTTTTGTTTCTGCTGGTCTAATTATGATGGCTTCAATGCAAAATGCTTTCGCTAATTCTTCCTCTTCTTTTGTGATGGGAAAAGTAATGGGACATATTATAGATTATCTTATTCCACCACTTGGTGCTTTTGAATTGCTTTTTGCTTTTGGGGTTGGGGCAATTTTGCGTGGAATTTTGGTTGCTATTGTAGCTTTTTGTGTAATTTCAGTTTTTGTAAAAATACCTTGTTATAGTTTCTTTCATATAATTTTTTATTTGATCTTTGCTTGTTCTTTCTTGGCTTTTCTTGGAGTTTTATGTGGAGTTTTATGTTCAACTTTTGATCATATGTCTGCAATGACAAGCTATGTAATTACACCTCTTACATTTTTATCGGGAACTTTTTATTCAACAAATTCATTGCCAGAATTTTGGAAAAATATAGCGCATTTCAATCCATTTTTTTACATGATTGATGGATTCAGGTTTGGTATTACAGGTCATAATGATGGTAATTTGATGGTTGGTATGATTTATATTTTTTCAATTAACTTGATTCTTGCAATTGTTATCTACAAAATGATAAAGCGAGGATATCGTATTAAAAATTAGTTAAATTATAATTATGATTTGAGGTAAATCAGAATTGTACTAATTTCAGATTAAAATCAAAAATCACCACAAAATGAAAAAAATCACCACTGTGAAGTCTATTTCTTTGCAAGAAAAAATAAATTGGATACAACTAGCAAGAAGTGAAAATATTGGTAAATCTACTTTTTTCCGCTTGTTAAATTTGTTTGGATCTCCAAAGGCTGCTTTAGAAAAAATTTCGGAACAAGCTTTTCAAGGAGGTTTGGGAAGAGCAATTAAGGTTTGCGCTGAAGTTGAGGCCGAAAAAGAATTAAATAGTTCTCAAAAATTTGGTGCTGAAATAATATTTTTTTGTGAGGAAAAATATCCAAGATTACTGCGTGAAATTGAAGATCCATCTCCTCTTTTAACTGTAAAAGGCAAAGTAGAATTACTTAACAAGCATTCTATTGCAGTTGTAGGGCCAAGAAATGCTTCATTTAACGGCATTGCATTCGCTAAAAAAATTGCAGCAGATTTAAGTGCTAATAATTTGATTGTTGTTTCTGGTTTGGCAAAAGGTATAGATGCGGCAGCACACAGTGTTTCTTTAAAAAACGGTACAATTGGTGTTATTGCTGGTGGAATTGATCATGTTTATCCAATTGAAAATACCGAGCTTTACAAAAAAATGTATGAACAAGGTTTAGTTGTTTCAGAATTACCTTTTGCTATGCCGCCAAAAGGTGGAAATTTTGTGCAACGAAATCGTATAATTTCAGGTCTTTCTTTAGGTGTTGTTGTGGTTGAAGCAGGAATTAGATCAGGAAGTTTAACAACTGCCAACTTTGCTAATGAGCAGAATAGAGAAGTTTTTTCTGTTCCGGGTTCTCCTCTTGATCCAAGATGTTTTGGTACTAATCGTTTAATTAAACAAGGTGCAAAATTAACTGAAAATATTGATGATATTTTAGAAGAAATTGTTCACTTGAAATCTAAGTTTGGTGATGTGGGAATTTTGGAAGAACCTCAGATAGAAGATTTTATTACTCCAGTTGTCAAGATGCCTAGTGATGATGATATAAGAAAGGTAAGACAAGAAATTTTGTCAAAATTAAGTTTTGTGCCAATTTCAATTGAATCAATAATTCAAGAATTGCAAGTTCCACCAAGAGTTGTAAACATAGCTGTAATTCAATTGGAACTTGCGGATAAAGCTGAGGTTAGATTCGGTAAGGTGACGCTAAAAAGTTAAAATTTAACTGTTTTGTTTAATCTTAAAAAGAAGAGATTATTATTTTTATTATCAGAAAATAAATTAAAGAAATTTCACTATGTATAAATTTGATAAATCAAAATTACCTTCGCGTTATGTTACTCACTCTCATGGTTGTGAAGGAAGAAAAACCATGCTTTATAACATTAAAACCGATCTTTATCCACAAGGTCTAAATGACGAAGATTTATTGGCTCCTTTTGTTGGAGTGGTAAGTGCTTGGAATGAAGCTGCGCCTTGTAATATTGCCCTGCAACGTCAAGCTCAGCCTGCAAAAAAAGGAGTTAAAGATGCTGGCGGTACTCCAAGAGAATTTACAACAATTACAGTAACGGATGGTATTGCTAATGGACACCAAGGCATGAAGTCTTCACTTGCTTCGCGTGAAGTTATTGCTGATTCAATTGAACTTACTGTGCGAGGTCATTGTTATGATGCTTTGGTTGGTTTGGCGGGGTGTGATAAATCTTTGCCAGGAATGATGATGGCAATGTGTAGACTGAATATTCCATCTGTTTTTATGTATGGTGGGTCAATTTTGCCTGGAAAATTCAAAGGTAAAGATGTGACAATCGTTGATGTTTTTGAAGCTGTTGGACAGCGCGACGCTGGAAAAATGACAGACGAAGATCTTAAAGTTTTAACTAAAGCTGCTTGTCCTTCTGCTGGTGCTTGTGGGGGACAATTTACTGCAAATACTATGGCTTGTGTTAGTGAGGCAATTGGTTTGGCACTTCCTGGATCAAGTGGTGCTCCTGCGCCCTACGAATCACGTGATGAATATGCTTATCATTCTGGTAGAGCTGTTATGAATTTGATTGAAAAAAATATTAAATCACGAGACATAGTTACCAAAAAAGCTTTAGAAAATGCTGCCGCAATTGTTGCTGCAACAGGAGGTTCAACAAATGCAGTTCTACATTTGCCTGCAATTGCTAATGAATGTGGAATTGATTTTGATGCTTTTGAGATCGCAGAAGTTTTTAAGCGCACTCCATATATTGCAGATATGAAGCCAGGTGGAAAATATGTAGCAAAAGATTTATATGAAGCTGGTGGGGTACAAATGATTTTAAAAGTCATGCTTGATGCTGGATATATTCATGGTGATTGTTTAACAGTCACAGGAAAAACTATGGCAGAAAATTTAGCTGAAGTTAAGTTTAATGAAAATCAAGTTGTGGTTTATAAACCTGAAAATCCTCTTTCTAAAACTGGTGGAGTTGTTGTGCTTAAGGGTAACTTAGCAACTGATGGCGCGGTTGTAAAAATTGCTGGCATGCAAAATGAGGCTTTAAAATTTATTGGAAGTGCTAGATGTTTTGATTCAGAAGAAGCTTGCTTCAAAGCTGTTGAGCAAAAAAAATACAAAGAAGGTGATGTTTTAGTAATTCGTTATGAAGGACCACGTGGTGGACCTGGAATGCGTGAAATGCTTGCTACAACTGCTGCAATTTATGGTCAAGGAATGGGTAATAAAGTTGCTCTTATAACAGATGGTAGATTTTCTGGAGGTACTCGTGGATTTTGTATAGGTCATGTTTCTCCGGAAGCCATTTCTGGTGGTATGATTGCGCTTTTGCAAGATGGCGATAAAATTATAATTGACGCAATTAAAGGAACAATTGATGTTGATTTGAGTGAGGCAGAAATTGCTTCTAGAAAAGCAGCTTGGAAACCTAGAGAAAATGATTACCAATCGGGAACTTTGTGGAAGTATTCGCAAACTGTAGGTTCAGCAAGATACGGTGCTGTGACGCATCCAGGAGCTAAAAAAGAGAAAATGTCCTACGATAAAATTTAAGATATTTGGCATAAGGGTAGAATTACCTAGTTAATCATTTCCTAGAGCTCTAAAAACTAATATGTAAAGTTTTTAAATTCATGAATTCCTGCATGCCAATTTTGGAACCTTCGCGTCCTATACCAGAGTGTTTGATGCCACCAAAAGGAGCAACTTCTGTTGCAAAAGAACACTCATTTATTGCAACCATTCCAAATTCTAAGGCATCAGATATTCGCCAAATTCGTCCATTATCTTTGGTATAAAGATATGATCCAAGTCCATATTCTGTTTTATTCGCAAGATTTATAACTTCTTCTTCCGTTTTGAATTTTTGTATTGCTGCAATTGCTCCAAAAATTTCTTCTTGGGCAATTTTCATTGTTTCATTTACTTTAGTTAAAACTGTTGGTTGAAAAAAATTTGCGCCGGTCTTTTTAGCTTTTTTACCACCAATTTCACATTTCGCTCCAGATTTTAGAGCTTCATTTACAAGTCTCTCAACTTTCATCAAAGCATTTTGTGAAATCATTGGGCCAATTTTGGTATCAGAAATTAAGCCATTGCCAATTTTTAGTTTTTTTACTTCCAGAACTAGTTTTTTAACAAATTGATCATGAATTTTTTCCTCAACAAAAATTCGATTAACGCAAGTACAAGCTTGTCCGCCATTTCTGAATTTTGCATGTATTAAACCATTTATTGCTTCATCTAAATTAGCATCGGAGAAAACTATAAATGGCGCAGATCCTCCAAGTTCAAGGGAAACTTTTTTTAAATCATCAGCGCATTGTTTATTTAAAAGCTTTCCAATCTTTGTTGATCCAGTAAAACTTATTTTACGGATAATCTTATTTTCACAAAATTCTTCACCAATTTTTTGCGCATCACCAGTTATAACATTAAAGACTCCATCTGGAATCCCCGCTTTTTTTGCAAGAACTGCCAAAGATAAAGCAGAAAAAGGTGTTAATTCTGATGGCTTTAGAACAACACAGCAACCAGCGGCGATTGCAGCAGCAGCTTTTCTGGTTATCATTGCTGAAGGAAAATTCCATGGAGTTATTGCAGCAACAACTCCTACAGGTTCTAGTTGAGTTATTATTTTTTGATTTTGTTTATATGATGGTATTAAATCTCCATAACCTCTTTTTGCTTCTTCAGCAAACCACTCAACAAATTGCGCTCCGTAAGCAACTTCTCCTCTGGCTTCAGAGATTGGCTTTCCTTGTTCAGTTGTTAAAATTAACGCTAAATCTTCACAATTTTCTAAGATCAGTTTGTACCAATTTTGCAAAATTAATGCTCTTTCTTTTCCTGATAATTTGCGCCATTTATAAAAAGCATTTTGTGCTTCTAAAATTACTTCTTTAACATCTTCCTTTCCTAAATTTGGTACCGATCCGATTTTTGATTGATTGGCAGGATTTAAAACTTCAATTCTTTTTTTGTGATCCTTAAACTTACCATTAACAAAGTTCTTTTCACAAAAAAGATTGTGATTCTTTAATTTCATTTTTACTGTCATATTTCACGAAGAATCATTGTTATCTTTATCACCTAATTTTCTAGATAGTTCACTAGCTTTATCATAACCAGTTCTGGCAGCATTTTTTGTTGCGCCAGTACCACGTTTTTGAAGGTCTTTTGCAAATCCTAATGCTCCTTTATAATATTTCATGCCTTTGTCAAATATATCTCCTCCAGATCCAAGTCCTGCACCACCCATAAAGTAAGAAGCCATTCCTGGAATTTCATCCATAAACTTGAATAAAAGATACATTACTAAAGCGCCTTTAACCAAGGTTAAAATTTTGGTTTTTACATCTCCTTGGAAGAAATCAACTAGTATTGGTATTGTAATTCCTATAATCTCAAGACCTGGAAATTTACCGAAATTATTAATATTGATCATACAGGCTACAGAATCTTCCATTGGATTTACTAGGCTGTTTCCTAAATCATCGCATTCTGGATCTACGCTACTAGTAACAACTGACCCAGCAGAATTGGTACAAAACTCTTTGCAACTTATAGTTTTGTTGGGTCCAGAACCGTGGAAAGTTGCATTTCCAATTAAAGTTGTATCAAGCATCATTATGAATATAGCAATATAGGCAAATAGAATTAAAGGCTGCAAACAAAAGCCTAGAAGCTGATTTACCCAACCTTTAAATATTCCAGATGTTTTATTGAACAATACTGTTGGAATCACAAGAGGTGAAATGTAGACCAATAAAATTATGGCCATACAAGAAGATAAGAAAATATGTAGTGCTCTAATTGTAGTTGCAATTAGGAAGAATCCAAAAAACATTAAAGACATTGCGAAATAAAGTCCCCAAGGGCCAGTAAAAAAGCCAGAAAGAATTAGTAAAGCAATATTGGCGGCTGATACTTCCGGACCAAAACCAAGATAACGAGCAATTTTACAATCAAGTGTATCCCAAAGTGCAAGATAATCTTTTCCTGCTGGGTAACTTCTGGTAGCGGAATTAATATTTTCTTCGGTTCCATCAGCAAATGTCATGGTTCCAAATTGGCATCCATCTCTTTTGTTTTCATCAGAGCTAACGCTAATTTTGAATACAATTTCTGAAAGTTCGGAAGAAGCATTATAAACTCCATCAAAGAACTGGCTATGCCAAGCATCACCTGTTGAGAAGTAAAGAACCAAGGCGATTTTTGTAAGATAAAGCAATAGATCTTTTTTGCCGAAACCAGATAGTCCAATTAAAATTTTTACTCCATAAAACATTACTGACATGCTTAGTATAAGTTTTATGGTTAATTGAATGTTATTTTGAACTTTTGCAAAAAAAGATTGGTCTGAAACCTGGCTTCCTTTAAAGTAAGGAACACCACTAAATGAAATGTAGTTATTACTAGCACAAGCTCCATTTGATGCAGGAAGCTCGCTTGAAGATCTACACTTACTGTGACCGAAACGATTGTAGAAAACATTTTCCATGGTTTCTTTAATACATTGTGCAATTGGAGCACTAAAATGTCTTTGGCTACCTGGTGTAAATCCAACATTATAAGAAGTTTCATTGCGTGAATCGCCAATAAAATCTAAGCACGCTGTTGAAAAATAAGGGGAGTTTAAGCTACTTTCATAGGTGTAAACAACATCATTAGCTTTGGTGCAATGAGTCATATATTGGCAATAATTTCTGCATTGACCAGCTTTAGCATTATAAGTACAATCTGAGTTTCTAATTTCACTTTTACCGCTGCAATTACCTTCTTCTATATCTTCTTTTGTGATTAGATTCCATTTTCCTTGAGAATTATTCCAAACGCCATCTTGATAGTATTCGCAAGTTTCTCCGCCGCCACCAACTGAGAAATTGTAAGGGCATAAGCTGTAGCTTTCAGCACAAATAAATTCACCGTTATTAACCGGTTTTGCTGAGAAGGTTACATTAAGTCCTTCATTTTTTAGTATGCATCTTGAACCACTTCTGCAAAAAACTTGGCTGCTTGTAGAAGAAGCTTTGTGAGAAAAGTCTATACAGACATATTCGCTACTTCTTTTTTTACAACATTCATAAGCACTTTTAAATTCTTCAACTCTTTCTGGTGTTATGGCTTTTCCTGTTAAAGGGTCGTCTTGTCCAGCAAAAATCATATATTTTTTGCAGTTAAAGTTTCCTGCTTCACTTCCTTTTAAATAGTATTTTTGTTTTGGATATTGTCCTCCAGCTTTTTCTTGAGTTGGGTCTCGACAAGCATCAGATCCGTTTGGATTATCTTCAACTTCTACTCCACCATAATACCACTCACGAAATACTTTGTTATTCATAGTCATTAAAGACGTTTCGTCATTGTCTATATAATTTTGAACAGCGTTGTTTACAGTTTGTTGATAGTTTGGAGTTGAAATAGTATATGTTGTAGGATCAGCTTTTTTCCAATCTGCACCACATAATTTGGTTTTTTCAAAAGCAGATTCGGCAATTGTATATATCACTGCAATTTCTTCTACAAACTTTGCTAGAGAAGCTGTTGCTCCGATAGTCGCTGAAGCGCAGGTAGCGTTATTTGTTGTCGCAGCTTTAACTGTTGATCGGCCAATATCAATTGTATCAAGTATTGGAGATGGAAGAATTCGAACAGAGGTATTATTTCCACAAACTGTGTTCATGTTGATAATTGCAAGTTTTACTTCGGCATAAGATATAGAAATAACGGTTAGACATACTGGATTATCAACAACAAAATTCATGTCATGACCACGAACAGGATCGAATTCCATTCCTTCAACGCCACCACTAGCGCTACAAGAGCGAGTTCTTCCAGCTCCATAGCCGTCAGTTGCGTAGGAATCTTGTGTTATTAGCGTTGTAATGAAAAATAATAGCGTAAAAACGAGTAGGCTTATGGCTTTTAGTTTATTCGGAGAGAATATAGTTTCTGATTTTGGTTTTACCTGGTTCATTAACTATTTTGTTTTTGCGGTTCTTTCATAAAAAATTGGCAACCAGTCATTTGGATCATCACCAACTTCATTGATAATTTGATCTAAAATTATTACAGTATCAACTCGTGCTGAAAGTACTCTTATAACTTCATCCATACCGCTTAAATCAACTCTTGCAACAACCCCATCATTATCTTGTTTTACCAAAAAGAATCTTGTCCCTGGATCAGTTGTTTTTACAAGTGTAAATTCTCTCTCTGAAAGCATAAAAACCTGTCGATAAACTTCAGTTGCTTTCAAGTTTGGTAGGAAAATTTGAGTTGCTGTCTGTTGTACTAACGTATCTGAGATTGCACTTTTTGATGCATCTTCAACTGATTGTGTAGCAAAAACAACAAATGTATTTAGTTTTCTTAAAACTTTAAGCCAGTCTTTAATTTTTGGTGCAAAAACTGGATTATCAATTAAAGCCCAAGCTTCATCAAGTACAATCATTGTAGGGCTACCATCAAGTGAATCTTGAATTCGGTGAAATAAGTAAAGCAAAGCAGGAGAAAGACTGGTTTTATCATGTAAAAGTTCTCCCATTTCAATACCAAAAACTCTTGCTGAATGAAAATCAAGGCGATCTTCCATATTATCAAACATTTTAGCATGAGATCCTTCGGAATGCCACATTGCAAGTCTTGATGTCAAACTTCCAGGACCACCAATTCCCATGAAAGGAGCAATATTTCGTAGTCTTCTTTTATTCTGAGGCAACTTATAATTTCCAGCTACAGCTTCATTTATAACTTCTATTTCATGAGCTGGTAAAGTTTGTGTACCATCTGAAACCAAAGTTTTTAGAAATTCTGCTAAAAAATTTCTATTATCATTATTATCTGGTAATTGAAAAGGATTAAATCCAGAAACTTGAGCAGCACTTGGTGTCATATATTTACCACCAATAGCTCTGATAAAAATTTCAGCACCACGATCTTTGTCAAAGAAAAATAAACGACCTTTAAATTTTTGTGCTTGAGCACATAAAAAGTTTAAAAGAACGGTTTTACCAGCACCAGTTGGACCAATAATCATAGTATGTCCAACATCACGAACATGAAAGCTAAAAAAATAAGGAGTTCCTGATACGGTATTTAAAACTGTAACTGCATCTCCCCAATGATTTCCTTTTCTTTTTCCAGAAGGATAGTTATGAAAAGATGCAAAAGCAGCAATGTTAAAGGTATTCACTGTGCTTCTTCTGGCCATGTAAAGTGAGTTTCCTGGAAGTTGAGACCAATAAGCAGGCTCCATATTCATTTTTTCTCTAACTCCACTGATACCAACGTTAGCAAGTTCAACAACAACTAGCGAAAGTGCTGTTTCCAAAGATTTTGGTGAGTCCTCAATGCACAAAACTGACATACTATGATTACCAAAAGCAAACTCACCACTCATTGCAGAATCAAGTGCTGCATCAATTTCTCCAATCTGAGAAGTTGCAACGTCTTCAGATTGAATCAATCGTCTTTGTTGTAATTGCATTGATGCAATTGCAATCATTCTATTAATGAAGGAAAAAGATTGGCTAATAATTAACTCAAATGGTAGTTGCATAAAACCGTCAAAGATTCCTGCATGAGTGTAAGGACGATATTCTTTTATTGAAACAAGTCCAGCATATTTTGTACCATAAGGGTGGTGAGCTTCTATTGATTTTGGTCCAAAATAAATTCTACTGATTGGCAAATGTTTGGAAATTTCTCCAAGTGGTGGTGCAACTGATTGAGCATGACCGCAATTAACTAGACGAGATAAGAATTCTAAAATTTCTGAAGTGACAATTCCATCATTTTCAACAATTCCAAGGATACGAGCTCCATAATTACTGAAACCGTTTACAATTCTTTCTGTCATTTCATCAAGTTCTTCCAATGCTTCGCGCATATAGTTTTCCCACGAAGATCTGTCTGTTTTATGCTGTATTTTTTTTGCCAAATGCTCTAGAACTGCTGCTCCTGATTTATCGGAACCTCTAATTAAAGTAAGGTAATGTTCATTAATAAATGTTTTGTCATCAGAATGTTTTGCGGCCCATTCTCGGTTTAGACGATCTGAAAAAGTATCTGGCATATCTCCGTCAGGAAAGCTTTTTTCTTTTCTTCTTATGGTATGAAAATAAAGAGAAAAATTACCAGAAGCCATTCCCTTCAAAATATTATTTCTAGCGTTCTTTTTTAGATCAATATCTGTATCGTCAGCAGTTTCAAAGGCAAACCCTTTTATTTTTATAACTCTTACCAACTCTTCTGTGTATGTTAAAATAGTGTCCGAGTTAAAATGGCACCTATAAGGAATAAAATGCGATGCTGACATCTCGTATTTTGTAACTTTTTCTTTTGATGGTTTGACCGTAGAAAGTCTCAGCATTTCGGGTTTGTTGGAATAATTTTAAAAAAGGAATATTTTTAGGTTATTTTACTGCCAAAAAAAGTAAAGATCATTAAGTTAAATTTTTTCTTTTGGTAAGCAAAAACAACAAGATTAAACTTGGCATTGCAAGTAATGTTGAAAGAATGAAAAAATTATACCAACCTAATCCTTCAGCAAAAATTCCAGCGCTGGAAGATAAAACGCTGCGTGCAACTGTTGAAAGCGACCCAAGTATTGCATATTGAGTTGCACTAAAAGATACGTTACACAAACTACTTAAATAAGCTACAAATATTGCGTCACCAACTCCGCCACTAAAATTCTCAATAAATATAACTAAGTAAAGGGCATTTTTGTTATAACCAATTTCTGCTAAGTAAGAAAAGCATAAATTGGAGAGCATTTGTGCTAAGGCCGCAATCCATAAACTTTTATTAATTCCTAATTTTTTTACTAAAACTCCACCAAAAAAAACACCAAATAAAGTTGCGAATAAACCAAAAGATTTAACGATTGCTGCAATTTCTGTTTTGCTGAAATTTAAGTCCAGTAAAAATGGTAAAGTTAAGTTGCCAGCAAAAGCATCAGCAAGTTTGAAACAAATAATAAAAGTAAAAATAATAGGCCATTTTGAATCTTTTGTAAAATCTTTTAGCGGATTAATGAGTGCAGCATTAAACCATGATAAAAAATCATATTCTTTTTCTTTCCAATCTTTACGGCTTTCTTTAGCAAGAATTGTTGTTATTACACCAACAATCATAAAAGTTGACATTAAAAGATAAACAGTATTCCAGCTCATGTAATCAGACATAATAAGAGCTAAGGCACCTGAAACCAACATTCCAATACGATAACCGTAAACGTAAAAACCAGCAGCAAAACCTTGATTTTCTTTTGATATAATCTCAATTCGGTAGGCATCAATTACAATGTCTTGACTTGCTGAAGCAAAACCAACTAGGCAAGCAAATAATGCAATAGCAGTTAAACTATCGAACAATGCAGTTGCTCCCAAAGATGCAATAAATATTATCAATAATATTTGAGTGAATATTATCCATGATCTTCTTTGGCCAAATTTTTTGGTTAAAAAAGGTAAAGAAAAGGAATCTATTAATGGTGCAAGAAAAATTTTAAGGCTATAAGGCAAACTAACTAAAGAAAAAAATCCTATCGTTTTCAAATCATAACCTTTATCAACCATTAAAGCTTTTAGAGTTGATAGAATTAGTGATATTGGAAGTCCACTTGCAATACCTAAAAAGAAAATTACTAATAAAGTTTTATCAAAAATTTTTTTCATCTGATCAAAGTTTGTCTTTTTAAAAAACAGTCTTATTTTGTGGGAATCAATATTTGTGGCATTGCTTTTAATTCTAAATAATTTCTTTAAGCAAATTTGTCACAGTTCTTTGTATAACTTAATATAACTTATCAATGCTAGATCATAAAAATCCATCACAATTATACGGAACAACAATTTTAACTGTCAGAAAGAACGGAAAAGTTACAATTGCTGGAGACGGACAAGTTTCTCTTGGTTCAACTGTTTTAAAATCAAATGCCAAAAAAATTCGTAAAATTGGTGATGGATCAATTATAGGTGGATTTGCGGGTGCAACTGCTGATGCATTTACTTTGTTTGAAAGGCTTGAATCAAAATTAGAACAATATCCAAATCAATTAACAAAAGCTTGTGTTGAACTTGCTAAAGACTGGAGAACTGATAAATATCTGCGTCGTTTGGAAGCAATGATGATCGTTGTAGATAAAGAAGTCTCTCTTGTTTTAACGGGTAATGGTGATGTTTTAGAGCCAGAAGATGGTGTTATTGGAATTGGTTCCGGTGGAAATTTTGCTCTTGCTGCTGCGCGTGCTTTGGTTTGTGTTGATGGTTTAGAGTCTGAAGAAATCGTAAAAAAATCAATGAAAATTGCTTCTGATTTGTGTGTTTACACGAATAACAATATTATTATTGAAACAATAGAATAAGATATTCTTTGCAAAAGACACTTTAATTTAGTAAATGTTAAAGTACTAATTTGATAAATTGATTTAAAAAACTTAAAACCAATGAGACTTCTAAGAATCATCGCTATTATTACAACTATATCTTTAGTTTCTAGTAACGCTAAAGCAAGTGTAGCATTCTCAATTGACAATAAAGAAATTCCTAAAACCAAAGTTCTATTTTTAGGTTTTGACTCTTCGGATCCGCAATTAAAATCCGATACTTTTGAAGTATTTGAGCGTATTAGAAAAAATCTTAAAACCACCAATTTATTTGAGATAATTTTTCAAGCAGGAACACAAGAAATTGGATCTTTTGGTGTTGCTTCGCCAAGTTTAGATTCAGTTATAAATGCAGTTGCTGCAATAAATCCAATTGAAGTTATGCCTGATTTCGATAAATATAACAAAATTGGAGTTGGTGCAATTGTAATTGGAAGCTTCAGCTATGATGCAAATGGTAATTTAGAAACAAAAATTAGAATGTGGGACGTTTTAGATCAACGTCAACTTTTTGGAAAGTTTTACTCAACTTCACGAGGTAATTATAAGAAAATTGCCAATTTAATTTCTGATGAAGTTTTTAAAGCAATTTCTGGTGAAAAATCAGGACATTTTAATACACAAATTCTTTATGTTTCAGAATCAGGAAGTATTAACAATTTGATAAAAAGAATTAATATAATTGATTTTGATGGTGAGAATCGTCGTTTTTTAACAAATGGAGAAAATTTGGTTTTGACTCCTTCCTTTTCAAGAAAAGCGAATGAAATTTTTTACTTAAGCTATTCACAAGGTCGTCCGCAAATATTTAGTTTGGATGTAAAAAGTTTTAAAACTAAAAAAGTCGGTAATTTTAATGGTACGACTTTCTCACCAGCAGCACATCCTAAAGATCAAAATTTACTTTTAATGTCTGCCACAATTGATGGAAATACGGATATTTATGAAATGAATGTTTTAACAAATAGTGCGAAAAGACTAACCAAAACTCCGGCAATTGATACAACTCCAGCGTATTCTCCTGATGGTAAATTAATTGCATTTGCATCAGATCGCGATTCTTCTCAACAGCTTTATATTATGGATTCAAGAGGAGATAGTCTTAGAAGAATAAGCTCTGAAAGTGGCAGTTACTCAAAACCAATTTGGTCACCAGATGGAAATTTAATTGCTTTTACAAAAATCAAATCAAATCGCTTTTATGTTGGTGTAATGTCTCCAAATAATAAAGGTGAAAAAATCCTTACTAGCGCTTACCTAGTTGAAGGAGCAAGATGGTCTCCCAATGGTCGTTATTTGATTTATTCTAAAAAAACCAGCCAATATGGAAAAGGTTCAATCCCAAAATTATTTATTTGTGATATTGTAACGGGATTTGAATTTGAAGTGCCAACTCCTGCAGGTGAGGGAGCTACAGATCCTGATTGGGCTTGATGCGGCGGCAAATCCGTCTCCTAAGCGAAGCGCAGGAAAGCGGCGAAACGTTCGCAAGATTAAAGCGATTTTAATTTTTTGTGACGCGTGCCCAGGCTTGATTTGTCTTTGAGCAAAGCAAGAAAAGCAACGAAATGTTTTATAGTTACAAGTCTAAATAAAAGGAAATTATCTTTTGGATTAATTTTTGTTTTTAGTCATAGAAAAATCACTCCGTAATCGCGATTGAGTAAACTTGCGAAACAGTTAAAAATATTGCCACGTCGCCCAAAAAAGAGTTTGTTGCTTCTCGTAATGACGAGTTGGTTTTAATAAAAAAGTCAGTTAATCCTACACGTGATAATTTCTAAATAAAACACTCAATCTTTAAAAAATGTATTTTCTAAAAAGGATTCTCCTGATTATTCCAACCCTTTTCCTAATTATGTTAATTAACTTCATGGTTATACAGGCAGCACCAGGTGGTCCAGTGGAACAATTTATTGCAAAAATTAACCATTCTAGTCAGACAAAAAGTGAGGTGGCTAGTCAAGATGCAATAAAAAATTTTTCTAGCGAAAATCAATCAAAATATCGTGGTTCAAATGGAATTGATCCAGAAATTATTACAAAAATAGAAAAATTATATGGTTTTGATCTTCCCTGGTCGCAACGTTTCTGGTTAATGATGAAAAAATTCATAGTTTTTGATTTTGGAGTAAGTTTTTATCAAGATAAAAAGGTTGTAGAATTAATTTGGGACAAGCTTCCTGTTTCAGTTTCAATTGGTTTATGGTCAACGCTTTTAGTTTATTTGGTTTCAATTCCTCTCGGAATAAAAAAAGCAATTTATAATGGATCAAAATTTGATGTTGTCAGTACAACATTGGTAATAATTGGATATGCGGTTCCCTCTTTTTTGTTTGCGGTATTCTTGATGATAATTTTTGCTGGAGGAGATTTTTTGCATATATTCCCTCTTCGGGGTCTGGTTTCTAAAAATTTTGATGAATTAAGTTGGTGGCAGAAAATTTTTGATTATATTTGGCATATGACATTGCCAGTAATATCAATGGTTATTAGTGGTTTTGCTTCTTTAACATTCTTTTGCAAAAATTCATTTTTAGAAGAAATAAATAAACAATATGTATTAACTGCTTATGCTAAAGGTTTAAATCAAAAACAAGTGCTGTATGGCCATGTTTTTCGTAATGCTATGATGATTGTTATTGCTGGATTCCCTGCCGCAATAGTTGGAATTTTATTTACCGGATCAATGTTAATTGAAATAATATTTTCCTTAGATGGTCTTGGTCTTATGGGATATGAGGCTGCAGTTTCAAGAGATTATCCAATAATGTTTGGCACCCTTTACTTTTTTACATTTATTGGTCTAATTACAACAATTATCAGTGATTTTATTTACAAATTAATTGACCCAAGACTAAATTTTGAGTTCAAAAAATAATGGCATTTTAAAATCAATTTACATTTTTACCAATGGAAGACTCTACACAGATTTATCTAATTTCAGTTTTAGTTTTAATTTTAATTTCTGCTTTGTTCTCATGTTTTGAAACAGCAGTTACAGCAACTTCACGTGCCAAAGTCCATCGTCTTAAGAGTGAAGGAAATAAAAGAGCGATCATTTTAGAAAATCTCTTAAAAAATCGTGAAAAAGTTATAAGTACAATGTTGCTTGGTAATAACGTTGTTAATATTTTAGCCTCAACTTTAGCTGCAAATTTCTTTTTAAAATTATTTGGCGATGCTGGTTTAATCTATGCAACTGCTACAATGACAGTTTTGGTTATAATTTTTGCTGAAGTTTTACCGAAAAATGTTGCTATAAAAAATCCTGATTCAATAGCTTTATTTTTTTCTTCTGTAATAAACGTTTTAGTAACAATTTTTTATCCTTTTACTCATGCAGTGGAAAAAATTGTCGTAGTTTTTGTGGGAATTTTTTCTTCCAAGCATAGTAAAAAATCAGCTTCTCTAGAGTTAGAAGAAATCCGTGATACTGTAAACTTGAAGCATATAGAAGGTTCAATTTATAAGTATGACAAAGATATGATTGATGGAGTTCTTGATCTTTCAGATACGGAAATAAACGAAATTATGGTGCATCGTAAGGAAGTTGAGTCCATTAATATTGATTTATCGGTAAAAGAAATTGTTGCTCAAGCTCTAAATAGTATCTATACAAGAATACCACTTTGGCAGGGAAATAAAGAAAATATTGTAGCTATTTTAAACGTGCGCAAATTACTCAAGGCATTGCATTTAAATAATCCAAAAGATCTAGGAGAAAATATTGAAAAATTTGATCTTAAGTCAATTACAACTGAACCATGGTTTGTACCAAATACTAATAGTTTGCGTTCTCAACTTTTTGCTTTCAGAAAAAAGAAAAAAAGATTTGCTTTAGTAGTTGATGAATATGGTTCTTTTCTTGGTTTGGTAACTTTAGAAGATATTTTGGAAGAGATAGTCGGCGAAATAAAGGAGCAAAATGAGGCTGCGGAAATTAATTTATTCAAGATAAAAAGTGGAGCATATAAAATTGCTGGCAAAATGCTAATTCGCGATATTAATAAAAAACTAGAGTGGGACTTTGCTAAAGACAGCAATGCTCATAATTTAACTGCTTTTATTATCAGTAAACTAGGTAGGATTCCAGATGAAAAAGAAAGCTTTATGATCAATAATTATTCTTTTCAAATTTTGAAGAAAAAGGGACAAGATTTGGTTTGGGTAAAAGTTAAGAATAAAGACTAGTTGTCAAATTTAAGGTGAAAAAATACCAGATGCTTAGAAACTAGTATTCTGCAGAAAAGCCATTATTTTTGAATAGTGATTTCATTTCATTGCTTTTGAGAAACTTTGAGAATTCGCGTGCTGTATCCATATTATCACCAGCTATCACTAAAGCTTGGTAGAAAATATTTTCTTCTTTAGTTGCACTAACTACTATTAAATCTGAATCATTCCTAATTTGACTTCTAAGTAGTAGAGCATAGCTTTCTGGGCTGCTTTTTATTAGATCAAAAATAGATGATCTATCTTCCTGAGATTTTCTAAAAAGTTTAATATTGCTTAAATTGATTCCATTTTTTTCAAAATTTTTAAGTAAACTAGAGCTATAAAAACCAGAGCTATTTCCTTCTTTGTCAATTATCAAATTTGCTCCAACATCGTTCAGAATTGCAATTGTTTGTCTAAAGGTAATGGTTTTATTTTTAAGTCTTTCATCAATTGTTGGATTATTTTTTGATGTCACTAAAACAATATGATCTTGTGCAATGTAACCAATATTGTAAACGTCAACTAAGCCCTTTTGTTTAAGGCTATCAATTAAACTTGTATGAGCGGAAATAAAAATATCAGCAGGTTCTCCCATATCAATTGCATCAATTAGATCGGCTGAAGAATCAAAGTTTATGGAAATCATTACATTGTTTTTATCTGAAAAGGTACGTGAAGCTTTTGTTAAAGCAGTAACCATATTTTGCTCAGTAAAAATTGTTAGATTCCTATTTGAAGCGAAAGAATGAAAAGAAAAAAGCGATAAAAATAAAGTGATTAATAACAATTTTTTCATCGCTTTTTTCATATTCATTATAGTACTAACATTTTTTGACGTTTTTGATCGATATCGGCAAAAACATCTTCCCAAGTTCCAGTTGTAGAGGCTTTAGAATATTCTGTTACTCTATTTTCAAAGAAATTGGTATGTTCAACTCCATTTAAAATCTCATCAAGCCAAGGTAGTGGATTGTCATCAATCATGTAAATTTCTTTTAAACCCAATTGATTCAATCTTCTATCAGCAATATATCTGATATATCTTTTAACTTCGCGAGAAGTTAGGCCTTCAATATTTCCTGTTTCAAAAGCTAGATCAATAAAAGCATCTTCAAAATGGACAATAGTTGCGCAGGCCTTATAAAGACGACTTTTTAATTCTTCGTCCCAAACTTCTGGATTTTCTTGAACAAAAGTTCTGAATAGCTTTATAATAGAAAGAGTATGCAAAGTTTCATCGCGAACAGACCATGCAATGATTTGTCCCATGCCTTTCATTTTACCAAATCTTTGAAAATTTAACAAAATTGCGAAAGAAGCAAAAAGTTGCAAACCTTCTGTAAAGCCACCAAAAACTGCCATTGTTGTTGCAATATCTTTTTTTGAAGACACTCCAAACTGGTGCATGTAGTCATATTTGTCTTTCATTTCTTTATATTTCATGAAAGCCATATATTCTGTTTCTGGCATACCGATTGTATCAAGCAAATGAGAATAAGCTGCAATATGAACAGTTTCCATGTTTGAGAATGCGGCCAGCATCATTTGTACCTCAGTAGGCTTGAAAACCTGCGAGTAATGTTTCATGTAGCAATTATTTACTTCAATGTCAGCTTGAGTAAAAAAACGAAAAATTTGAGTTAAAAGATTTTTTTCACTTGGTGTTAAGTTGTGTTTCCAGTCGCGTACATCGTCAGCCAAAGGAACTTCTTCTGGTAGCCAATGAATTTGCTGCTGTTTTAGCCAAGCATCATAAGCCCAAGGATAGTTGAATGGTTTGTAGATCGGTTTTGAATCAAGAAGAGTCATAACTTCAGAAGTTTTTAAAAGAGATTAAATTTTTTATGAAAGATTTTGATAAAAATCTCTGCTTAATTCTAATTCTTTAACCATCAAATTGCAAAGCAAATTATTTAAAGATTTTAATTTTTTTATTTTTGAAAAAATTATTACTTGTTAGAAAAAACTGAAATAATTGATTATAATTAAACTATTCTTTCTTCAAAATCCTTTCTTGATTTTGACTATGAAGCAAATTATCTTGGTTTTTGGCAAAATTTAATATTAACTCTAAAAAACAACAACATTATGTCAGTTTTAGTCGGAAAAAAAGCCCCAGATTTTACTACTTCAGCAGTAATGCCTAATAATGAAATTAATGATAATTTTAATTTACATACTTATTTAAAAGGAAAAATTGGTGTGTTATTCTTCTATCCACTTGATTTTACATTCGTTTGTCCTTCAGAAATTATAGCTTTTGACAATCGTTTAAAAGAGTTTAAGGATCGTGGAGCTGAAGTTATAGGAGTTTCTGTTGATTCAAAATTCACTCATTTAGCTTGGAAAAACACTGAAGTTAATAAAGGTGGTATTGGTCAAGTTCAATATCCTTTAGTTGCTGACTTAACAAAATCAATTGCTCGTGATTATGATGTTTTGATGGGAGAAGCGGTTGCTTTACGTGGAACCTTCTTAATTGACCAAGAAGGCGTAGTTCGTCATCAAGTCGTTAATGATTTACCTCTTGGTAGAAATATTGACGAAGCAATCCGTATGGTCGATTCTTTAAAATTCTTCCAAGAACACGGAGAAGTTTGTCCAGCTGGTTGGAATAAAGGAAAAGAAGGCATGAAGCCAAATGCAGCTGGTGTTGCAGAGTACTTGGCTGGAAATGCAAAAAAATTGTAATTTTTGATTTAAAATTTTATCACTTTTTGTTTTAATGCAAAGCTTTGCAGTCATGCAAGGCTTTGCAATCCATATTTATTCTGTGAAAAAGCTAAGTCTAGTGTATTTATCTAAGGTTTTAAATTTTAGTTGACTCTTTTTTTACTTTGCACTAAAAACCTCGCTCTCGCAAATTTTGGATGTAAAATATCAAGTAGCTATTGATAATTACGAAAACTGAGTTGCTTCGTAAAACATTTCAAGTTTTTTTTAAAATAATAATAAAAATATAGAGTCGGTTCAATGCCAACAATTAATCAATTGATTAGAAAGCCAAGAGTTAAACAGGTTGCGAAAAATAAAGTTCCAGCCATGAAAGGTTGTCCTCAAAAAAGAGGAGTTTGTACTCGTGTTTATACAACAACTCCAAAAAAACCAAACTCAGCTTTACGTAAAGTTGCACGTATAAAATTAACTAACGGTTTTGAAGTTATCGCATACATCCCAGGTGAAGGCCACAACTTGCAAGAGCACTCTGTTGTTGCAATTCGTGGTGGTCGTGTAAAAGACTTGCCGGGTGTTCGTTACCATATCATCAGAGGTTATTTTGATACCCAAGGTGTAAAAAATCGTAAGCAAGCACGTTCTAAATACGGTGCCCAAAAACCAAAATAGTTTTTCTTGTCAGCTTTTGAGAGCTGGCGTCGTTGGGAATTTTTCTAATTCAGTTATGTATGCTTTATACATGTTCTTCATTAAAAAAATTTCTGCCTAGCCATAATCTTAAAATACTTAGAGAAAAATGGAGTGAATAAGGAACTTTCCTTAATTTGCTAAAGTTTTGAATAGTCGCTTATGTGAATTAGGCGCGAAGATGGTTACCCAACCATTTTAGTAAAAACCGAGTTTAAGATCTTCTTATACTCACAATTATAATTAAAACAATGCGTAGAAGAGCGGCCAAGATCAGAAAAATTATTCCTGATGCAAAATACAACGAAATCATCGTTTCAAGATTTGTTAACCGTTTGATGAACGACGGTAAGAAATCAGTTGTTGAAAAAGCTATTTATGAGGCTTTTGACAATTTAGAAAAAAAATTGAAGAAATCTCCGATTGAAATATTCAAAGAAGCTTTGGAAAATGTAACTCCAAAAGTTGAAGTTAGATCAAGAAGAATTGGTGGTGCTACTTACCAAATTCCAGTTGAAGTTTCTGCTAGACGTGGTTCAGCTCTTGCTTTGAAATGGTTAAAAATTGCTATCGAAAACATTAAAGGTAAAGATCTATCAACAAAAGTTGTAACAGTTGTTTTGGAATCTTTGGAAAATAAAGGTTGGGCAGCTAAGAAAAAAGAAGAAGTTTTTAAGATGGCTGAAGCCAACAAAGCTTTTGCTCACTATAGATGGTAATTTATTGTTAGCCGTTTGTTCTGAATTCCGTTGTAGTAAGAAATTTTTTTAGCTTAATTCTATGTTTGAAAAATTCATTTTGTTAAAAAAATTTCTTCTAAACGATAATTCAGAGAAAGCGGCAGCAAATCTGACGCTACAAAAAACCAACATCATAGATGTCGTTATACCGGCACACAAAAAAGATCTCAAAATTCTAAATCACGCAATCAAAGGTATCAGAAAAAACGGCGCCAATGTCCGAAGAATAATAGTGGTTTCCAAAGAAAAATATACTGATAAAGCAGAATGGTTTGATGAATCGTTGTATCCGTTTTCTTATCAAGAAATATCTGAATTAGTTGGTGGCAATGCTGTAGGATGGCACTTTCAACAATTATTAAAATTATACAGTGTTCTTATAATTCCAAATATCTCTGAAAATGTTTTGGTATTAGATGCTGACACTGTTTTTTTTAAAAAAGTAAAGTTCTTTTCAGATGATGGTGAATTGCCTCTTTATAACTTGGCAAAAGATAAAAATTTGGATAAATCTGAATTTCATCAAATAAGCTTATCTCACATCAAAAAAGTTTTGCCGCAAATATCTGAAAAATTGCCAAAGGAATTTGAAAATATTTCTGGAATTTGTCATCATATGTTATTCCAAAAAGAAGTGATTTTAGAACTATTTTCTCTAGTTGAGAAAAATGACGTCGATGGAGATTTTTTTTATAAAGCATTCCTTAAATATCGAACTAAATCTCATTCAATTGCTGAATATAATTTATACTTTTATTTTCTTGTAGCGTGCAATCCAGGAAAATATAAGATTAGAATACTACAATACAAAAACACTGCAAATATAAGTTTCTGGAAATATCGTTTATTTCGCAAATATCACTATTGTTCATTTCATTCTTACATGAGAAAGTAAAAATTGGCACTAATCAGATTGTTGAAGATTTTCAATATTTTGAAGGAGCAGTTAAGAGCTAAGGGGTTACTGCGATAAGAATGCTAAGTTAGCGACGGCGAAGAGGAATCTTCATTTGGCAGCGGTTAAGAAGAACAATATGAAGGATAAAAACAAGGATCTTGATAAATTTTATACTAAACTTAGAGCTCCATATGAAAGAGTGTTTTTCAGAAGTAATCACAGAGTAAGATATGTTGGGATAGCCAAAAATCATTTTACTGCCTTTATATAATCTATTTCTCATAATTTAAATAGGATGGTAGTTTTAAATGAAATTTATCCACCAAAAACTGCAAAAAATACTCAAAAAATTATCGGATTTTTTAATAATTTAACAAAAATTAAAAAAACTAAATTTTGTTACGCAAAATTTTCAGATTCAACAATCTCATAACATAAAACCAACGACTTGGTATGGCACAAAAAAAGTTAAATATCCCGCTTTCTCTAACAGATTAGAATTTATTAATGGTTTGCAAGAAGTTCTAAACACTCATTCCTCGGCAGATTCTTTACCAAAAGACTTTGTTAAGAAAGTTAGTAAACTTTTCAAAGAACAAACTGGCGAAGATTTATAAGGGGAAATAAGTATATAATCACCAAAATCAAATAATAACTTGTAATTAAATTTTAACTAAATATTTTAAACGGCCCTACAAGATTGATTTTGAAGCAATAGATCTTAAAATAACCAATTAAAATATTTTTACTTCATTTTGGTTTTAAAGCAAAATTCAATGTAAGCTAATTTGGCCAAATTGTCTTAGTTAGAATCTCTTGTATATTTTATAAATACTTAAAAATTTCAACTTAATTATATTTATGGCTCGCCAAATTGAAATAGAAAAATACCGCAACATTGGCATCATGGCTCACATTGATGCTGGAAAAACAACTACAACTGAAAGAATTCTTTTTTATACTGGTAAATCTCACAAAATAGGTGAGGTGCATGATGGTGCTGCTACAATGGACTGGATGGAACAAGAGCAAGAGCGCGGCATCACCATCACTTCAGCTGCTACTACATGTTTTTGGAGAAATCACCGTATTAACATCATTGATACTCCTGGTCACGTAGATTTTAC